>CAVALG010000031.1:0-2728 GCA_963589585.1 Roseburia sp. AF12-17LB
CAATTTTGCTTTTGCAATATAACGCTAAGGTAATAACCGAATTCCCCGTAAATAAGCATTAACACGGTTGCTAAAGTAAGCGTTTATATAATCAAACAGATTGGAGAACAGCATATGAACAAAATAATCAGAAAAGCGACGGCTGTTATCGCGGCAACGGTTATTTTAATAACTATGTTTGCAGGCGCGTTTACAGTGTCGGCGGTTAATACCGATGTTTACACAGCCTTTGAAGAACATACCTTTGAGGGCGAAATTAAGCTTGGGTACAGACTGCACATACCCGAAAATTACGATGAAACAAAAGAATATCCTGTAGTTGTTTTTTTGCACGGTTTGGATGCGCGCGGTTCGGATAACACCTCACAATTAAGCGTATTTATAGACGACCTTTTTGCTTCGGAAACAAGCGAACTGCACGATGCAATAGTAATTGCGCCGCAATGTCCGCCGAACAAAAGATGGGTAGATGCTGTAGGTGTTGACGGTTGCTACAGTACCGATGAATTGCCTGAAACCGACCAGTTGAAAACCGTTATTCAGCTTATAGAGTATATAAAAGAAACATATTCTGCAGATAACGACCGTGTGTATGCAATGGGTCTTTCTATGGGCGGATACGGAACTTGGGATTTAATAACACGCCACCCCTCTGTCTTTGCGGCTGCTTTGCCGATATGCGGCGCAGGCGACCCGACTAAGGCCGAAATCCTTTCAAAAATACCTATATGGACGCTGCATGGCAATAAGGATAAGATTGTCGATTTTGAAACAAGCACACCTGTTATGGTTAAAGCCATCAGAAAATTTGCGGATAACAGACTTAAATACAGTGAACTTGACGGTGTGGGGCACGAGGCCTGGGAGTATGTTGAAAAACACCCCGAGTATATAACCTGGCTGTTTTCGCAAAAATATGACCGTGATGACAGCGATCATCCTTGCGCAACACATACATACGGCGAAGAGGGCACGGTTGAAAAAAGCTGCAATTCGGGCTATACATACAGAGTTTGCTCAAAATGCGGATATGTTAAAAAATACAATTATGACTATTCAAGCCATACTTACAGAAGTGTTGTAACTCCCGCAACCTGCACAACGGGCGGATATACCACCAATACCTGTACCGTTTGCGGATATGTTATGATAAACAACAAGGTTGATCCGCTCGACCATAACTATGTTGCGGTTACCACCCCCAAAACATGCACAACCGACGGAAGTATAAAGTACACCTGCTCGCGCTGCGGCGACAGTTATTCGGTTCCTATCCCTGCGTCACATAATGTCGGCAAATGGGAAATCATTTCAGAACCCTCATATTCGGAAGCAGGTCAAAGACGCGGCTCGTGCAAAGACTGTTCCGAGAGTGTAATTCAATGGATATTACCGCTTAAAGAGGGTGCGGCATATGATTGGAATTATGCGGATGAAAGTGCGGGGGAGGCAGATGTTGCAGCAACGCTTGAAAACTCAGCCGTTATTCCCGGTACTTCCGCCGATAAAATAACTTACAAGACGGCAGGATATTTGGAAATTCCGGCAAAACCCGAGTACACAACCGTACTGTTTAATACGCCTACAGGCTTTGAACCGTATAAATTTACTATGACCGCCCCAAATAACGCAGGCGGCAGCAACGGCAACAGCGCGGGAGCCGGCGCGGCGGTTATAGGAAATATTACTTACGGCAGCGGCGATTCGGCAGTAACAAAATCGTGCTTTGTGTGGGTTGTTTCGGAAAGCGAAAGCAACGGTTTTCGCGGCGCATATTTGATTATGCAGGACCAAAGCGGCAAAATATTGCTCAGAAAACCGCTTAATCTGGCAAAGAACGGTGTATATACCGGCTCTAATCAATACAGAAATGCTATGGATGTGCCTGATATAGGCGCTTCCGGTGTTGCGTCCCTTACGCATACATATACCATAACCGCAAACGGCAGTTCCGTTACGGTAGCGGTTAATTCCGCTTATTACAACAAGTCCAAAAAGGAAACATACTATGCAGATGCAGAGCCGATAACGATTACCGAGGATGACTTTGCCAATATCGACAGCAACATCACCTCATTTATTCCTATGTTCGGGCTTGCAAGAAGTTATTGGGGTATAGGCAATTATAACTTTACATCAAGATATTACTCTGCAAAATCGGAGTACATTAAATGCGCAAATGAGATTTGCAAACACCAAAACACCAAAACGATTGCCGAAATTCCAGCAACCTGCACTGCAACAGGTAAAACTGCTGAAGTAATTTGTGCCGATTGCGGAACTCATATTTCCGGCGGCGAAACAATAGGCGCGCTCGGTCACGATTATATAGAAAACCGAACGGAGGCTACCTGTACAGCGGCAGGCAGGATAGTAACCACCTGCTCGCGCTGCGATTATGAAAATGAGGCCGTAATTCCGGCAGCAGGCCATAAATGCGGTAATGTTACGGTTATTAAGCCTGTAACCTGTACCACGGACGGAGAACAGACGGGAATTTGCTCGGCTTGCGGGCAGACCGTGACCGAAACCGTACCTGCTACGGGACATTCCTGGGGTGAGTGGGAAATTGTAACCCCTGCAACCGAAACTTCGGCAGGCCTTAAAAAGCGTGTTTGTGCAGCTTGCTCTAAGGAAGAAACCGAGATAATCCCGATAATCAGAAACGATGTTGTTTACGATTGGACCTATACAGACACCTCTACCGCCGGCGCAAATGCCGTTGCGG
>CAVALG010000032.1:0-49975 GCA_963589585.1 Roseburia sp. AF12-17LB
TTAAAAATAAAAAGGCAATATATCACATATTCAACTCGGTAAACCGCGATATGTATGAGCGGTCGCTTATGCGGATATGCGAATATGTTATTACCGCCTATGTAAAAACCGCATTCCCCGACGGGCAGACAAGCCCTGAAGTGCGCGAAATAATTATCCGATTTTTTAAATGCCAATTGTTCGGGCTTATATATGACTGGATAATATCGGGTATGAGGGACGACTCGATTGAAATGATACATAAAATTACCGCCGTGTGCCGCGGTTTATCCGACGAAATAATAAACAGATTCAATAACGGTGAACAAGCCGAATAAACCGTAATTATATTAAGCAAAAAGCGTTGCCGCAGATGATTTAACCCATTTGCGGCAACGCTTAAAAATTTTATATAAAATTTATTATAAGTCCTTTTCGTGCAATACTACGCCTGCGGATTTTAAAATTGTTTGGAGTTTACCGATATCGGTGGTTTTAAAATCATCAGTAATTGCCGCGGCGGTACCTGCCGCCTGACCGCTTACCGCGCACACGGGTATTACACGGGTTATATCCCACAATGAATCCGTAACCGAAATGCAGCGCCCGGCTGTTATGAGGTTTGATATTTTTTTACCGTAAAGCGTTCTAAGCGGAAGTTCGTATACCGCGCCTACCTTGTTCCACGCGGCATACAACCCTGCGCTGTCTTCAAATTCGCAATGCATCTCATTCTCGTTCTGAGTATAAGTGCCCTCCAGGCGGCGCGTCATCCTTATTTGGGGTATGGTTGCAAGGCTTGAAACAGTTCTCTCGGACGAGACACCGCCGCCCTCTAAAAATTTACTAAGCAATGTATCGTGCGAATACATAGTAAGCCTTGTAAGTTCATCCGCATCCAAACCCGTGAAACGCATTGACGATTTATCTGCTGCTAACTGTTCAGGTGTTTTTTGCGAATCGGGAATGTCGCAAAAGCCGATAGTTCTAAGGGAAAACTTGCCGTCTTCGGTGGCGTAATACCAAGAGGCGGGAACATTACCTTGTTTGAAAATTGCGGTGTCTTCCCCACTTAATTTACAGATATCGGCATCTCCTGTTGTATCAACAATGTTTTTAAGTTTAACTGCGGTGCGTCCTGATTTGTTTTCAATCATTATATGAGTTATTTTGCCATCTTCAACTATAGTGTTGCAAACGGCAGTTCCGTAAAGTATATCAACGCCGCTCTTTCTTAAAAGCTGTTCAACCTCTATTGCAAACACATACGGGTTATACTGAACATCAAAGCGCCTTTTTTTGCGCTCTTCAACCGTACCGTTTCCCAACCATTGGGTACAAGGGCTGCCCTCACAGCCGTGACGTACCGATAGCCTTAACAGTTCTTCAGCTATGCCGTAACAGACCTGCCTGCCGTTTCCGTCACAAATCGGCAGGTAGACGGTAACGAGCCCAAGCGTAGCAAGACCGCCAAGTAAAAATTCACGCTCGATAAGCAGAACCGAAGCACCGTTTCTTGCTGCAGCAAGCGCCGCCGAAATTCCTGCAATTCCGCCGCCTGCCACAACGGTATCATATTCCTTTAAAACGGGAATGGATTTTTCGGGTTCTTTTATATAATTCATAGTTTCACACCTCATATACAGTAAACCTTTCTGCGGCTTAAACTTTACCTCACCACCATTGTAGCCGCCTTTTATTTTATTGTCAAGGCAAAAGCAATGATTTTACGGGCACAAAAAACGCCGCAGGTTTTGCCCCTGCGGCGAATAATCTATATACCTAAAAACAATTATCGGTTTATTCCGAGATAGGGAGCAGGGTCAACTCTGTTGCTGCCCACGCGAACCTCGAAATGCAGGTGGTTACCGTCCGAATCTCCGGTGTTGCCCACGGCTGCAATCTGCTCGCCGCGTTTTACAACATCGCCTGCCGAAACATACAGCTCACTGCAATGTGCGTAAAGGGTACGCAAACCGTTTGAATGTTCAACCAATACGCAGTTGCCGAAGCCGGAGCCTGCGGCATTGTAACCTGCGGATATTACCACACCGTCCGCTACCGAGTAAATTGCGGTGCCTGCAGGAGAAACAATATCCATACCCTTATGATTTCTGCCGTCCCCGTAATAGCAGGTAACGCGCATTTTGGAGTTCTTTGCAACGGGCCAGGTAAAGCCGTAACTGCTGTAGTCCTCTTTAGCGGCGGACATACTGTGTGTTGCCGATACGGTACCTGTAGTTGCGGTACCCACCGTAACCTGCTCGGCTACCGGTTCTACTATATTTTCGGTTGAAATTACGGTTCTTGAAACCTCTTCGCCGTTTACATAGCAGACATTTGAAATGGTTTTTGCCGTACCGTTAGAACCTGCCGAAGTAACTTTGCGGTAACCCTGCACCTTTTTATCGTCTTTATTTTCAACGGTTTCAAAAGGCACTTCGGTTTCGGTTACTTCTTCAACCGATACCATTACGGTAAGCGGATAGTCGTTAAATTCATTTTCGATTTCGGATTGGTTTTCGATTACTTCATCCGAGAAATAAGCCTTTTCAACCTTAACATCTTCGCAAAAACTTACGCTGCTGCTTTGCCCGGCAAAAGCCGCCTGCGCGTCTGACAGTTTGGTATTCATACAGGTGTTGTAAATATTCTGATCTTCGCTTGCGGAGCAAAGTTCGCCGTTTACAAAAAGACCGTACGCTTCGGTTATACCGTCGGTATGGCTTAAAGCCTTATCCGTAAGGTCTGTGGGTGATTCAATTTCATCTTCAAAAACCAAAACAGTATCAAATGTTGCTTTTGTTATAAGTTCGTCCGACCCGTCATACACAATACGGTCACGCATAGATTTAACGGTATCGTTAAAAAGTTCGGCAGAGCGGATTGTGCCGATATATTCATCATTATATTTTACCCTTACGGCAACCCTTATGCGGCTCCAGATTCCACTTGTTGCGACAACCGTGGCAACTAGCACCACAGCGGCAGCAACCGCGGTGAGTTTTACAAATTTGCGGCGATTTGAAGAAACGCACAGCCCGATATGTTTAAAGAAAAGGCGGCATCTTTTAAATCCGTTTTCTGCGCCCGACGCTTTAAAGGCGTTTACGGTTGCGCGGAAAGCGCTTACCGGAAGTTCGGCAAACAGATATTTAAGCCCCCTGCCGAAACGGCACGCGGCTGATTTTGCTGTATTAAAAATAGCAGAGCAAACCGACTTTATTAACTTTGCCGATTTATTCATTGCCGTTTTAATAAACATTTTATCAACTCCGAATACAGTTGTTAAACGAAAAACTGTATTCAATTATATCAAAAAGTTACAAAACTGCAATACTTTTTGTTACTTTGTAACTTTTATTGTGCAAACAGTACAAAAATAGCGTGAATATCTTGGTGGTATTCACGCTATTTTTTACAAAACCTGTTAAATTCACATTAAAGCGAGTTGGTCTGCGGTTGATTTTGCTTTACCCGATTTTTTTGCCGCTTTTTCGAGCTGAGGTTCATCTGCACGTTTTTCACCGCTGTCACCTCCGAAGAAACTCATAAAGGTAAGCTGATTGGTTTCCGGGACACCGTCAAGCGCGCCGATTGCCCTTAAAGACTCAATAACCGTTTTGGATATTCCCGATTCCCTTTGGATTTCTTCAATTGAGAGAACACCGCCGTTTTTAACCGCCTCGTACAGTGAAACGGCAGCCTTATCGCCGACACCTGCGAGCGCACCGAACGGCAGGCGCATCTTTCCGTTTTCGGGGATATAGTGGGTTGCGTGAGAGCGGCGGATATCTATCGGAAGCACCTCCAGCCCTCTTTCCATCATTTCATTAAATATTTTAAGGTTTTCAAGCACCGCTTTATCCTTAACCGAAAGGTCAAATCCCATAGACTGGAGTTCAAGCACACGGTGGCGCACCGCCTCTTTGCCCTTTAAAATGGTTTCAACATCAACATCTTCGGGGCGCGCGGTAAAGTAGGCGCAGTAGTATTCTATAGGGCGGTAGACCTTGTACCAACCGAGCCGCAAAGCCGAAATAACATATGCCGCGGCGTGGGCTTTAGGGAACATATATTTAATTTTAAGGCAGGAATTTATGTACCATTCCGGCACGCCGTGTTCACGCATTGCCGACTTATGCTCATCGGTAAGCAATTTAGGCGCTTTACCTTTACGGGTAATCTCCATAATTTTAAAAGCCATACCCGAATCAAGTCCGCGGCGCATAAGGTACACCATAATACTGTCACGCGTTCCTATAACGCTTGAAATTGTGCAGGTGCCGTCCCTTATAAGGTCCTGCGCGTTGCCTACCCAAACATCGGTACCGTGGGACAGTCCCGAAATCTGCAAAAGGTCATCAAATGTATGGGGCTGTGCATCAATAAGCATATCCATTGCAAATTTCGTACCGAATTCGGGCAGCGAATATGTACCCGTTTTTGCAAAAATCTGCTCCTCGGTAACGCCGAGTGCTTCGGGCGAAGTAAACAGGCTCATAACCTTCGGGTCGCTCATTGAAACCTCGGTTACGGGTATGCCCGTATATTCGCCGAGATATTTACATATTGTGGGGTTTACATGACCGAGTTCATCAAGTTTAAGAATAGTATCGTGTATCGAATGGAAGTCAAAATGTGTGGTTACGGTATCGGAATTTGCGTCATCGGCAGGGTGTTGAACCGGACAAAAATCGTACACCTCGTGGTCTGACGGGACGACGACCATTCCGCCTGGGTGCTGACCCGTTGTGCGCTTAACAGAAGCCTTAAAAAGCAGTTCTGCAAGGCGGTTTTCCTCGGCTTTATTATATGTAATGCCGCGTTCTTCCTCATACTTTTTAACATATCCGTAAGCGGTTTTTTCGGCAACTGTTGATATGGTACCTGCTTTAAATACGTTATCGGGGCCGAAAAGTTTTTCGGTAAATTTATGAGCAAACGACTGATATTCGTTTGAAAAGTTAAGGTCAATATCGGGTACTTTATCACCGTTAAATCCCAAAAAAGTTTCAAAGGGGATATCGTGACCGTCGCGGTGCATATCGGTTCCGCACTCGGGGCAATTTTTGGGAGGCAGGTCAAAGCCCGACTTATAATCCTCACTGTCAACAAATTCGCAATGTTTGCATTTTGGGCACACATAGTGCGGCGGCAGGGGGTTAACCTCGGATATACCTGCCATTGTTGCAACGAAAGACGAGCCGACCGACCCACGCGAACCTACCAGATAGCCGTGCTCCACGGAATCGGCAACAAGTTTCTGCGCGGTAACATACATTATTGCAAAACCGTGCTTTATGATTGAGTTAAGTTCTTTATCAAGCCTTTTTTCCACCGTTTCGGGCAGTTTTTCACCGTACACCTCGTGCGCTTTTTTCATAACTACATCGGTTAATATCTGTTCCGCGCCCTCAATTGACGGGGGAAAATTGCCGCGCGGCACGGGGCGTATCCCCCTTTCAATCATATTTGCTATTTTTGCAGGGTTATCTATAACAATTTCGGCGGCACGGTCGCCGAGATATGAAAAATCGTCCATCATTTCGCCCGTTGTTTTAAAATAAAGGGGTGCTTGATTATCGGCATCCGAAAATCCCTGTGACGCCATAAGGATTTTACGCAAAACAGCGTCGCTTTTTTTAAGAAAGTGGACATCACCCGTCGCAACAACGGGTTTTGAGAGGGTATCGGCAAGTTTTATAATGGTCCGGTTTATTTCGTGCAGTTGTTCTACGGAACTTACCTGCCCGTTGCGCACCATAAACTCATTGTTTCCGTCCGGCTGTATTTCAAGATAATCGTAATACTCCGCTATTTTCAAAAGATCTTCAAACGGGCGCTCTTCAAACACGGCGCGGTAAAGTTCGCCCTGTTCGCAGGCGCTGCCGATTATAAGCCCCTCACGATATTTATTAAGCAGTGTTTTAGGTATACGGGGACGGCGGCGATAGTAATCCAAATGCGAATGCGAGATTATTTTATACAGATTTTTCATACCTGCCTGATTTTTAACAAGCAGGATAATATGGTACATTTTAAGTTTTTTAGGGTCGCCGCCCGTAAGGCTTGTATTAAGTTCAGAAACCGTTTTGCAGGTTGCTTTTTCAGCCAATCGTTCAAGCAGGCAGTGAAATATTTCCGCAAGAATGGCGGCATCGTCACAGGCGCGGTGATGATTGAAATTTCTGAGATTAAGCGCCTTTGCGACGGTATCAAGTTTAGCATTGGTTAAATCTTTTATAAGGCTTCTTGCCATTACTACCGTATCTATATAAAGCGGATCGAATTTAATATTCGCCCTTGCCGCAGCTGCGCGGATAAAGGAAATATCAAATCCTGCGTTATGAGCAACAAGCGCCGCGCCGCCGCAAAAATCAAGAAACTGTTTTACAGCCTCGCCCTCTTTGGGCGCGCCTTTAACCATTTCGTCAGTAATTCCGGTAAGTTCGGTTATCTTTTCGGGAATGTGCTTTTCGGGGTCAACAAATATCGAAAATGTCTCCCCTATTTCACCGCCAGAATATTTTACCGCACCTATTTCGGTTATACGCTCGGTAGCTACCGAAAGCCCTGTGGTTTCAATATCAAAAACAACAAAATCACCGTCAAGCGGCATATCGCCGTTACCCTCAACCGCAGTGGCAAGGTCATTGACAAAGTACCCCTCAACACCGTAAATCACCTTAAAATCGGTATCGGGGTCATCCTCCGTAATGCTGTCATATGTATTCATTACTTCGGGGAAAGACTGCACCACACCGTGGTCGGTAATCGCAACCGCCTTATGACCCCATTTGTATGCTGTTTTAACAAGTGCCGACGCGCTTGTAAGCCCGTCCATTGCCGACATATTGGTATGGGCGTGCAGTTCTGTTCTTCTGCCCGACGGGTAATCGTCGGTTTTTAATTTTCTTTTAAAGCGGTTTATGCTTTGGGGGGTAACCACGGTGCATTTTTCCCAATCGTCATACTTTTGTGAACCGCGCACAAGTATGCACTGCCCTGCTTTAAGGCTGCCGAGTTCGCCCATATTCTCATTTTTAACATAAAACTTTATTATAAGCGAGTCGGTTTCGTCCGAAAACTGGATATTCACCCTTTGCTTATCGCCTTTTCTTGTTGGTGCGGTTTCAACCTTAAAAATTTCGCCCCACACGATAAAAGACGGGAGCGCCTCGCTCACGCTTGACATAGTTATGGGCACGCCGCGTATACCCTTGCCGTAAACCACCTCAAAACTGTCGGGTACGGCAGGGATATCCTCGCACTCTATTATCGGTTTTTCTTCGGGTACAAATTCCTGCGGCGGTGCGCTGTCAAATTCCTGCGGCGCGTCGCTGTCGGAATAATTTGCAGGTACAAAATCATCAAACCGGATTTCACTGTCGGACGATAAAACGCCCGTAAACTCAAGAGTTATATCACGCGAAAAACGGCGTTTGACAGTATTTATATACTTTTTTTCAAAGCCTGCCGCAGTTATGGTATCATAGCCGCCGTGCGCCAATGTTACAGTAACCTTTTCACCGTCAAAGCCATACTGCGCGTCCTTAAAAAAGCCGTTATACGAAAAATCGGTAAGTCTTAATTTTTCGGCAAGGTCACGAGCCGCCTCGGTGCAAAAGCACTCGGGCGGATAGTAAGACGCAATCGCAGCGCGGTTAAGCCCCAGCGACTTTTTGACCTTATCCCTCAGTTCGTCGATTTTACCGCTGCTTACATATTCGGAATATCGGCAGGATACCGTCAGTTCGCGCTTTTCGGTATCTATATTACAGGCAAGAACCTCGGCGCTGTTTATTACATCGCCTAAATCTTTTATAAGTCCGCCGAAAATATCGCTTAATTTTTGCTTGCTCATTTATTTACATTCCTCTTTTACACACTTATACCCACGGCAGCTTATGATTAAAGCAGTTCTATTTCTTTAAGCAGCGCATCGGTCAATTCGCTTTCGGGTACGCGGCGCAGGACTTCGCCTTTTTTGAATATAACGCCGCATCCGTCGCCCCCGGCTATGCCGATATCGGCCTCTTTTGCCTCACCCGGACCGTTTACAACGCAGCCCATAACCGCAACGGTTATATTTTTATTGCAGTATGCCAGGCGGTCCTCCACCTCTTTTGCGATTTTTATAAGGTCGATTTTTGTTCTGCCGCAGGTTGGGCAGGAAACGAAACTGACGCCGCCCTTGCGCAGTCCGACCGCCTTTAATATTCTTTGCGCCGCCCTTACTTCCTCTAACGGGTCATCGGTAAGCGAAACGCGGACGGTATCGCCTATTCCGCGCAGCAGCAAACCGCCTATCCCTGCGGCTGAAGCAACCGTACCCATTTCGCGTGTACCTGCTTCCGTAACACCTAAATGCAGCGGATACGGGCAGATTTCGCTTGCCTTTTCATACGCAGCGTACATTGTTTTTACATCCGAAGATTTTATTGACAAAACAATATCGTCAAAATCAAATTTTTCGAGCAGCTTTATATGATACATACCGCTTTCAACCAACGCCTCGGCTGTCGGACCGCCGTATTTTGCAAGCGCCGATTTTTCCACACTGCCCGAATTTACACCTATCCTTATAGGGATGTTTTTGGCGCGGCAAGCCGTCACAACGGCTTTTACCCTATCGTCAGACCCTATATTGCCGGGATTTATTCTTATTTTATCAACCCCTGCCGCTGCCGACTCGATTGCCAGACGGTAATCAAAATGTATATCGGCAACTATAGGAACTGAAACCGCCTCTTTAAGTTTTGCTATAAGCTCCACTGCGCCCATATCGGGTACGGCGGCGCGGATTATCTCGCACCCTACCGCTTCAAGCGCTTTTGCCTGCGCAACCGACGAGGCGATATCGTGAGCAGGGATATTAAGCATCGACTGCACCGTAACGGGCGAGCCGCCGCCTATATAAATATTGCCTACCTTAACTTTTTTTGTATTGCTGTGAGTATACATAACCGTCCGTCCTTTTTAAAACAGCGTAATTATATCCTTTACACTTATAACCGCGGCAAACAGCAGCAATGCAATAAGCCCCACGGCGTGTATAACCTTTTCGTACTTAGGCGGCACGGGTTTTCTGAATATTATTTCTATTAAAATAAACAGGGCGCGGCTGCCGTCAAGCGCAGGTATCGGCAACATATTAAATATGCCGAGGTTTATGGTTATAAGCGCGATTATGGGCAGGAAATTCATTATTCCGAACTTTGCGGCGGTACTCATTGCCGCCGTAACTCCTACAGGGCCCGATATTGCCGAAATGCCGTATCTGCCGCAAATAAGGTCGATAAGCGAACGCCACACCACCGCCCCGAACGACAGGGTCGTTTTGAAGGACTGTTTTATAAAATTACCAAAACTGTTTTTATACCCGTAAACCTTAAAATCAAGGGTTAGGTATGTTATATCATTATCGGTCTGTGTTGCAAAGCGGACATCTTTAAGTTCAACTTCCTTACCGTCACGATTAACCAATATATCTATCTTTCCGTCGTCCTTATTTGTAAAGGCGTAACTTAAATCGTAATAGGTATATATCTTTCTGCCGTCAATCTCTAAGATTTCATCTTTTACCCTAAGCCCGTAATTACAGCTTACCGCATTTTCGTCAAACTGCGCCACAATATTGCTTGCGTACATCTTTTGCGGAATAAGTGTTATCATTACTATGATAAACCCGAGTAAAAGGTTGAAAAACGCGCCTGCAACTATTATTATAAGGCGTTTCCAGGCACGGGCATTGCAAAACGCTCGTGGGTCGGAACTTGTTTCATCCTCGCCCTCCATTGCGCAATATCCGCCGAATGGCAGTATGCGCACGGCATAAAGCGTTTCTTTGCCCTGCTTTTTAAATATTGCCGGACCGAAGCCTATTGAGTATTCATTGACCCTGACGCCCGTAAGTTTTGCGGCGATAAAATGCCCGAACTCGTGTATTGCTATCATTACAAGAAACGCAAGGATAGCAACGGCGATAGGCCAGGCTGTACTCCAGATGTTTGATATTACTGACATAAAGGTTTCCCCCTACGGCTGCAAAATTGCAAGCCTAAACATTTGCATAAACATACTCTCGCGCCGCTGCGTCTGCATCCAACACATCGCCAAGCGTGAAATTACCCGTTCTTTTTTCGGCATCGGCTGCTCCCTTTGCCAATTCGGCAATCTTTAAAAACGGCAGTTTACCTTTTAAAAACAGGGCTACCGCCGCTTCGTTCGCGCCGTTCACGGCACAGGGTTTAAGCCCACCCTGCCTTACGGCGTCGGTACATACTTTAAGCGCGCCGAAAACCTCGGTATCGGGTTTATGAAAAGTCAGCATTCCGATATCGGTAAGGCTAAGCCGTTTTTCGGAACACGGAATCCTTTCGGGATAGGTTAAGGCATACTGTATAGGCAGTTTCATATCGGGTGTGCCGAGCTGAGCGATAACCGCACCGTCAGCCAATTCTATTGCCGAATGAATGATGCTTTGGCGGTGAACCACAACCTCAACATCATCGGCGGTTACGCCGAAAAGGAAAATCGCCTCTATGACCTCAAACCCCTTATTCATAAGTGTAGCCGAATCTATGGTTATTTTTGCACCCATATCCCAATTTGGGTGTTTAAGTGCGTCGGCAGGCGTAACATTTTGCAGTTCGGCGCGTGTTTTGCCGAAAAACGGTCCGCCCGACGCGGTTAAGATTATCTTTTTTACCGAACCTTCGGGCACGCCCTGCATAGACTGAAAGATTGCCGAATGTTCACTGTCAACCGGGTAAATTTTAACTCCGTTTCGGGCAGCAGCGGCGTTTACAATCGGTCCTGCCGTTACAAGCGTTTCCTTATTTGCAAGGGCTATATCTTTTTTAGCGTTAATTGCGGCAAGGGTGGGTTTAAGCCCTGCGATACCTACAATTGCGCTTACCACGGTATCTGCCGACGGTTCGGCAGCTGCTGTAATAACGCCCTCCTCGCCCGACAGAACGCGGATATCGGTATCGGCAAGCCGTGTTTTCACATCTGCCGCGGCTGTTTCGTCAGACACAGCAACAATGCGAGGTTTAACGAGCCTTGCCTGATTTTCAAGCAATTCGGGACGGCTGCCCGACGCTGCAAGAGCCGAAACCTTTATGCCGAGCCGCGCGGCAACCTCAATGGTCTGGGTGCCGATAGAACCGGTAGAGCCCAAAACCGAAATACATTTATTCAACCTGTTCACTTCTATCATATTTACTTAACTATATCTATTATTCTGCTGAGCGACCAAAAACATGGCGCAATTAACATAATACTGTCAAAACGGTCAAGCACGCCGCCGTGACCGGGCATAATCTTACCGTAGTCCTTTATTCCCGTTTTGCGTTTTATAAACGAGGCGATAAGGTCGCCCATCATACCGAGTACGGCAAAGAAGGGAGTTATAACCGCTATAAGCCACAATTTTGCGTGAACGGCCGAAACGGCAGAGTTGTAAATTGCGCCTATTGCAACCGCTATACCCGTTGCTATAACGACGCCGCCGACAGCGCCCTCCCATGTTTTTTTAGGGCTTAACACGGGCGCCATTTTATGTTTGCCGAAGAACACGCCCGTAAAATACGCGCCTGTATCGCACCCCCAGGCAAAAGCACAGGTGAGCAAAAAGTAGATAAGCCCTTTATTTATAAGCATTGCAAGAGTTGAAAGTGCGAATGTGGTGAACACGGGCAGGCAGAATGCGGCGCACATTTCAAGCGGTTCGGTACTTTTATAACAAAACAGAGTAATTATTACCGTTGCTACGCCGAACAGGACATTCATATGCATAGAGTCTACGCCGATTTTTGAGCCGTATTCATAAACAAAGGGTGCGGCGGCGGCATATATTGCGGCAGCCGTAAGCAGGACGCGGTTTTTTACAAGTCCCGTTGTTTTAAGCGCTTCAAACACCGCAACCACCGCAAGCGCCGCCAAAAATACCGTTACCACAATAGGGTAGTATCCGCCTGCATACAGCACGCCTGCCAGCAGCAGGAGCGCAACCAAAGCCGAAATTATTCTTGTTTTCATAATCTTCCTCCGAAAGCGGAAACATATGTGCCGCTTTTTAAACGCCGCCGAAACGGCGGTTCCTTTTATTAAAATCATCTATCGCACGGTCAAGGTCGCGCGTGGAAAAATCGGGCCACAGGACATCAGAATACCAAAATTCCGAATATGCGGACTGCCATATAAGGAAGTTTGACAGGCGGAATTCTCCGCTCGGTCTTATTATAAAATCGGGGTCGGGCTGACCTGCGGTATAAATATTGTCACTTACCGTTTGCTCGGTTATATCATTGGTTGAGAGTTCGCCGCTGAGCGCACGCTCGGTTATTTTTTTAACAGCGTGGACGATTTCATCCCTGCCGCCGTAATTAAGCGCCATATTAACCGTAAGCCCCGTAGCGGTTGCCGAGGTTTCCTCGGCGTGGTCGATAAGGCGATTAATATCATCATCAAGCGCGGCGCGCTCGCCTATAAATCTAAGGCCGATATTTTCGCTTTTGTACGCGTCAACATCGGAAAGGTAATCGCGCAGCAGTTTCATAATATTATCCACTTCCGCTTTGGGTCGTTTCCAATTCTCGGTTGAAAAGACATAAACGGTTAAATACTTTACGCCGATTTTATTGCAGTACCTTGCTATTGTTTTAAAATTTTTAGCGCCTGCGGCGTGACCTGCCGAGCGCGGCAATCCGCGCCGCTTTGCCCACCTGCCGTTACCGTCCATTATTATGCCGATATGTTCAGGGATAACCCTTTCTGCAGGCAGTGCCGATTTTTTCTTTTTAAAAAACAAATCTCTCACTCTTTCAAAAGCCCACCGAACGGCATACGGGCGCAGAGAAACGCCGCACGGTCGGTGGGGAATAATACAAACAGTCCGATTCAGCCGCGTTTGAGGAAACTCCGCAAACCGGCAGAAAAATCAGATTTCCATTATTTCTTTTTCTTTTGCAGATGTAAGGTTGTCGATTTCTTTACAGAAACGGTCGGTCAAATTCTGCACCTTTTTTTCGCCGTTCTGCATATCGTCCTCGGTTATCTCGTTGTTCTTTTTCATAGCCTTTATTTTATCTATAGCGTCGCGGCGGATATTGCGGACATTGACCTTGCCGCCCTCGCTCATAGAATGAATTTCCTTAACAAGTTCTTTTCTGCGTTCCTCTGTAAGCGGGGGGAACGACAGGCGGATGACCTTACCGTCATTATTCGGATTAATGCCGATATCCGCTATGTTTATAGCCTTTTCAACAGCGTTTAAAAGGCTTGTATCCCAGGGCTGGATCATAATCGTGCGGCCGTCGGGCACCGAAATGGTTGCCACCTGCTGCACAGGGGTTGCCACACCGTAATAATCCACCGAAACTTTATCAAGAATTGAGGGATTTGCGCGTCCTGCGCGAACCGAGCCGAACTCTCTGTCCAGAGCCGCAACCGATTTATCCATTTTTTGCTCTGCGTTTTTAATAATGCTGTCCATAAATTTACCTCCGTAATAAATAGGGTTTATTTGCTTACAACAGTGCCGACCTTTTCGCCGCAGGCAGCCCTGTATATATTTTCGGGATCGTCAAGGTTGAACACCAGAATATCAATACCGTTATCCATACACAGCGAGGCAGCGGTGCTGTCCATAACCTTTAACTCTTTATCCAACACCTCGTGATATGTAAGGTGGTCGTATTTTTTAGCGTCGGGATATTTATTCGGGTCTTTGTCATAAACACCGTCAACATTTGTTGCTTTAAAAATAATATCGGCATTTATTTCGGCGGCTCTTAAAGCGGCGCCCGTATCGGTTGAGAAGAAGGGATTTCCCGTTCCGCATCCGAAAACGGTCACACGGCCTTTTTCAAGATGCCTTACCGCACGGTTCCTTATATAAGGCTCGGCAATCTGCGGCATGCTTATACCCGTTTGCACCCTTGAAGTTACGCCCATTTGCTCAAGCGTATCGGCAACTGCAAGGGCGTTTATTGCGGTTGCAAGCATTCCCATATGGTCGGCACGGGTACGGTCCATATTTCCGCTGCTGCGCCCTCTCCAGAAATTGCCGCCGCCTACAACTATACCTATTTGCAAGCCTTCGTCAACACATTTTTTAATGCTTTTGCAGATTTTTTCAATCGTGTCAAAGTCAAGTCCGCTTTCCTTACCGCCTGCAAGCGCTTCACCGCTTAACTTCAACAGTATCCTTTTATATGCTAATGCCATAAACGCACCCCGTTTCTTAAAATCGTGACGGGCATCGTCACACATTTATATATTACAATACCGCGCCCGTAAAGTCAAATAAAAAATCGCACCGGCGCTCGTTTTGGGAGCATAATTTACAAAAGACAAACCCCGTACTCCGATATAGAGTACGGGGTGGGCATACCGTATCAGTTTTTTATTTCGTAGCTGAATTTCCAGCCGTTTTTTTCACGGTCCTTAAGAGTTCTGTCAAGTATCCTATGCAAATGCTCCAATTCCGGCTTGACCTCATCAGACAGTGTATTCTCGCCGATTACCGTTACTTTGTTTGCGTTGCAATCGGTTCTCATCAGATCCCAAAACGCACTCCAATTCTTGCCGTACCAAACAGGGAAATCAAATGCTATCCTTATTTTTTCATGGAGTTCCCACCAGTCTTTACAACCGGTTAAATCAAGCGTTATTTTCTTTTCTTTTTTCATTACTGCATCTCCTATACTATTTCGTAAAATGTTTCATAATGGTCATATGTAACAAATACAAGCCCGTCATTTGACCAAACAACCCTGTGCCTGTTTCTTCGACCGGGTGTATAATTTATATCTGCTTCATACCATATTCGTCCGCTTCCTTGAGGCAAACGATCATCATCATTATTATATTCCCCACAGGTTAGCATCCGTCCGGGGGGCATATTTTGAGGGTCTATCCCCGTAGTTCCACCCCAATTTTTCAAGTTCTTCCACAGTTATATAGTACTTAGGCAGTATACCTAAATTTTTTAACCACCAGTCTGCACCATTGTCACCATCTTTTGTTGCACCACCCGCTCTAATTGCCCGCATAGGAACAATTTCGCATCGGCAATTTATGTGTAGGGGAGGTTTAGAGCCGACTTTATCATCCATATAATAAATTTTTCCCTTATGTTTTTTGCACTCACCGCAAATCCTATCTCCTGAATGGTTAATCCAACATTTGAAATTTTTACTCTGAATTGTTTGTGGATTAAAGGTATCCAAGGCGCCTTTTTCCTTCATAAATATGTCTGTTTCTTTAATGACATATCCGCACACCTTTTTGATATACAACATTTTTCACTCCTAATTTTATGATGGAGGTATAAAGCCCCCTCACTAATAGGCGAAAAAACGGTACTTGTTGCATAGGTTGAGGCAACAAATCAAATAAGTTTACAGATTGTTTACATATAATTATATCACGCGTGAAATTTTTTTCAATACGGGTAAAATATAGTCCTTGAAACCTGTTATTAAATATGATATAATTGCGATAATAATATTTATATGCCCAACCGAAAGGGTTACCTGACTGAAGGGCGCGGATAAATACACTCACTTTATTTATGTGGATTACTGCGCCCCAGCACGGGGCGTTTTTTATATTTAAAGGAGGAAACACCGATATGCAAAAAAGAGTTGCCGTGATGGCAATAATTGTTGAAAAGAGCGACTCAGCCGAGCAGCTTAACGCGGCTTTGCACGAATACGGCGAATACATAATAGGCCGAATGGGGCTGCCTTACAAAACAAGAAACATCCACATTGTGTCTATTGCTTTGGACGCACCGCAGGACACCATAGCGGCGCTTGCGGGAAAGCTCGGCAATATAGAAGGCGTAAGCGTTAAAACCGCATACTCTAATGTAGTTTATGATGAATAGAGGAACGGAACTGCTCGACAGATTGGAAATCGGCAAAAGCCTGACCGAAACGGAATATCGCGAGCTGATTGAGCTGCGAACACCCGAACTTGCCGCCGACGCGGCTTCACGCGCGGATAAAACACGGCGAAAAATATACGGTACCGCCGTTTATGTGCGCGGACTGATTGAAGTAGGCAACTATTGCAAAAACGACTGTTTTTATTGCGGAATACGAAAATCAAATAACGCTTGCGACCGTTATCTTTTAAGCGAAGAACAGATACTTGCCTGCTGCAAAGACGGTTACTCTCTCGGTTTCAGGACCTTTGTATTGCAGGGGGGCGAGGGGATTATATCGGTTAAAAGCGTATGCCGAACCGTCAGAAAAATCAAAGAGCTTTACCCCAACTGCGCCGTTACGCTCTCGCTTGGGGAATACCCGACCGAGGATTACGCCGAAATGAAAAAGGCAGGTGCGGACAGGTATCTTTTACGGCACGAAACCGCCGACCGTGAGCATTACGCCAAACTGCATCCGAACGGTATGTCGTTTGACAACCGTATGCGCTGTCTGCGCGACCTTAAAGCCTTAGGATTTCAGGTAGGATGCGGATTTATGGTAGGCTCACCTTACCAAACCACCGACTGTTTGGCGAAAGACCTTAAATTTATTGAGGAATTTTCGCCCCAAATGTGCGGAATAGGGCCTTTCATACCGCAAAGCGACACACCGTTTGCGGATTTTCCTGCCGGAACGGCAGAACTTACAACCTACCTTTTATCGCTTATACGGCTTATTAAGCCCAATATACTGCTGCCGTCTACCACCGCGCTCGGCACGATTGACCCATTGGGACGGGAAAAAGGGATAAAGGCAGGCGCAAATGTTGTTATGCCCAATCTTTCACCCATTGCCGTAAGAAAAAAATACGCGCTTTACGATAATAAAATCTGCACGGGCGAAGAATCGGCAGAATGCAGAAATTGCCTTAACGCGCGGATGAAATCAATCGGTTATGAAATAGTGACCGACCGCGGCGACATTAAAACCGAAATTTAACAGAACGGAGATATCAATTATTATGGCTGTTTACAACCCGAAATCTTTAAAAGCCGAAGAATTTATCAACCACGAAGAAATACTTGCTGCAATAGCCTACGCTGATGAAAACAAAAACAACTTAGAACTTATTGACAGCCTTTTGGAAAAGGCGCGCCCGAAAAAAAGCGGCAACGGCGTTACCTGCGCAGGGCTTACCCACCGCGAAGCGGCGGTTTTGCTTGCCTGTGAAGACCCCGAAAAGGTAAAACGAATGTATGAACTTGCCAACGAAATAAAACAGGCGTTTTACGGCAACCGCATTGTTATGTTTGCGCCGCTATACCTTTCAAACTACTGTGTGAACGGCTGCGTATACTGCCCGTACCATATGAAAAACAAACATATAGCAAGGGTGAAGCTGACGCAAGAGCAGGTTAAAAAAGAGGTTATTGCATTGCAGGATATGGGTCACAAGCGCCTTGCAATAGAGGCAGGCGAAGACCCGAAAAACAACCCGATAGAATACATACTTGACTGCATTAAAACCATTTATTCGGTACATCACAAAAACGGCGATATACGCCGTGTTAATGTAAACATAGCAGCTACCACCGTTGAAAACTACCGCAAACTTAAAGAGGCGGGAATAGGAACATACATACTGTTTCAAGAAACATACAACAAGAAAAGTTACCTTGAACTGCACCCCACGGGACCGAAACACGATTACGATTACCACACCGAGGCGATGGACCGCGCTATGGAGGGCGGCATTGACGATGTCGGGCTCGGCGTTTTATTCGGACTTGAGGGGTACCGTTACGAATTTACGGGGCTTCTTATGCACGCAGAACATCTTGAAGCGGTACACGGGGTAGGTCCGCATACAATAAGCGTGCCGCGCGTTAAGCACGCCGACGATATTGACCCCGATGTTTTTGACAACGGAATATCGGATGAAATGTTTGCAAAAATAATTGCCTGCATACGCATTGCCGTACCCTACACCGGTATGATAATATCTACAAGAGAGAGCGAGGCTGTAAGGGGCAATGTGCTTAATTACGGCATTTCACAGATAAGCGGTGCGTCGCGCACCTCTGTAGGCGGATATTGCGAAGA
The DNA here is from genome assembly GCA_963589585.1 of Roseburia sp. AF12-17LB. Classification (GTDB taxonomy): domain Bacteria; phylum Bacillota; class Clostridia; order Oscillospirales; family Acutalibacteraceae; genus CAVALG01. The sequence continues at coordinate 18,030 of CAVALG010000032.1, forward strand.
GGAACGCCCGCACGATTCGGAACAGTTTGATGTTTCGGATCAGAGGACGCTTGACGAGGTTGTAAGGTGGCTTATGCAGACAGGGCATATCCCGTCATTCTGCACCGCCTGCTACCGCGAGGGGCGCACGGGCGACCGTTTTATGAGCCTATGTAAAAACGGGCAGATACTTAACTGCTGCCACCCCAACGCGCTTATGACGCTGACCGAATATCTTGTTGATTACGCGTCGGACGAAACCAAAGAGGTAGGTTTTAAGCTTATAGAAAACGAACTTAACAAAATTCCTGCCGAAAAGGTACGGAACATTGCGCGCGAGCGTATTGAGAAAATCAAAACATCGGACAGCCGCGATTTTAGATTTTAAATAAAGATTTTAAAAGCAAAATGGAAGGAGCATTAAAATGGGACTTAATGACAGAGCGTCGGCAGAACGGGTGCACATAGGTTTTTTCGGGCTGCGGAACGCAGGTAAATCAAGCGTTGTAAACGCCGTAACAGGGCAAAAGCTATCGCTTGTTTCGGATATTTTGGGCACAACGACCGACCCTGTGCAAAAAGCAATGGAGATACTGCCGTTAGGCCCTGTTGTGATAATAGACACGCCGGGAATCGACGATGAAGGCGCACTTGGCGAAATGCGTGTAAAACGCGCGTTGGCGGTGCTTTCAAAAACCGATGTGGCGGTATTGGTGGTTGACGCCCAAAAAGGATTACAGGCAGCCGACTGCGAACTGATTGACCTTTTTAAATCCAAAAACATTTCCTTTGTTACTGTATACAATAAAGCGGATCTGCTTGAAACCGTACCCGAAAACGGCAAAAACACGGTATATGCAAGCGCGCAAAACGGCAGCGGCATAAACGAACTTAAAGAAATGATAGGGCATTTGGCAGCAGCATCGGAAAATCAAAAAACGCTTATAGGCGATTTGGTATCGGGCGGAGATATTGTACTGCTTGTAACACCGATAGACGAATCCGCCCCCAAGGGACGAATGATACTGCCGCAGCAGCAGATGATACGGGAAGTTTTAGACTGCAGCGCCATAAATGTAGTGGTTAAGGAAACAGAACTTGAACAGGCGCTTAACATATTGCCCCAAAAGCCGAAACTTGTTATAACCGATTCGCAGGCGTTTGGGTTTGTAAGCAAAATTGTACCGAGTGATGTTCCGCTCACCTCGTTCTCAATCCTTTTTGCGCGCTACAAGGGCGAACTTGACACGGCGGTTGAGGGGGCGGCAAGGCTTAAACACCTTAAAGACGGTGACACTGTACTGATTTCCGAGGGCTGCACGCACCACCGCCAATGCAATGACATAGGTTCTGTAAAACTGCCGAATTGGATAAGGAAGTACAGCGGAGCCGACCCAAAATTTGAGTATTCTTCGGGCACGGAATTCCCCGAAGACCTTTCAAAATACGCCTTGGTTGTACACTGCGGCGCATGTATGATAAGCGAACGGGAAATGAAATCACGCATAGCGCGGTGTACGGAAAGTAAAATTCCCATAACCAACTATGGCATTGCGATTGCCGAAATGCACGGAATTTTGCGCCGCTCGCTTGCACCGTTCCCCGATATACTAAAAAAACTGTAAAATAAAAAACTGCGTTTCCGTTTTTTCGGAGGCGCAGTTCTTATTTTAAATATTATCAATAATCAAGCGATGAATACAGCATATTTTTAATCTTGGGGTGTATAACCTGCCAAAATGCATTTGTCATATGCTGAGCATAAAACAATCCAATACGGTTTACGGGGTCGATATGCACATACGAACCTGCCGCGCCATCCCATCCGAACTCGCCGACAGGGCTTAACGAGCCTATCAGTTCGGGGTGGGTATTAACACGAACGCCGAGGCCGTAATTGTACCCCAGCAAATGTTCCCAATTAAAATCTTTTTTAGCGGTTTCGCTGAGCCTGCCCGTGCTCATCACCCTTATTGCACTTTCGGACAGTATGCGGTTGCCGTTTTTACCAACGCCGCCCGAATACATTGCAATTACGAATTTTGTATAATCCTCTACAGTGGAATAAAGCCCTGCACCGCCGCTTTCATATTCGGGACCTAATACAAAAGGAGGTATCGGCGACATTTTTTTAAGTTTCAACGGCTCGCTTATTTCAACACATTCATAAAGCGATGCCAAGCGATCCATTATGCCGTCCCTGTTAAAGCCTGTGTCCTTCATACCAAGCGGTTCAAATATATTTTCGGCAAGGTATTCGCCGAATTTTTTACCGCTGACCTGTTCTATAACCGCTCCCAGAATATCGTGGCAAAGGCTGTACTGCCAATGGGTATCGGGCTGAAACCACAACGGGGCTTTTGCAAGCGCCTTTACTGATTGTATTGTAGGCATTCTGCCGTTTGTTTCCTCGTACACTTGTTTCATAGCATCGGGCCACAGGTTATAGTCAAATCCTGCGGTCATTGACATAAGGTGAACCAGGCGCACAGGCTCTGCAGGTTCAAGTTCCTCGCCCCGATTAACTCGCGCCTGCATATCCTTAAATTCGGGAAAAATTTCATAAAGCGGCTGCATAAGTCTTACCTTTCCGCGCTCAACAAGCTGCATAAACGCGGCGCAGGTTATGGGTTTAGTTGCCGAAAAAAGGTTGTAGACCTGATTATGCGCGATTCTTTTGCCGCTTTCCATATCGGCTATACCTTTGCCGTACCTATAAATTTCCTCGCCCTCACGGGTTATAAGGCAATCCACCCCCGGTATACCCTTTACATTTGTAAGATAATCAAGATATTCCTCTAAATATTTAAAATTCATACCAATTAGTCTCCGTAATTTCAAATTTAACGATTTTAGAATACCATATCGGGGTGTCCAAATCAAGTGCCGAAAGAGAAAAAGTTACCCGTCGGCGCAAAAGCAGCGCCGACGGGGGACAAAACCGTTTAAAAAATTAAGAAGCCTGTTCAAACTGACTGTTATAAAGTTCGGAATAAAATCCGCCGCGCTTCATCAGTTCGTTATGCGTTCCGCTTTCTATCACATCGCCGTCACGCATAACCAAAATAAGGTCGGCGTTTTTGATTGTTGAAAGGCGGTGGGCAATTACAAAACTTGTGCGGCCTTTTGTAAGTTCGTCCATAGCGCGTTGAATTAAAAGTTCCGTTCTTGTATCTACCGATGAAGTAGCTTCGTCAAGTATCAGCATAGGCGCATTTTGGAGCATTGCGCGCGCAATGGTAAGCAACTGCTTCTGCCCTGCCGAAATGCTTGCGCTTTCGGACAATACGGTATCAAACCCGTGAGGCAGGGAATGGACAAACTTATCAAGTCCGCAGGCTTTGCAGACCTGCTCAAGTTCTTCTTCTGTTACGCCTTTCATATTGTAAACAAGATTTTCGCGCACAGTACCCTCAAACAGCCAAGTATCCTGCAAAATCATACTGAACAGGTTATGCACATTTTCCCTGCTCATTTCGGAAATGGGGATATCGTCAATTTTAATATCGCCGCTGTTTATTTCAAAAAATCTCATTAAAAGGTTTACCATTGTTGTTTTGCCGGCACCTGTAGGACCGACAATAGCAACCTTTTGACCCGGGTGAACCTCAGCCGAAAAATCTTTAATAATTATCTTATCGGGATTGGAGGGATAGCTGAAACGCACATGGTCAAAGGTTACTTTACCGCACACATCGGTAAGTTTTGCGGTTTTTTCGCTTTCGTCCTCCATTTCTTCGGTTTCGAGAAAATCAAAAATGCGATGAGCCGAAGCCGAAGCCGTTTGCATATTGGTCATACCCATAGCGATTTGGGTAAGGGGTGAAGTGAACAGGCGCACATACAAAATAAAGGAAACAATAACGCCGAATTCAATTGTTCCGTTAATGGCAAGAACCGAGCCTAAAACGCAAACCGCAACATAAGCGACATTACCGATAACATTCATAAGCGGCTGCATCATACCCGAAAGGAACTGCGACTTCCAGTTAGCGGTATAAACGGCTGAATTAAGTTTATCAAAATGCGTAAGAACCTTGCGTTCGGCGCGGCTTATACGCACAACTTCGTGACCTGAATACATCTCTTCAACATAACCGTTAAGCTCACCAAGACTTTTTTGCCTATCTGAGAAAAAGCGCTGTGATTTTGACATAATGAGAACGGTAAGGATAACGCCCACAACCGTAACGCCGACCGAAACAAGCGCCAGCCGCCATTCGGTTACAAACATCATAATAAGGCAGCCGACAAACTGTGTTGCCGCGCTTATAATTGTAGGCAGGCTGTTGGTAAGCCCCTGCTGCAGGGTTGAAACATCGTTTGTAATACGGCTTAAAATATCGCCCTGCGAAGTTGTATTAAAATATTTTTGCGGAACACGGTTTATTTTCTGCGAAAGTTCGCCGCGCATACGGTATGACATTTTAAGGGTGACTACCGACATTATATAGTGCTGAACAAAGCCGAATATGGCACTTAAAATATATATTGCGGCAAGAAAAATACCGATTTTTGCAATTGCTTTAAGGTCGATGCTTCCCATAAGCCCGTCTGACATTAATGTGGCTATCTTACCTATTTTATCGGGACCTATAATGGTCATAACCGCACTGAGTGCGGCAAGAACCAACGCCGCGGCAACTATTTTTACATCGGAGCTCATATATTCTGTTATCCTCGGCACTGCTGAGCCGATACCGCTGTTTTTATCTTTTCTGTCTTTCATTTTCATCTCTAAGCCTCCTTTATGCCAAGTTCGGCAGCACTTAACTGCGATGTTGCTATTTCTTTATACACCTTGCAAGACTTAATCAGTTCATCATGTTTTCCCATTCCCACAACTTCTCCGCGGTCAAGTACCAAAATCTTATCGGCGTGGCGTATCGTACTGATTCTCTGCGCAACAATTATCTTTGTGGTATCTTTAAGTTCACTGCTCAATCCCTCGCGCAATTTAGCGTCGGTTCTGTAATCAAGCGCCGAAAACGAATCGTCAAAAATCAGAATTTCGGGTTTTCTTGCCAATGCGCGCGCAATGGAAAGGCGCTGTTTCTGTCCGCCCGATACATTACGGCCGAGCTGGGCTATTTTGTAATCCGTACCCTCGGGCAGTTTATCCACAAATTCCTTTGCCTGCGAAAGTTCAATTGCTTTATTTAAGTTATCGCCGTCATTCTCCGCACCGCTTTCGCCGAAAAATACATTGTCGCGTATAGTTCCCGAAAACAGCACCGCTTTTTGGGTAACATACCCCAATTTATCATAAAGCGCATCAAAGGTATAATCTTTAACATTTACACCGTCAACAAGCACTTCACCCTCGGTTGCGTCATAAAATCTGGGAATAAGGCTTATAAGGGTGGTTTTTCCGCTGCCCGTTGCACCGATTATTGCAAGTGTTTCGCCCCTGCCGATTTTAAAATTGACATTCAAAAGTTCATCCTCGGACGCATGCGGATAGCGGAATGAGACATTTTTAAATTCCACCGTTCCGACTTCACCGGCACCCTGTGTTTCACCCTCTTTAATTGCCGCTTTTCGGTCAAGGACTTCATTTATACGCTCTGCTGACACCTGTGCCTGCGGAAACAGCATATATATCATTGCCAGCATCATAAATGACATTACTATATAGGTAGCATATGTGCTGAACACTAAAACATCGCTGAACATTGTAAGGCGGTTTGTCATATCGGTTAAGGCTATATTATTTAAAAGCGCAGCACCGACCCAATATATAGTCAGCGCAAGCCCGTTCATCCCGAGCGTCATAGCAGGCTGTATAATTGCAAAAAGTTTTTGGTTCTTCATTTGCAAATTCATCATTTCCTTGCTTGGCGCATCAAACTTGTCACACTCAAACTGTTCTGCATTAAAGGCGTGTACAACATTAATTCCCGTAAGATTTTCACGCGCCACACGGTTAATTTTATCGGTCATTTTCTGCACAAGGCGGAAGCGCGGAATACAAGAACCCATAATAAGCAGTATGGTTACAACAAGTACTACAACAAACGCCGCTGTAACGGCTGAAAGTTCCCAACTCTTGCCCAAAATTTTTATAATCGCCCAAACCGCCATTATCGGCGCTTTGATTATCATTTGCAAACCCATTGCAACTATCATTTGTATTTGAGTTATATCATTGGTGGTTCGGGTAATCAGGCTCGGCACCGAAAAATCCTGCATTTCTTCATTGCCGATATCCATTATATGATGGAACAGTTTCCCACGCACGGCGAAACTGAAACCCGAAGCGGTTTTTGCGGCAAGAAATCCGCAGCCTATAGCAAGCACGGCGCTTGCCAGCGTACACCCAAGCATTTTAAGTCCAACGCTTGTTATATCCGCCGTTGTTCCCGAAGTTTTTATAAGTTTTGTAAGTTCTGTCATATAATCGGGCAGGCGTAAATCGAAATACACCTGAACCACAACAAGACCAAGGCATATAAGCGCCATTATTTTTTCTTTGGCACGCATATTTTTTAAAAGTTTAATCATAATTTCTCCTCCGTTTCCGATGGAATACCGTTTTTGCTTATTTCGTCAACATTATCTCTTAATACCGTTAAACAATAGTGGAACACTTTTATATCGTCTTCCGATAATCCCACGGTAAGTTTTTTGGCAAAAAGTTTTTGCTGCAGACGCCCTTTACTTACAATATCAGCGGCTTTTTCCGTGCATATCAGCTGCGTTTTTCTGCGATCGCCCAAAACGCTTTCGCGTTTAAGCAGCCCCTCGCTTACAAGCCGTTCAATATGAACGGACACAATACCCGATTTTAAACCCCGGCACCGACAGATGTCGCGCGCTGTGTTGTGTTCGGGATTGTTGGCTAAAAACATTAAAATGTCCACCGCCATAGGCGGCAATCCGCTGTCTCGGCAGATGGGCTGCAAAGCGGCGTGGTATGCCTCTATAAATTTATAGGCACCGCCAAACAATTTTGTAGCCGTAAGATTATAATCTATCATAATAATCACCATTTAATCTAATATTAGAATATCTATTATTATATGCAATTGAAATTAAATGTCAACAGCGCAATTGTGAAATATCTGTTAATTTATCTTGTGAAAAAACTGTTAAAATTATATATTGGGTCTTGAAATAATAAAAATCTTCTGCTATAATAAACATAATTTATATTGTTTTTCAACTTTTTATAGTGTTTTTTGTATATTTTGTACAATAAAACGGCTGATTTTTTGGCGAGATGCAGTTTTCTGATTCGGGCAATCCGGTTATACAAAAACAGCCTTGTACATACAATTTTAAAAAGGAAAAAACGATGCAGTAAAGCACGGCACCGTTCGGCAGCAGCCGATAAATAACATAAAAAAGGCGGAACCAAAATGAAACAATTTAACGCTGACCACATCAAAAACATTGCACTTTTAGGACACGCATCCTCCGGCAAGACCACGCTTGCGGACGCGGTGCTGTATATTTCCGGACTGACCGACAGAATCGGCAAAACGGGCGACGGCACCTGTGTTATGGACTTTGACCCCGAGGAAAAGAAACGCGGCTCATCGCTTGCTACAAGCGTTTACCAATTTGAAAGCGGCGAATATAAGATAAATATGATTGACGCACCCGGACTTTTTGATTTTGCCGGCGGCGTAAGCGAAGCAGTAACGGCTGCCGATACTGTGCTTACCGTTTTATCGGGTAAATCGGGTCTTTCGGTAGGGGCTGCGCTTAATTTTGAACTTGCACGGCGCGAAAACAAGGCCTGCGCTTTCTTTATAGGTAAACTTGACTCCTCACGCGCGTATTTTTACCGTGTAATTTCAACCCTTACGGGACATTACGGTGCGGTTATCTGCCCCGTGGTAGTCCCGATTGAGGAGGGCGACACGGTTATAGGTTTTGTTGACCTTATTAAAAACAAGGCATATAAATATGACGGTATAAAACGGACCGAAATACCTATGCCCGAAAACAGAGATATTGAAAATATGCGTACCGTTATGATTGAGGCGGCGGCTTCATCGGACGAGGCGCTTATGGAAAAATATTTCGAGGGTGAGCAGTTAAACGAATCGGAAATCATTGCTGCCCTCGCCGCAGGAATGGCTGACGGCAGCGTTTGCCCTGTTTTTTGCGGAATTAACCAGACGGGCGCGGCGGTTGATATTATGATGGAATTATTGCCGCAGCTTGCACCGAGCGCATCAGCAGCCGAATATGACATTAAAAACGACGGCACAGACGGTAAACTGAACTGCGACCCGAGCGGACGCGCAGCAGCACTTGTATTTAAAACTGTAGCCGACCCGTTCGTTGGAAAACTTTCGTTTATAAAGGTAGTTTCGGGTGAAATCTCTTCGGATATGAAACTTATCAATTCACGAACGGGGAACGAAGAAAAATTAGGCAAACTTATGTGGATAAAGGCAGGCAAGCAGGAGGAAGCCGACAAAGTCGGTGCAGGGGATATATGCTGCGTTGCGAAACTCGGTGGCGTTTTAACAGGCGATACGCTTTGCGCCGCAGGGCACCGCATAGAAATATCGGGCGTACCGTTCCCCCACCCGCAGTTGACCCTTGCGGTTAAACCCAAAAACAAAGGCGAGGACGAAAAGGTTGCGGCAGGGCTTGCCAAAATCGGCGAAGAGGACCCGACAATGCTGTTCTACCCCAACACCGAAACCAAGGAACTTATAATAGCAGGCTTGGGCGAGCAGCATATTGATGTTGTTGCCGCAAAACTTAAATCAAAATTCGGCGTAGAGGTCACGCTCAGTGTACCTAAAGTAGCATACCGCGAAACCATCACACGCAAATGCAAGGTTCAGGGACGGCATAAAAAACAATCGGGCGGTCACGGGCAGTTTGGCGATGTGTGGATAGAGTTTGAACCGTGCGACAGTGACGGGTTGGTATTCGAAGAGAAGATATTCGGCGGTGCAGTTCCCAAAAACTTCTTCCCTGCCGTTGAAAAGGGACTTACCGAAAGTATGGCAAAGGGCGTACTTGCAGGCTACCCGATGGTAGGCGTTAAGGCAACCCTGACGGACGGTTCGTACCACCCTGTAGATTCCTCCGAAATGTCATTTAAAATGGCGGCGCAGATAGCATACAAAGAAGGCATACCGCAGGCGCACCCGATACTTTTAGAGCCTATAGGTGAACTTGCCGTTAAAGTACCCGACGAAAATATGGGCGATGTAATAGGCGAGATAAACAAACGCCGCGGCAGAATGTTGGGAATTACCCCGGCAGAAGATAAGATGCAGGAAATAGCCGCTGATGTTCCAATGGCTGAAATGAGTGACTTTGCAACCGCTATGCGCTCAATAGCGCAGGGCAGAGCGTCATTTGTATTTACATTTGCGAGATATGAGGAAGCTCCGCCGCAGGTAGCGGAAGCAATAATTGCAGAAAAGAAATAAATTAACCCACTTTTAGGTCCGCTGTACCCGGACTAATGCGGCAGCCTGCCGAAAGAACAAAACCTTTCGGCAGGCTGCCGTTGTTTTTGCTTATTATACTTTAAACCGCCTTTTGCAGTATTGCAGATATTACGGTTATATCGTCCTCGTGACCGTCACGGCGGCGGCGCTTGGCGCAGGATATTATATGGTCGGACAGTTGCTTGGCTGATCCGTCCCCCCACGCCTCAAGTTCGGCACATATCCAATCCGTTCCGTCACCTGTTGCCCCGTCCGACATCAGCAAGACTATATCGTCATCCTGCAATGTAACGCCTGCGGTGTCAAAGCCCACATCTCGCAGTATTCCTATAGGCAGCGAATGGCACTCAGCCTTGCCCGTCCTGCCGTTCCGCCTTACAAGGGTGGGTGCGGCACCTGCTTTATATAAATCCGTTTTACCCGTAAACAAATCCACGCAGGCAATATCTACGGTTGAAAGCGACTCATCTGTTGATTTGAATATCATAGCTGAATTGATAATTTTAAGGGAGCACTCATACCCGAACCCCGATTTTAAAAGCCGCGACATAAGCCCTGCCGCCATTGCGCCATCAACCGCAGCGCGCCCACCGTTGCCCATACCGTCGCAAAGCAGCATATAAAATTTGCCCCTGCCGTCAAAGAAACATTCGGTAGCGTCGCCGCACATAACATTATTATTGCAATTGTAACTGCTTACGGCATATTCAACGGTGTAATTGGCTTTTTCGGAAACGCTTACATATACCTCTCCGCCCGTTTTCATAATGCTCGGCGGTTCAAAGCGGCGGCCGCAGATATCCTCAAGCAGGTTAAGCACGCGCAGGCGATTAAAGGGGAGCGAAGGTTCTTTGCTTAATTTTATTTCAATAAACATTCTGCCGAATTTATCAATGCAGCAGCCGCAATCTGCCACGCGCATATCAAGCGTTTTAAGTCCGCTTGATATTTTAACAGCTATATCGTTATCAAACTTTTCGGAATTTTTAAACTCTTCGGCAAGGTCGGCAAGCATATCGGAAATACCGTTAAACTGGTCTGACACAACCTCGCGCATTTCCATAATCCGCTGTTCCGCCGCCACTTTTCCGCAAAAGTCGGCATAATGGTCGGAAAATGCTGTTTCCACCCATTCAAGCCTTAAACACCTTTCGGCAAAGCCTATTGGTATATCGGCAATTGAAAGCGGCTCTCCGCGCTTTGCGGCGACCGAAAACGCTATCATTGCGTCAACCGTTTCTTTGCGGCGCGTTTCCCAACAGTTTATTCTGAATGAGCAGCCGCGGCAGGCGTCCCTTTCCACCAAAGCAAGCACCTTTTCAAAATCGGGAGTATTAAATTCGCTAAGGCGCCCCGAAACCGTTTCCACCGTTTCGCAAACATCACGCAGTGCGCCTGAGGCATGTCCGAGCCGTTGAACAATTGATTTTCTTAATCCGTCAAGATTTTCAATATTGGGTCTGCCCGATACCGCCGAATTGATTTTTGCTGAAACCGTTTCGGGCAAAAATGTGAAAACAGCGCCGCCTACAACCGATTCAAGCAGCAGTGTAACCGAATCGGACGATGCATTTTTAAATATAACATAAACGCACATTACTGCCGAAAAAACGGCGGCCTCAACAATTTTATACTGAGCCGAAAAAATGCCGCACAAACACCCTGCGATGGCTGTAAGCCCTGCTGCGTACACATCACCGCCTGACAGCATAATACCTAATCCGACCGCTATACCGCACACTGCGCCTATAGCGGAATTGCGTATTCTTGTAACTGTAAGGATAAAAACCACGCTTAAAACGCGTCCCACCGACGCACTGCCCACGGTGACTGGGTAAAGCCCCATAAGCGTAACGCAGACCGATATAATAAGGCAGCTTATTTCATCGGGCGTACTGCCGAAGCCGCCGATAAGTTCGAGTTTTCCCGTTCGCGCTGAAAAATACGCGTAGCCCCCTGCAATAATTCCCTCGGCAACAGCAAGCATATAATTTTTAACGCCTGCCACGGCAAAGCAACGGCAAACCGCAGTAAAAACGGCGGTTACGGCAAACAAAAAGACGGGGTTGGACGCAGCGCGGCTTTTTTTGCCTAGTATCAACCGTGCGGTGGTTACCGCAAATATTGCGGCTATGTATGAAAACGCGCTGCCCGTAAGCGAAGGAATATATCCTGCAAAGGCACCGATTGCGGCAGCTGCCGAAAATTCAAGCGGCAGACCAGCCGCAAACCCCACACCGAGAGGATAAATACCTGCAGGCAACCGGGTTTTTGCAAGAAAAAAGCCAAGCAACGCCGCAATGAATTGAAACGCCACTGCCGACACCGCTTTGCGAAGCCGAATTTTCTCGTTAAAATGACATTCCTTTAGTTTTGTAAGCATATTTTACACCACCGTTTTGTTTGTCCCCCATCCTATTCCGTTCCATACATTCTCTAATTATAACGGCGTATTACATAAAAATATGTCAAAACAGAAGAGCGCCCTAAATTTGCGGATAAAAAATCGGCACCGCAACGACGGCACCGATTTTTATGTGGTATAACTTACTCATCATTGTTGCCTGATGGCAAAACATCTGCGGCAATTTCGGCAACTTTATGTGTGCCGAAGGCTCTGAATGCGGCGGCTGCAATAAGGCAGACAAAAGAAACCGCAAACGCGGCACCGCCGACCGCAAGCGCTCTACCCGTAAAGGCATATATAAGCGCATCGGCAAGATATTTAAGCGGAGAATTGCCGAGCGGCAGTCGTGACGGAATATCAAACTGCTCTATTATCAAAAGCGGCGCAAAAATCAGCGTGGAAACACAAAACGCAGCCCCCGACAAGGAAAAAAACCTTTTTTTGATATTGTCTAAACCGAAATAGACCGAAAGCATTAAAAACGCCACGCAAAGGAATACCGCAGCCGTAAAGCGGCTGCGCAAAAAACGCACGGGTTTTAACGCATTATTAAGCGCCGACTGAACCTTTGTAATCGTTATTGCATTTATTTTTGAATTATACAGTTCCTGCAATTGCGGTATAATATACTCGTCTACATCCTCGGGCTTCAGCACATCCGAAGCGCCCGAATCTATATATTCGAGCAACACTTCACGCGCGTTGTCTGTGTCAATCTCGGTCGGCATCGGTTCGGTGCTGCCCGAAATTGCGGAATTATACAGATATTCGGCATATTTTTCACAATCCGCCGCTACCGCTTCTTTTGTAAAAAGCTTGTCCGCCGTTTCGGGCGGAACGGTATAAATATATGTTTTTATTTCGGCAGCGGTTTTAAGTTCGGAATAGATTTTATCAGCATAATCGCCGTTACAAAGCGCGTCTTTATAAAAATCTCTGCTGCAAACCGATTCGGCGCAGATTACCGCACCGAGCACCCCCAAAAGACAAACGGCAAAAAGGAACACGGATATAACGCCCGCGGCTTTTTTGAAGGTGTTATTATTCGTCCGCGCCATAGACCGACCATTCCTTTCCGCTTTCTTTATCACATATCAAGGCGCACCGGGTAGGCGTATAGCGTATACCGACAGAGCGCGGATAGCAGGTGTACATAACCAAAACTTCTTTGCCGTCGTCAGGCGCGATTACCGAACCGTCACTACTGTTAAAAACCTTGACCTCCCGTACGCGGTAGGTATAATCTCCGTACACGGTATTTACCGAAACGAGAGCACCCACGGGCGTGGTTTCAAGTTCGTAAAAATCGGTAGTAACATGAGCGGAAAGCACCGTTTTACCGTTCTGGCCGCAAAACCTTGAACCTATCCACATTCCGGCACCTTTTGCCAGAACGCCGTCCTCGTCACCGAAATAGACAGGAATATCCCTATTTTTTGTCCATCCCTCAACATTTAAAGTTGCCCACTTGCTGCCGTAACTTATTGCGGGGAAAGTGTCGCTTTTCGGTTCGGTTACGGTATTTTTATTATCAACATCGCTTTTAGAATCTTCGGGCGTTAAAAATGCACTTATCGACGGGCTGTCCGCTGCCAGTCGAATCGCGCCGAAAGATATTAAAAGCAATGCCGCAAATATCAATATAAATGGAAAAACCAAGAGAACAAACTGCTTTATCCCCTTGGTTTTATTGTCTTTATTTTGCAACTTTAAATTATGCCTTTACTGCGGACTTCTTGAAAACAAATACCGAAGCGGCAGCCAAAAGAACTACGCCGCCGGCAATTGCCAATGCAGAAGCAGCGCCCGATACATCTGCGCCGGTCTGTTTAACGCCTGCATCACCGTCAATAGTTCCTACAAGCGCGCCGTTGTAGTAAAGTTCACAAACAACATCGCCTGTGTGAACGGCATTTTTCTTTGCGACAACCTTATAGGTAAGATTAAGAACAGAGCAAGCCTTGCCGAACTGCGCAAGTATATATGTTACTTCATCTTTTGTATATTCGTGAAGTGACGAGCCTTTGTCCTTAATTTTGGAAGTGGTTTCGTTTATTATTGCGGTAACCTGATCAGCCTGGTCTTTGCTTACATCAATCTGTTTAAGAACATTATCGACAGTAGCAACAAAACGGTCATTGTATCCTTTCGGGATAGCGGCCTTTACGGTAGCTGCAAGTTCCTCTTTGGGTGAAGCGGCTGAAACGGGCACTGCAAAAGCCGCAACAGCCAAAACAAGTGCGATTGCTATACATAAAACTTTTTTCATATTAAAATCCTCCAAACGCAATATTACATTACGCATTAAATTATAAATCCCTTTGATATTTTTGTCAAGTACCAAAGCCCGAATTTTTAATCTGATTTTATCGACAGGAAACGATAAAAAATTAAAATTAAGGAAATGTTAATTTTTGTTTTCACCTTTTTTATTGACTAACACCAGTATATGTTGTACAATATTTTGGCGCAGACAAAACAATCAGGGTACAATGGTTTTTTCGGCTAATCGGCGTACTAAGCCGAGGGGCGCCGCGCCGCCAAAGCACGCCGCTTGCCGAAAATCTTCGACCTGAAACGAGAAGGCTTTTCTGTTTTGGAAGCCGAAGAACGCAGGAATACCAGCGTATTTTAAGTGAATGGGCAAACAAAACGGGAAAATACTCCATTTTATGAACCGTTGTACCCTGATTGCTTTGTCTATCCGAATAAAACTGTATGAAATACAATTTCATCCGATTGGAGATAATATGAACGCTTTGAAATTCATATTCAAAGATATTATTATAAAAGGGTTGGGCTACATTTCTTCTGCCGTAACCTATATTTTATACTACAAAATAATTTATGTGATAATAGGCTTGTTCACAACGCGAAAATTCCCGGAAGCACAGCGGCAGCACCGTTACGCGGTTATGATAGCGGCAAGAAACGAGGAAGCCGTTATAAGCAAACTGCTTGAAAGCATTGCGGAGCAGAGCTACCCGAAAGAACTTGTAACAACATTTGTAGTTGCCGACAACTGCACCGACAACACCGCAAAAATCGCGCGCGGCTGCGGCGCAGTTTGTTACGAACGGCACGATACCGAACACCGCACAAAAGGGTATGCCCTGCAATTTTTGGTGAACTGCATTAAGCGTGACTATGGTGACGATGCATTTGAGGCATTTTTTGTTTTTGACGCGGACAATCTGCTTAAAAGCGACTATATTGCAAGAATGAATGAAGCGTTTGACGCAGGTGAAAAAATTGTAACATCATACCGTAACACCAAAAATTTTGATGATAACTGGATAGCCGCATCCTACGGTATACATTGGCTTAGAACAGCCCGAACCGAGGGTCGCGCACGGTCGCTTTTAAGGCTGGCGCACCGCATACAGGGAACGGGATTTATGTTTGCGGCCGAACTTATTAAGGACGGCTGGAACTACACAAGTCTTACCGAGGACCGCGCCTTTTGCGCCGACGCGGTTACGAACGGATACAAGATTTCTTACAACCACGCCGCCGAATTTTACGACGAACAGCCTAATAATTTACGCATAGCCTTGCGGCAGCGCATACGCTGGGCAAAGGGGCATATACAGGCGCTTGCCGAATCCGGCGGAAAACTGCTTAAAAATACGGTTGCGCCGAAAAGAGGCTTATGCAGTGACACATTTTGGGCGCGCATGAAACTGCGGTTTATGAATTTTGATATGTTCTCAATTGTTTACCCGAGGGCACTTGTAAGTTTCTTTAAACGCATTCTGATATTGATTTTGCGCTCCGTTCTTGTGCTTTGCGGACTTATGACGGTAACAACATTTTTGGCACCGTCACTCCTTAAAAATATATTCAAGTGGTTTGATATAAGTTTCCGTCTGCACGGTTGGGCAGCTGTGGGAATGCTCACGCTGTACACGGTTGTGGGTTACTTTACGATATCATACCTTAAAACAATGATTGTAGCGGCTTATATTTATATAATTGAATACCGCAGAATAAAGAAATTCAACATTTTTAAAAAGATATTTTACTGCCTTACATTCCCGTTATTCGATGTAATAGGTAAAATAAGTTTGATAATAGCCTGTTTCAGCAAGGTTGAATGGAAACCGATACCCCACACCGTTGCCGTAGGCATTGACCAAATGCCTAACGAGGACGAAGGGCAGGTTGCACCTGCACACGGTGAACCCTTTAATGTGAGGTAAAGTACCCCCTTAATTCCTCAAGATTTTGCCTATTTATTTTTTCGTTTTTAAACAAACCCGAATATGAATATATAATCACTCCGTCGGCGCGCGTTTGGGCGTCGGCGGTTTGTTTTTTTAATATATCTCCGCTTACCTGCCACTCATTACTGCCTGCGTCCTCAGCGCCCAGTTTATATGCCGCAATGCCTATGTAAAGCGAAACCGACGGGTGGCGTTTGAGGTCTGTCCAATCATTTAAAAGCGAAGAAAACCGGAACTTTTCCGTAGGATACTCAAACCCAAAATAAAGCTGCGGAGCGATATAGTCCGCATATCCGCCGCAGGAAGCCCAACGGCGTATATCGGCATACTGTTCGGTGTAGTTTTTATCGGTACCGTCCTGCGATATATGTGCCGACGGGCTTACCCCGAAAACAACGCCCTTTTTGGTATGCGCCGCCCTGTAAAGCGAACAGACCAGAGAATCCACTTGAACACGCCGCCAATCGCCGAGCGAAAGCGGATTTTTTACCGAAGCCGCGTATGCGTCATACTCCGCTTTATCAAACTGCGGTTCGGTGGTCGGGTAAAAATAATCGTCTATATGAATACCGTCAACATCGTAATTATCAATTATTTCACGCACGCCGTTACAGACAAGCCGTTGAACCTCCGGCGATGAGGGATTGAAATAAACGGATGTTTTACCGTCCGCCGACGGCAGAATTTTAACAAAATTGTCGTTCGACGGGTCGCTGTCGCTTAAATACATACGCGCCGGATTATTTTCGGAAAGTTCTTCTACCGAACCTACAGAGGATGCCGCGCGATAAGGATTTATCCAGGCGTGAAACTTCATTTTGGCGCCGTGTGCGTAATCTACCATAAATTCAAGCGGGTCATAACCGGGATCTTCCCCCTGTTTACCCGAAACAAAGGCGGCGAACGGAAAAATTTTTGACGGATATGCCGCGTCGGCATTTGCGCGCACCTGAACAAACAGGTCGGTTATGCCCAAATTCGCAAGATTATCAAACATTTTACAAACATTTGCTTTAAAGCCTGCCTCGGTTTTATCGTGATTGCCGAGTTCTATGTAAGATATCCACGCGCCGCGCATTATATTTTGCGCCGAACCCGTAATCTCAGCGAAATTTTTCGCAGTGCCGCTATCAGCGCTTTCGGGCGAGCCGCAGGCGCAAAGCTCAAGCACAATTAAAAGCAAAACGACTGTTATTTTTAACACTTTTATACTTTTCAAAGTCATCGCTCCTTTGTAACATTGTATGGTTTTTTAAATCAAAAAATGTTACGGCGGAACGCAGATAAACCGCTTGTTTTTACAGGCAAACAAAACCGAGCCGCCGCAGGCAATCAAACATCTGCAGCGGCTTACCATTTATTTATAATCTACCCCAATATAGCCCACATAATAAGGCACAAAAGTATTACACAACCGATTGCGGTTAGAACATTGGCGGTACGCAGCGACATTTTAACATTTTTGTAAAGTCCGCCCGACGGCGGTGTTTTTTTATTTTCATCCTGCATACCGTCACCGCCTTGCAAGGTATTTTCTCATATCTATTGAGCAGGCAACAAGTATAATGGCACCCTTTATAACATAAAGCATATTAGCGTCAACCGATAAGAAATTAAGTCCTACAAATATTATCTGCAGCAGGAAAACGCCTATTACGATGCCGCTGATTTTACCTGTACCGCCTACAAACGAAACACCGCCGATAACGCACGCCGCTATAGCATCCGATTCGTAGTTAAGTCCCGTATTAGCCGAGCAGGAGGCAATCCTTGCGCCCTCGATAAATCCGGTTATACCGTACATAGCGCCTGCAAGAACGAAAACGAGCACTATTGTCCAGAACACATTAACGCCGGAAACATTGGCAGCTTCCTCATTTGAGCCTACGGCAAACATATTTTTGCCGAACTTTGTTTTATTCCAAATTACCCACATTATTATTGTAAGAATTAAAGAATACAACACATATTTGGGGACAGCCACCGTGCCTATTGTAAATAGCGTACCGCGCACAAAATTTGTGTAGGAACTGTCAAGCCCCGAAAGGGTCTGACCGTTGTTTCCGCCTATCATAAGATACATAAGCACAAGGCCGAAAACTATAAGCTGGGTTGACAGGGTTACTATAAACGGGTGCAGTTTGAATTTTGCAACGAAAAATCCGTTTACAAGCCCTATCAGCGCGCCTACGGCTATAACCGCCAACAGAACCACCCAAAGCGGCATTACGCCGAGGCTTGGGAATATCTTATTCGCATACCCTACCGATTGCAGCAACGACGCAGCGATACAGGCGGTAAGTCCTACCGCGCGGCCTGCCGAAATATCCGTACCCGTTAATACTATTGCGCCGCCTATGCCGAGCGCTATGGGAAGTTTTGCGGCGGTAAGCGAAATTATATTGATAATTGACGAAAGGGATATAAACGCAGGGACTTTTACCGCTATAAACACAATGGCTATAAATATTATTATATACATTGCATTATTTAAAATAAGATCCCCTGCGACGCGCTTTTTATCGTGTGCCGCCATACCCCTGAAAGTCGCCCACTTTCCGGCAATTTTATTGCCTTTATTACTGTTTGAGTCTGACATTGCCTTCACTCCTAAACATATTTTGCGGCAAGCGTCATAATTTCTTCCTGATTTGTTTTTGCCGCGTCAACTTCGCCGGCAAGCCGTCCGCCCGACATAACCAATATGCGGTCGCATACACCGAGCAGTTCCGGCATTTCGGAAGAAACCATTATAACGGTCTTCCCTTTTTCGGCAAGGTCAATCATCAATTGATATATTTCATACTTTGCGCCGACATCTATGCCGCGCGTCGGCTCGTCCAACAGCAGGACATTAGGCTCGGTAAGCAACCAGCGCCCCAAAATGACCTTTTGCTGATTACCGCCCGAAAGCGACCTGATTTTTGTTTCTTGCCCCGGAGTTTTTACACGCATTGCCTTTATGCACCAAGCCGTATTTTCCTTTTGCTTTGCCTTGCTGATAAAAGGGCCTTTACGGCACCGTTCAAGGCTTGATATAGTTGCGTTTTCGCGTATATTCAGTATGCCGAATATGCCGTTTGCGCGCCGTTCCTCGGTAAGCAGGGAAAATCCGTTTTTAATCGACTCCCTTGAATTTCGGTTGCGCGCCTGCCGCCCGTCAAGCATTATAATGCCCGACTTACGCTCGGCTATACCGAAAATATTTTCAAGCAGTTCGGTCCTGCCTGAACCGTCAAGTCCCGCTATGCCGAGTATCTCACCGCGCCGCGCTTTAAACGATACATCGCGCAGTTTTGAATATTCCGCGCTTAAATCGCTTACTTCAAGGTAAACTTCACCCACGCGGTTTGTCTTGGGCGGATACCTGTTGTTAAGTTCACGCCCGACCATAAGCCTTATTATCTCGTTCATAGTAAGTTTATCCGCCGCACGGGTTGCTATATGCCGCCCGTCGCGCATAATTGTAACCTCGTCCGATATTCGCAGAATCTCTTCCATTTTGTGCGAAATATATATTATTCCGCAGCCTTGGTCACGCAGCATATTTATTATTTTAAAAAGGTGTTCAACTTCTTCTTCGGTAAGTGATGAAGTCGGTTCGTCGAACACAATAACCTTGGCGTTGTAGGATACCGCTTTTGCGATTTCAACCATCTGCCGCTGTGATACGGGCATTTTGCTCATAATCATTTTCGGGTCAGCTTTGATTTCAAGTTTATCAAATATTTTTCGGGTTTCTCGGTACATCTTTTTTTCGCTGGTTATAGGCACGCCTTTTGCAACTGTCGGGAAACGCCCCAACCACATATTGTCCATAATATTGCGTTTAAGCGCCTGATTCAATTCCTGATGCACCATTGCAACGCCGTTTTCAAGCGCCTCTTTGGAATTTTTAAAATTTACCTCTCTGCCCTCTAAAAAAATCTTGCCGCCGTCCTTAGAATATACCCCGAAAAGGCACTTCATAAGCGTAGACTTACCTGCGCCGTTTTCGCCCATAAGGGCGTGGACCGTTCCTGCTTTAACGGTTAGGCTTACCTTATTAAGCGCCTTAACACCGGGGAACGCCTTATCTATATCTTCCATTTTTAAAAGGACTTCTTTACCGTCCCCGTTTTCATACTCCATTTTGCTTCCCCCGATAAATTTTAAGCGGCGGTGTATTTGCCGTAAGGAATGTTAATGCGCCATTTGCCTACGACTTCTTCTTTGTCGATATCTTCAAACATATCTTTTCCGCCCAAAAGATTTTCCGAAACCGTCATTATTGCTTTTGCCATACCCTCGGCGTCCTGCTTGATAGTTCCTGCCATACTTCCGTTCTCGATTGCCGATTTTGCCGCGTCTGTAGCGTCAACACCGAACACGGGTATTGATTTTCCCTTACCCTTGTTATACCCTGCCGCCTGAAGAGCCGAAACCGCACCGAGAGCCATTTCGTCATTATTTGCAATTACCAACTCAACCATATTGTTATTCGCTTCGCTGTACTGGGCAAGTATCGTGCTCATATAATCGGTTGCGGCTGCCGATGACCACTGACCGTTTTGGTCAACAAGATATTTTTTTGAATTAGAGGGGTCGTAAAACACAAGAGCCGGCTTGCCGCTCTCCGCAAGCACCTTGTCGGCGTCTTCAACACCGTACTGCGTACGGGCTATTGCTTCCATATTTCCCTCTTGGCCTTTAAACATAACATAGCTGATTTTACCGTCGCCGTTAAGGTCGATATCGTCAAAATTTTTACCGACATAATCGCCTATCATTTCGCCCTGCATATGGCCTGCCATTTCGTAATCTGTACCTATAAAGGCGCATTTATCGTAACTTGTGATAACCGATTCTTCAACCGAACGGTTAAAGAAAATAACGGGAACATTTTTCGCCTTGGCTTGGTCGATTATATTTTGCGCCGCATCGTTAGAGCCTGTATCCACAACATTTACAATCAAAAGTTTTGAGCCTTTTGCAAGCGCTGTAGTAACCTGCTCGGTCTGTGTTGTCTGATTGCCGTTTGCATCGTAATTATTAAAGCTGTAGCCGTTCTTTTTAAGCAGTTTATCCATTGCGGTACGCACGCTTGAGATGTAGGTATCGCTGTAAGTATAGTAAAATACCGATATCTCGCCGCCCGTTTTATTATCGGAACTGCCGCACCCTGCAAGGCACAAGATGCACGCTGCCGCCATTATCAGTGAAAGTATTTTTTTCATTTAAATTCCTCCAAAAAATATATTGATTTACAGCACTAATAGAATTATGCCCGATATGCGCGGTTTTAATATTTTAAAAATTTAAAATTAAAATTGAACAAACAGCAGGCGGCGGAAATGAGCAGCGGACGCGAACGGTGACGAGGCGGTAAACAGAGGCGGCGTATGACGGCAGGAGCGGTGACAATGACAAGCGGCAGCAAGGCAGCAAAAGGTCACCGGGCGGAAAGCGGCTTGGCAAACCGCGGCAGGTCAGTAGGTCGGCAAGTCGGTGGACGGTGGCAAAAAAAGGGGGGGACAGCCGAACGGCAAGTTAAGACAGTGGGTATACAACGGAAGAGCATCAAGTGATAATATGAAGGCGAATGGCGGCGATTGGATGCACCGTGCCGAAAATTCACCGCAGGGTCATCCGCGCCCCAAAACCACGACCGCTGCACCATCAAGCGAACGCTTGAGAAGGCGGCGCGCCCGCAGCCTGCCCCGAATATACCGCATAAATTAAAAAGCGCGCCGCACGAAAACTTTCGTTTTCGGGCAGCGGCCGAAACTTTTTGGGGGTGGCATATTATAAACGCAAACCGCCGCAATAAACTTTGCAACAAAATTTAAAAAAATACTTGACAAACCGTGCCGAATAATGTATTATAATTATGCCGAACATTTGTTCGGCAGAGTTTTAACAGCGCACATTCCGCTTTACAGTGCGGATGAAAGGAGTTTTATATGACTTGGTTTATGGTATCTTCCGCATTAGAAATTATTGTTGCGGCGTTTATAATTTTCGGGCTTTTTAATGAAGAAAAACTTATCAGCTTTGAAGATAAGATAATAGACCTTTTCCGCTCAAAAGGTTCGGGCAACCGTGGCGGCACCGACTGCTCAAAATATGTTGCGGACAAACGCAAAAAGTCGGGCTGCTGATGCCGCGGCAATTCAGCACTGCACCAAATAACATAAAACAAAGCAATCGGGCAACCCGTTTTTCGGGCAACCCGATTGCTTTTTACTCTGTTTTGCGTTTAAACAAAATTTGTATTATGCTGATTTATTATTCTTTCTTTTAATTATTATATAGCAATACCGCAGCCGGCAAGCAACAGCACAATAACAGATGCGCTTATTACAACCATACTTAAATCGGTGCTTTTATTTTCTTTAACCGCATTGCTTTTGGTTACAAAGTAGGTGTGCAGGTCAATCGGCTTTATTTCGGGCAGATTATCGGGAACCTGCAATTCCCCGACGGGTCTGTCTTTTAATTCAAGTTGAGAATATTTTTTCGCCTCTGCATTTTGATAATCAAGTACGGGCGATAAATATTTCTCCATCATATCGCTGACCTTATAAACCTGCGCGGCTTTCATATTCGCCGAATCATCTAAGGGAATTATAAATTCGGTGTTATTTTGAACGAAATATATTGAAACGGGCATATTGGGAACAGCCGATACAAATTTAAATTCCTTTACATTGTTTAAGCCCAAATCTTTTGCACAATCAGTTACAGTTTCCGATTTGGAATACTTAACTATTATATCATCTGCCATCGCCGCACTGCCCGAACCGAGCATAACCCAACCGTTTTTATCGGCAGAATCGGGTAGATTTTCCTTTCTTGTGAAAATCAACGAGTCTACATATTCTCCGTCTTTGTTTACATATATGGTGAGCAATGAATAATCGGGACTTAGTAAATTTTTAATTTTTCCCGTTTCGAGATAATTGTCGTTAAAGGATTGCAAATTATACTCTGACCCCTTAACACCGTACAATTTTATGCTTCTGTCGGGGCGCACGCCATCCAACGAAACGTCTTTTCCTTTTTTATGTGCCGCCTGAACAACAAGGTTTATAAAACTTGCGTCACTTGCCACACTTTCGTTAAAAGAGTTTTCATCGGTGGAATTAAGCGCCATATCGTCAAATTTAACCGAAACGCTACTGTCGGCTTTAATATTTTCCGCTGCAAATACATTAAAGGAACTAAGAACAAAAACAAAAACCGTTAAAAAGACAAATATGCTTACTGATTTTTTCATATTATCCCTCCTGCCGAGTATGCGGTTGATTGTTACTGAACGGAGCTTGCTGCCAATATTATTATACCGTTACTTAATATGGAATTTCAACAGTGGTTATCAACTATTAATGAAGTCTTAATAAATACGGGTTTAAAAAACGGGGCTGCCTTACACGGCAGCCCCTGCAATTTTATATTCGGCGATTAAATTGAAAAATACTGCCCTACCGTTCTTACGAGGGTATTTTTTCTAAAATCGTATTTGCGTATGGTTTTGATTTTTTTAAGTTTCGAGCCGTGCGCAAGTGCAGCATACGCCGCAACTGTTTCGCGCTGTTTCGGTGTCAGTTTATAGCCGTACAGGCGCAGAAGTTCGTTTGCCTGCGCAAAGGCGGCGCGGTAGTTTGCCGCCGTTTGTTTTCTTGTTTTGATTTTTCTTACTATAAAATCCATACCCGTTGCTTTTTTCGCGCCAACCTGATTATCGCCGTGCTGGCGGTAGAGCATAGTCGGTTCGTCAAGATAAGCGGTTTTCCCAAACGCCGCCGCAAGCAGCGCAAGCCACCAATCGTGCATCGCACAGAAGTCGGGCACATTTTTTGCAAGATTTAAAAGGCTGCGGTTTATCATAGCGGTACAGCCCGTAACATTGTTTTGAACAAGCAGATTATTTAAAGCGCTGCGCTCTGGTGAAATCGCCTGAAATTTAAAAAATGAGGGTGCGATAATATTCAGTTCGGCGTCCGCTACCGAAAGATCGGTATGTATAAGAACGGGCGTCTGCTTATCGCCGCTTTCGGTTACAAGCATCTTTTCAAAGGTTTTTTGAATTTTATCGGGCAGCCAGTAATCGTCCTGGTCGCAAAACATTACATAATCGTCATCGGCAGCCTTTATCAGTTCAAAAAAATTGCGGCAGGCACTGCCCGTAGGTTCGCCCTGCAAAACAGTTATTTGCGAATACCTATTGGCGTAGTTTTCCGCTATTTTAAGCGAATTATCGGTTGACCCGTCATCCCTGATTAAAATATTAAAATTTTTAAAACTGCCGCCGAGTATAGAATCAAGCTGAGCGGCAAGATATTTTTCGCCGTTATAAACCGCCAGGAGTACCGTTACCAACAAATTCACTTCTTCCGTTGTTTTTTATTATTCTACCACCGCGTTGCCAAAACCGTCAAGAAAAAGTTTAATATTTATATTGCCGTTGCTATTGCAATAGCGCTCCCCACTGTTGTATAATAACATTATAAATGTACAAAGAGGTATTATATGAAATCATATATGATAAATTTGATACGCCACGGCAGCACCGCTGCCAACGCGCTCGGTCAATATATCGGGTCAACCGATGTAGGCTTAAGCGAGGCGGGCAAAGAGGAGTTGCGCGAACTTTTAACCACGGGTATATACCCCGAAGTTGATATGGTATACTCAAGCCCGTTAAAAAGATGCACCGAAACGGCGCACATAATATATGACGGTCTGCCTGTAAACCTTGTTAAGGATTTGCGTGAATTTGATTTTGGAATATTTGAGGGCAAGACCGCCGAGGAACTCGAAAACGACCCTACATACCGCGATTTTATAGGCGGACGGCTGCAAAAAATACCCGGCGGTGAGGATCTTAACGAATTTTCAAACCGTATAGTATTGGGCTTTAATAAAGTAGTACGCCACCTTTCGCAATCGGGCTATACCGACGCGGCGCTTATAATGCACGGCGGCGTTATTATGAGCCTGCTTGCCACTTGCGCTTTTCCGCGCAAGAGCCAACTTGAATGGCGCAGCGGTAACGGCTGCGGATACTCTGTGCTTGTTACGCCGTCGCTTTATGCAAGAACGGGCGCAGTTGAAGTTATTGCCGAAATACGCCCGTAGGCTGATTAAAAGGTGTTATTATGGTTGATTCAATTGTACTGCTTAACTGCGTTTTACTGTTTTTTATTTACCTTGTTCCGGGTTTTGCACTTAAAAAATTTTCGCTTGTAAACGAAGCGTTTGCAAAAGGGCTTTCTACCCTGATTTTATATGTGCTGCAGCCTGCGATGCTTGTTGTAGGGTTTATTGACGATTTTAAAGCCGAAACCGCAATAAATATTTTGTGGGCGTTTCTGCTTTCTATGGTCACGCTGGGCATATCGTACATTATAGCGGTAAACTGTTTTAAAGGCGCGCTGCCCGAAAAAGCAAAGGTGCTGCAATACGCCGCCCTGTTCCCGAACGCGGGGTATATCGGTATGCCGCTTATCACCGCTGTTTGCGGTGCAAAAGCTGCCGTTTATGTTACGGCTTATGTTATAAGTTTTAACATCTACGCCTGGAGTCTCGGCTGTCTCATCTACACACACGATAAAAGTTTTATCTCACCCAAAAAGATATTACTTAACCCTGCAACAATACCTATATACATAGGGCTTTTGATATATCTGCTGCCGATAAACACATACATACCGCAGACCGTTATAACCGCCCTTAACGCTTTAAAAGATATGGTAGCGCCCTGCTCTATGATTTTAGTGGGTATAAAACTTGCTGATATTAAATTTAAGGGGCTTTTAAACGATATGCGTATGTGGGGCTGCGTTTCGCTGCGGCTTTTGGCATTCCCCGCAATATCCGCCCTGCTTGTTGCGCTTTTAAAACTTACGGGCGTACGGATAGACCCACTGGTAAGCGCCGTTACGGTTATCTGCTCGGCTACGCCATGCGCTACCGCCACCTGCATATTTGCCGAAAAGTTTGACGGGGACGGAACATATGCCGGCAAGACAGTTTCGGTTTCCACGCTGCTGTCCGTTATTACAATACCTCTTGTTTCGCTGCTTTTAAACATCATTTAGGGGATAACACCATGATTAAAAAATATCTTTCAATTTTACTGTGTTTATTTACTCTTGCGACCACCCTGCCCTATGCAGGCGCGCAGGCTGCCTATACGGTTGACCCTGCAACGGGCATAATTTCCGCCTTTGATAAGTCGCTTTCGGGCAAAATAATCATACCCGAAACCGATGAAAACGGCAATAAAATAACCGAAATTGCGCCATATGCCTTTGAAAACTGCACTTTGATTACCGAGGTGATAATCCCCGAAACCGTTACAAAAATAGGCGGTGCGGCTTTCAGCGGATGCACATCTCTTGTTTCGGTCACCCTGCCCGACAGCGTAACCGCCGTACCGAAGTACGCATTTGAAAACTGCGTATCGCTTACTTCGGTCAATCTTGGGAAAATTACATTTATTGACGACGGTGCGTTTTGGGGCTGTGAAGCGCTGCCAGAGGTCACGCTTTCAGAAGCGCTTAACACGGTAGGCATAGGTGCGTTTTACAAAAGCGGACTTATTTCCGTATCGCTGCCCGAAAGCCTTGCTTCACTCGGTGCCGCCGCGTTTGACAGTTGTGCGTCGCTTAAATCGGTAAACTTGGGCGGAACATTTACAGTGCTGGGCGAATGGACATTTTTCGGCTGTAAATCGCTTGGGCGCGTATCACTGCCGCAAAGCGTTACCGCTATAGGTTCCTCGGCGTTTGAGGGCTGTTCGGCACTTAAATCGGTCTGTATTCCGCAATCGGCGGAAAATATCAGCAATGATGCGTTTAAGGATTGTAAAGGCTTTATAATAATAGGCAAAAGCGGTTCGTCCGCCGAAAATTTTGCAAAAGAACACGGAATAACATTTTACGATTACGATAATCACGAACACAGGGGATTCAACCTTAAAATCGGCGGCACACGCGGCAGTGACGAACCGCGAACGGCAGAGGGTGAATGTGAGATATGCGGAACGCGCCTGAATGCCGAAGCCCGCTCAACCGATATAATTTTAGGCGATGCAGACGGCAACGGGTTAATCAATCAAAATGACGCTATTATCATTTTAAGATATGACGCAGCTGCAGCACCTATGACACCTGTTTCGGCTATCCGTGCGGATGTGGATTTCAGCGGCGGTGTTTCTTCGCTTGATGCAATAACCATACTCCGCTATGACGCCAAAATAATAACCGAATTTTAAAAATAAACCGGAGGAGATTTTATGTATCCGTTAATATTAACACCTACAGTTAAGGACTACATTTGGGGCGGCACAAGACTGCGTGAGGAATACGGTGTAAAAACCGACCTCAGCAAGGCGGCGGAGGCCTGGGTGCTTTCCTGCCGAGATGACGGGCCCTGCACCGTACAAAACGGTGAAATGGCAGGCAAAACCTTAAAAGAAGTAATTGATTTATGGGGCGATGCCGCAACGGGGCCTGACTGCAAAAAGTTTGAATTTTTCCCGTTGCTTATAAAGCTTATTGACGCACATGACCGGTTAAGCATACAGGTTCACCCCGATGACGAATATGCCGCGCAGCACGGCGGCGGTTACGGCAAAACCGAGATGTGGTATGTTGTTGACTGTGAAGACGGCGCAAGCCTTATTTACGGCTTTAATCGTGACACCGACAAGAAAGAGTTTAAGCGCCGAATTGAGGACGATACCCTTACCGATATATGCAACTTTGTAAAGGTACACAAGGGTGATACTTTCTTTATCCCGTCGGGAACGCTCCACGCCATCGGTGCAGGCATACTTATAGCCGAAGTTCAGCAAAATTCCGACACTACATACCGCGTATCGGATTACGGCAGACTGGGGGCTGACGGCAAACCGCGCCAACTGCACATTAAGCAGGCGCTTGATGTTACAAGCCTTAAAAAATCGGAATACAAGCGCGCCGAGGCAGGCACCGACTGTGACGGCACGGAACTGCTTGCCGACTGCAAATTGTTTAAAGCGGAGCGTTTAACCCTTAACGGTGATAAAGAAATAAAAGACAATTCCTGCTTTGAGTCGCTTATCTGCCTTGACGGGTCTTTTACTCTTTCGTGGGACGGCGGCACATCAGAAATTACAAAGGGCGGCAGCGTGTTTATCCCGTGCGGAACGGCGGTAACACTGCGCGGAAACGCTGTATTGCTTAAAACAACAGTTTAATTAAATATGGGGGACGAAAACAATGAACATTACAAACGATATAAAATATGTGGGCGTTAATGACCGTGATATAGACCTTTTTGAGGGTCAGTTCACGGTTGAAAACGGAATGGCGTACAATTCTTATGTTATAACCGATGAAAAAACGGCGGTTTTTGACACGGTTGACGCGCGTTTCGGCGAAGAGTGGCTTGGTAACATTAAAGCGGTGCTTGGCGAAAAGCGCCCCGACTACCTGATAATACAGCATATGGAGCCCGACCATTCGGCAAATATTATGAATTTTAAGGCTGTTTACCCCGATACAACGGTAGTTGCAAGCGCAAAGGCGTTTGTTATGATGAAACAATTTTTCGGGACTGACTTTGCCGATAACCGCATTGTTGCAGGCGAAAAGGACACGCTGAACCTCGGCAAGCACACCCTTACATTTATAACCGCACCGATGGTGCATTGGCCCGAAGTAATAGTAACATATGACAGTGCCGACAAGGTGCTTTTCTCGGCTGACGGGTTCGGTAAATTCGGTGCACTTGACACCGACGAAGATTGGGCTTGCGAAGCACGCAGGTACTATTTCGGTATAGTGGGCAAATACGGCGCGCAGGTGCAGGCTTTGCTTAAGAAAGCGGCTGACCTTGATATTAAAATCATATGCCCGTTACACGGTCCCGTTCTTTCGGATAATTTAGGATACTATTTGGTACTTTACAACACCTGGTCAAACTACGCAGCGGAAAGCGAAGGCGTTGTTATAGCCTACACATCGGTTTACGGCCACACAGCCGAGGCTGCAAAAATGCTGGCTGACGAACTGCAAAAACGCGGCTGCAAGGCGGTGCTTAACGATTTGGCAAGATGTGATATGTACGAGGCGGTTGAGGATGCGTTCAGGTACAACAAACTTGTGCTGGCAACCACTACATACAACGCAGGCGTTTTTCCGTTTATGCGCGAATTTATAGAGCATCTTACCGAGCGCGGATATAAAAACAGGACCGTAGCGTTTATAGAAAACGGAAGTTGGGCGCCCACCGCCGTTAAAACAATGAAAACAATGCTTGAGGGTTCAAAGGAACTCACATTTGCAGAGCCTGCCGTTAAAATCCTTTCGGCATTGGATGACGGCAACCGCGCCGATATAATCTCACTGGCAGAGGAACTTTCAAAATAAACCTAATATAAATAATTTAAGACCGATAGGCGGCATAATCCGCTTATCGGTCTTTTTATTGTTAGATTACGGTCAGACAAAACAAAATCAGTCTAACACATAAATGTTTATCTGTCTTCTGCCGAAACTTATGCACTCGCCCTTTGTGTTAAAGAACAGGTCTGCTACAGTTCCGCTGCCGTTGCTTGTAAATCCGCCGGTATCTGCAGCAATTGCAAAACCGTAATTGAACTTACCGTCAGCCGATACTATATAAAGACGCGTACCGTAAGGAATTTGTTTGGGGTTTACGGCTATATATCCCGGTTTGGGCCAAACGCCCGTAGCGCAATGCCGGTTATAGGTGTTGTAATAAGCTGTCGCTTTACCGGTAATAACCCTTGAATAATTTGTAGGTCTGCCGTTTGCATCAAGGTTTATTTCCCTGTCGGGTGTAAGTTCGGATATAACGCCGCCGGTTACTTTTGCTGTGCTTGCAGCAACCGTGGGCGCAGCAGGCTTTGTGCCTACCGTTACAACCTGCGCAACAGGTTGGGCAATAACATTTTCAGAAATTGCGGTACTCTCGGTAACAGCTCCGTTTACCATTTTGCGGCTGTAAGTTACCTCTTTAACACCGTTAGCACCTGCCGAAACGGTCTGCTGACCCTTTGCAAGAGCAGCGCTGTTTACGGTTTTGGTTTCAAACGGGATTTCCTCGGTAACCGTTTCGGTTACATATTCAATATGGCTTAACTGAATTACCATATTGCCCGAAATAGAATCGTTTAAATCATAATTAAGAACATCATTTTCACCGAGCGTAAGGCCCGATGTTGCAAGCGCGTCCTGGACTGTTCCGCCGGCAAGTTTTAAGGTTGTTGAATACTCGCCGCTGACAATATATACCGGAACCGCCTTTTTAACGGTAAGCACCGGTTTTGCGCCGCTGCGGTCAACATAAATCAAATCTTCTTTTTCGAGTTCAACACCTGCCGAAGCAACTATCTTTCTCGGATTACTCTCGGATGAATAGAAAGTAAAACTTTTTCCATCAACCTTAATTTCGACCGCGTTCACCATTGCGCTTAACATAAGCGCCGTTGCAATCATTATTACAGCAAGTGCGCCTGCTGCAATTGCACGGGAATTTTTATTAAAAAATCCCTTGAACGCAGAGCCTATATTTTTAAACATGGTACTACTCCTTTTTGTTTTTACAGCGGTTACAAATTGTAACACTCTGTAATTATTTGCGTGCCGTTTTTCGGCTCGCACCTGATTCGTTTTGCGCCATATTCAACATTATATGCAAAAACCGCGCTAAAGTCAACCCCTTACTGCTAACGCTATTGTGCAATTTGCACAAAAATGATTGGTTACAACACGGTTAAAAAAGATTACAGGATTGTAATAAATGCGTTTTTAGGGCAGTTGATTACAAATTTTGTAAATTAAATTGTAGGTTTAAACAAAATTTTCGGGGCAAAACTGCGATTTTGCCCCGAAAACGGCTCTTTTAGGCTCAAAATAGCCCAAAATAATACATATTATTACATTTTTATCCAAATTGGCGGTTTATTTTTAAGTTTTTGTGGGTAAAATCTAAAAATTATTTACTTCAAAAACGCCTCCAAACGGTAAATCGGGCACCCCTGTTCCGAAAAACGCTGCTCATATTCGGTTACTATATTGCCCTCAAAATCGCTTGCGTGCAGGTCAAGAGAAACATTTTGCAGGGTGTAACCGTAAGCCGAAAACTGCTCTATAGAGTACTCAAAAAAATGCTTATTATCGGTCTTTTGGCAGATAAGCCCGTGGGGCACCAAAAGGTCTTCGTATATCTTTAAAAAACGGGGGCTTGTAAGCCTGTGGGACGCATAAGATTTTTTGGGGAACGGGCAGGAGAAATTTAAATATATTTGAGAAATCGAGTTTTTGCCCAAAAAGCGCGGCAGATACTCGGCGCCGCATTTTATAAATTTGAGGTTCGGGATATTCTCCGCAATCGCTTTTTCGCAGGCGCTTACTATAACATTGGCGCACTTTTCAACGGCAAGAAAATTTATTTCGGGGTTTCTTTTCGCCGCCTCAGCCGCAAACTGACCCTTACCGCACCCTATTTCAAGATGAACGGGGCGGTCGTTTCCAAACAATTCGGTAAGATTTAATATTTGATCGCCCGTGTTTTCGGCGTCATAGTTAAGTTCTTCGCTTTGTGCAACCGTCAGCACGGATTTGCACGCTTCCAATCTTGATTCAAGATTTTTCTTTTTCCTCATTCTCATATTTATATCTCCGTTTCACGGCGGCGCACCGCCGCAGTTAATCAATTTATGACGCCGCCTTTGCGGCGTGCAAAAAGAGTTTAACACAAAATTCGCCAAAATTCAAGAATATAATGCAGCAGTACCGCATCCTAAGACCAACAAAACCGCGCTTTCAAATTTTAAAACCAAACGGCGCACCTTGGCTCCACCTGACGGGGTGCGGGTGTCCGGTGGACACCTCTGCGAAGCAGAAGCAC
>CAVALG010000033.1:0-7917 GCA_963589585.1 Roseburia sp. AF12-17LB
AGATGCAAAAAAGCGAAGAATAAGCAAAATAGCTGCAACAAAATATCACAACCGTTTTTGCGAAGCGCTGACATATGTCGGTATGGGTGATAAAGACCTTCCCGATTCAGTCTATGATAACCTATACAAACTCGGCGGCGGTGCTTCGAATAGCAAAGAATACCGGAGTTTTCTAAAAAATTATACAGATACGGACTTTGAAAATTTATTGAAAAGCCTTGATTATAAAACCGGATATATTTTTACCTGTCGGGATATTTATGCTAAGCTGAAACTCATTATATCCCGCAAACCGGATGTGTTTAAAAAACAATATGAAACCGACGGAATCAGATATAAAAATGATAAATATAAATTAAAATCTTTTTCCTGCACTGATTCAAAGGGAAATAAATTGATCGTTTTTGAAATGCTGCACCCTTGCCGTGGTTACAGTATTGAAAGGGCTTGATGAACCAAAAACGCTGTACATTTTGACACGCTGCTGATATTGCAAGAGGTGTGTTTGTGTATTGAATTTTACAAATCACGGTATGGAAATTACCACGGTAAAAGCACTTTGCAAAAAATGCGGTAAACCGAAGACAAAAATATTTTTTGTTATGTGATTTTAATTCTGTATTCTCACGGAGGTGTGGGCTGAAAATGCCCCACGGAATATTGTAAAATAACGGCATAGATGGTATAATGACCTTAAAAGTTATAAAAAGGAAGTGAGCCTGTGCCTGCAAAAAAACCTAAAAAACAACTCATACTTAACATTTTGGATATTCTGCGCAGGTATTCTGATGAAGAACACCGATTAAGCCAAAAAGACATATCCGAAATTTTAAAAACTGAGTATGATGCAACGGTTGATCGAAAAGCTGTCAGACGAAATATTCTAAGCCTGATGGAGTGCGGATACAATATAGAGTACAGCGAGTCTATCCGTATAGTTCATAATCCGAAAACAGGAGAGCAAGAGGAAAGTTACCTCTGGTCGGATTTTTATCTGGAGCGTAACTTTACCGACGGTGAACTGCGCCTGCTTATCGACAGTTTGCTGTTTTCAAAGCATATTTCCTACAGCCAGTGCAAAGAATTGGTTACAAAACTTGAGGGACTGTCGAATGTTTATTTTCGCAGTCGCATTAAACACATTGCGCGCCTGCCTGATGACAAAACCGATAATATGCAATTCTTTTTGAATATTGAATTATTGGACGAGGCTATTAGCAAAGGGCGCAAGGTAAGTTTTAAATACCTTGAATTCGGAACCGATAAAAAGCAGCACCCCCGAAAACGCCTCGACGGAACAGAAAGGCTTTATGTTATTTCGCCGTATCAAATGGCAGCCAAAGAGGGCAAATATTACCTTATATGTAACTACGATAAATATGATGACATAGTTAACTACAGGCTTGACCGTATAAAGGATATTAAAATTTTAGACGAGCCCGTAAAACCGTTTGAACAATTGAAATGGGCGAACGGCAAAACGCTTAACCTTGCCGAATATATGAAAGAACACCCGTATATGTACGCAAGCGATAATGTACACGCAGTGTTCAGGGTGACAAAATCTATGGTGAGCGACATTATTGATATTTTCGGCGCAGATGTTGCCTTTTCCGACGAGGACGAAAACAGCGTCACCGTATCGACTCTTACCAATGAAATGGCAATGGAACAGTTTGCTTTAAATTTTTCAGCCAATGTTACGGTGCTTAAACCGGATTGGCTGCGTGAAAAGGTTAAAGGTGACCTTGAACGCGCGCTTGAAAAGTATAACAACTAAACAGTATTACAACCGCAGGGACATAATTTTCCCTGCGGCTTTTTTGTCC
This sequence comes from Roseburia sp. AF12-17LB, assembly GCA_963589585.1. Classification (GTDB taxonomy): domain Bacteria; phylum Bacillota; class Clostridia; order Oscillospirales; family Acutalibacteraceae; genus CAVALG01. The sequence continues at coordinate 1,830 of CAVALG010000033.1, forward strand.
CACAGCGAGCGGTATATTTATTGTCGGGAAAAGCAGTGAAATTATTAAAGGGAGAACAGTATGAAATTTTTTAAAAAGTTAAAAAAGACATATGAGTATTACAAAACGCTTGGCAAAAAAGACGGGGAACGGAAAGAAAAAGAGCAGGTGAACCCCAAACTGACCGCCGACGCATTTGCGTTTTTAACCTGCCCGAGACCCGTGCTGGAAAGCGAAAAAACAAATGAAGTATAATTAAAATATCGACGGAGGGCAGAGTTTATGATGATAGATCTTTTAAAAAACAAAAACGAAATGAAGATTTCCGACCGATTATATATAAAATCCGTCAACCGTTGCAGATGCGTTAAAAGGGTAGGCGGTTATTTTCTGCTTGCCTGCAAAATTTTTCAGCGCGGCGAGCATAAATATCTGTATGCACAAAACAGCAATTATATTTCAAAACCGTTCAGTGAGCGGAAACTGTGGCTTTTCGACAGGGCAAAATCCACGGTGGTAAGGGCCGTTACGGATTTTGAAAAGAACGCGCGTAAGGCGAAAAACGAATTTGAAAAGGTGGAAATTTTGCCGCTTAAAATTTCACTTTATTATAAGCGCATTTCTAAAATGACATACGATTATTTGGTTGAAATGGTATCGGAAAGCGGAGAAACCGAGCAGAAATTCTGCCACGGCGGTTCGGTTGATGATATGATAACAGCCTTGCTGTCGCCGCGGTCGGCTCAAACGCAAACCGACGGTAACGCACGGGTCACAGAAAAAATTCTTCGCTGCTCTACACCGCAAAATATCGATAAAAACCCTATTTATATTTCGGCTTTGAAAATCGGCGATTGCCTGATGCAAAAGCAGGTGAAACAAAAATATAATATTATGTCCGCAAAGGGCAGAAATTTAATTTCAAGAGCGTTGGGCCGTAAAATTCTGCCCGAACTTCCCGAAAATTTTAATAAAAATTATACGGTAGACGCCGACACAATTCCAGTGCTGCTTTTGCGGCGGTCGGGGTATACCGTGCTGCACCGCCCGTGTTTTGCGATGCAAAACAGCACGCACGGTAAATGGCAGCTTAATCCGCATTTAAAAAGCGGTGTTGACGCAGCCCCGATTGACGCGCCGTCCGTATCCTTTGCGGAATTTGCGGAACTGTTCGGTTGAAGTGACGCGACAAAACAATCGAAATAAAGCAAAATGCAGATTCCATACGGTTTTTACATAAATACGCTAACAAATTTTTCATTATATTTTACAATGGACTAAAACCGAACAGAGAAAAAGGCAGAGAATTAATGAAATGATTTTTATTAGCGATTGTATTACGGGCGGTGGGCTGCCTTATAATTGCCTGCCGCTGTATTTTGGGCTTTACGCTTAAAACTCGAAACTGTCTATTGAAAAACAAAATTTTGTGCGCTATAATGTGTAAAGAATAATCTTGCCGCAGTTGCGGCTTTTTAAACAAATGTTGGTTAGCGTATGCTAACCAATTGCGGCAAGAGCAAATATATTTGAAACAGGGGAATTTATTATGAGAATTTTGGTTTACGGCGCAGGCGTACTCGGCTGCAATATTGCAAGGGGGCTGTTCCGCGGAGGTAATGACGTAACGCTGCTTGCCAGAGGTAAATGGGCAGAAGAAATAAAAAATAACGGGCTGCGTATTAAGGATAAATTTTCTCCGCGTATGTCGGTCAGCCGCGTTTCGGTAGAAACGGAACTTGCGCCGAACGATATGTTTGATGTTATTTTTGTTGCCGTGCGATATACGCAGATTGGCTCGGTTGTTGGCGCTTTGCGCGCAAATAAATCAAAAAACATTGTCTTTGTGGGCAATAATGTTCGAGCCGATGAAACCGCAGCGCTGTTAGCGGATAAAAATGTGATGTTTGCCTTTGCAAGCGCGGCAGGACACAGAGAAAGCGACCGTGTTGTTTCAGCCGACCTGCACAAAATGACAATAGGGCAGTTGAGCGGCTCACCGTCAAACGAAGAATTTATTAATAAGATTTTCAGCGGCTCAAAATATAAGCTTACCTATGAGCCGAATATGGGTGATTACCTTTTGTGCCACGCCGCATTTGTAATTCCTGCTGTATTTGCGTGTTATAAAACCGACGGAGATTTAAAGAAAATAAAAAAGGACAACGAATATTTAAATAAATTGATAGACGCCAACATTGAGGGTTACCGAGCAATAAGAAACGCAGGACATAAAATTTTGCCGAAAGCGGATCAAAATTTTGAGGACGCCGCTTACAGAAAGACCTGTTTCCGCTTTTTTAAATTGATGTGCGCTACTTCCCTCGGTAAAATCTGCGTTTCCGACCACGCTATGAATGCGGTAGATGAGATGAGCGCGCTAAACCGTGATATAAAACAATTTTTTGATGAAAACGGCGCAGTGTACCCTGTATGGCAAGCGCTTGAAAAGGAATGCGAATTGTAATTCCGAAATCCCGAATAAATAGAACACTTTATAATTCTATTAGCTGTTATGGCATTTTGTGATTGTCCGATATACAACCGGCAAACGCCGGCAACGCCCGTAAGCAGCGGTCGGAACACCGGTATAATGATTTATCATTTATTCAGCAATGCTCCAACCTTCCGATTTATTTTGAATGTCAATGAATTCTTTGTATTCCCCCGGAATGGCTGCCGGTTCGGCGTGAGTCCCTTGTTGTGCAACTTCTCCATCGTCAATGACAAGAATTTGATCGGTCTGCTTGTTTTCGGGGTTGATACCGGCAGTTGCTTCCTCCAGAATGATGATGGGGACATTTTTTTAAATGGCGCGGGCAATGGAAATGCGCTGCTTTTCTTTCGTCGGCTGTTATGATGATGTTTATTAAATTGAACAGGGGTGTTAAAATGCTGTTTGAAACTTTGGGAGATAAGAAAAATCCCGCTGTGTTGTTTTTTCACGCAATGGGCGTAACAGGAAAAAGCAGCAAACCAATTGCGAAATACTTACAGGATAGATATTTTTGTATTATGCCGACATCTACCGTTTACTGTAAAGGACAAAAATATATAAGCAAGGCGGATGAGGTGCGTCAGGTAGAAAACTTTTTACAAGAACATAGTGTAAAGAGCATTGCAATGGCGGTCGCTTCCTCTATCGGGGCAGATCTTGCCGCGGAGTTCCTGGCGCAGACAAAACTGCCCGTGGAATATGCTTTCTTTGATGGCGGACAGTTCGCCCAAATCGGGAAAGGAATACGCCGTATAATGACGCCGTTCCTGTACTTTGCCATCAAAAGTTTGTATTGGTCAAAAGGCAGAACCCTTAAAAAAATAATGTGGTGCGATGACGATACCATCAAGCCCTATTTTATTGCGGCAGGCAAGGCAATGCGATATGGGAATCTGCGTTGTCAACTGGCGGACAGCCTGGAAAACAAGCCGTTCCCACAGCTGACAGAGAAAATGCAAAAGCATATTTATTTTGAATTCGGCAGCGCGGAAGACCATTTCAAATATCGGGATGCGGTAATAAAGGCATATCCATACAGTCATTTCCCTATTTTTGAGGGAAACAATCATATGCAATATCAGATTCGTTATCCACAGAATTTTGCGGAAATGCTGATTTACATTATGGAACATGATAAAATGCCGAAATTACCGTTTATAAGAAAGTGAGGAGCACATATGAAATACAAAATTGAGAAAAACACCGTTCAGGAAACGCTTATTATTCCGCTGTATGCAAGAAAGGTGTGTTCGGAACTGTATCCTAATCTCTATCGTGACGAAACCGCAGTCCGCCTGATTGAGGAAATTGATTACGACTTTTCGGGCGCCGAGAAGAACGCTCACAGTCTGATGCAGCGGTTCGGTTCATTGGAAGTTGCTATGCGGCAGAATGACATTGCCTTTGAAGTGCGTGATTATTTGAAAGATCATCCAAAAGCCGCAGTGGTCAATTTGGGATGTGGACTGGACAGCACCGGCAGAGCCTGCGATAATGGCGACTGTAAAATTTACAATCTGGATTTTCCGGATGTTATCGACGTGCGCAACGAATTGCTGCCGGCCGGAGAACGGGAGGAAAATATCCCGTGCGACTTGAATAATACCGAATGGTTTACAAAAATTGATGCTTCCGGTGGAGCTGTATTCTTTGCTTCCGGCGTATTTTACTATTTTCTGACCGAGCAAGTCAGAGCGTTGGTACAGGCAATGGCGGACGCTTTTCCCGGTGGTGTGCTTGTGTTTGACGCAGCTAACAGGACAGCGGTGAAGATGATTGCAAAGACCTGGCTAAAGAGTGCGAAAATTAAGGATGTGGGCGCGTATTTTGCAGTTTCAGACGCAAAAAGTGAGCTTTCTTTGTGGGGCAGCCGCCTGCAGGTTACAAGCCGCGGATATATGCTGGGCTACAATAATCTTCGCGACCCGTCCGTTAGCGGATTTTTCCGTTTTCTTGCCAAGGTCGGAGATAACCGAATGAAAATGCAGATTGTGAAGATCAAATTTCAATATAAATAACAGAAAAAGGCAGGTAAGTGAGAGTAAATCCTAACCTGTTTATTGAGTATAGGTTTTCTAAATTGCCCTCGTTGAAAGGAGTATGGCTATGAAATACGCAGGAATGCCTTTTGGAATGTGGGTGCTGTTTGCAGGCTCATTCAAAAAGCAGTTGACCTTAATATTCGGCTATGATGCAGATATGGCAAAAACCATCACGAAAAAAGCAAAGCCCGTATACAAGGCAATCATCCGTGACCTGCCTGAATTTGAAAAAGCAGACCGTTTTAAGATGAATATTGTCAATTGCGCAATGCTCGGGGCGTTTATTCTCTCTATGCCCCAGCGCCCCGATGTTGAGCGGCTGACTGTATATTATGCCGATGCGATGATGACAAAACCGATGAAGTGGTTCTGCCGCAAGAGCGGAAAGAACAAATTCACCGAAAAGGATATCACAGGAATGAAAGCAACCGCTGAGCTGAAGGCGGCTGACCGCAATCCGTATTCGTGGAATATGGAGTTTTATGAGTATCCCGACGGCAGCGGATATGAAGGGCGCTTTACCAAGTGCGGAATCTGCGCCTTGATGCAAAAACTCGGTTTGTATGACCTGACGCCTGCACTTTGTCACCTTGATTACACTATGAGTGAGGCAGGCGGCGTGACCGATTTTGTGCGAGAATATACGCTGGCATCCGGCGGACCGTATTGCGATTGCGGGTATAAGAAGAAAACAACAAGGATTTAAGGGCGGAGCGAAGTTATAGTAGTTGTTCCGTGCGATAAAATCAATGTCTGTATGGGGGGATTATTGGTGAGTACAATAAAAAACATCCTGCATAAAAAAAGAAAGGTAACAGAAGACCATATCAAACAACTTCAAAAGGATGGAAAGCAAGGCATCCGTTATACGGCTATGATGCCGGATGTTCCGTTTTTGGTATTAGGGCTGTTAAGTGATATCGGCTGGATAATTCATCTGGCAGCAGCCGTTGTTTACTTTTGCAGAAACGGCTTCCATCATATATTGGACTATGTGGCTCTTATTGTTCTGGCTGCCGTCCTGTTCGGTGTTGCCTATCTTATTTATCTGAATAAAATACACGAAAAAGAGATTGCTACAAAACTCCAGAAGGATCTTAGTTTCGGGATGACTGTTTATTCGGGACTTGCGGGGGCTGTTATCGGAACATTACAGATTATGGCATTTACCGGCGCTTATTCGGAACTTGTATGGCTTGCCGTCGGCGGTTTTCTGAACTTTGCTTCGGGATTACCTATTTACCTTTCATTCAAAAAAGGAATTTTTTATGGGGTAAGATGATTCACAAAATATGCTTAAAAGAAATTATTTAAGGCGAATTTATTTATAAAAAACGCGCATTTGTGAAAAGCAAATGCGCGTTTTAATCTATCAAGAAGTGTAACAGCAAAATCTCGGCTAAAATGGGACGACTTCTGATTTTAGCCGAGATTTCCGTTGACTTTACGGGTATAATAAAGTATAATGTAAATGAAGAAAACTATACTCAGCCGAGGTGTATTATGGCCTATATCAACCGACATATAGAACAGCGTATCACCGAACTGTCAAAGACTTGGTCGGCAATTT
>CAVALG010000034.1:0-2638 GCA_963589585.1 Roseburia sp. AF12-17LB
GTCTTACAAGCATAACTATACCGGATAGTGTAACAAGCATAGGCGAGTGTGCATTCTCCGGTTGTACAGGACTTACAAGTATAACCATACCCGATGGTGTGGCAAGCATAAATTATAGTGCATTCTCCGATTGCACAGGACTTACAAGCATAACCATACCTGACAGCGTCACAAGCATAGGTGATTATGCATTTTCCGGTTGTACAAGTCTTACAAGTGTAAGCATACCTGACAGCGTGACAAGCATAGGCAATTCTGCATTCTACGATTGCACGAGTCTTACAAACATAGCTATACCGGATAGTGTAACAAGCATAGGTGGTGCTGCATTCCACAATACAGCGTATTACAACAATGATGACAACTGGACAAACGGTGTGCTGTATATCGGCAATTATTTGATTAAAGCAAAGGAGGATGTTGTTAATGGTGATTATACAATACGGCAAGGTACAAAATACATTGCCGGCGGGGCATTCTCCCGATGCACAGGGCTTACAAGCATAACTATACCCGACAGTGTAACAAGCATAACTGAGGTTGCATTTTACTATTGTACGGGACTTACAAGCATAACTATACCCGACAGTGTAACAAGTATAGGATGTTATGCATTCTCCGGTTGTACAGGGCTTACAAATATAACTATAGGTAACAGTGTAACAAGCATAGGTGATGGGGCGTTCAGCTATTGTACAGGACTTACAAGCATAACCATACCGAACAGCGTAATAAGCATAGGTTATAGTGCATTCTCCGGTTGCACAGGGCTTACAGGTATAACCATACCTGACAGTGTAACAAGCATAGGCAGTGGTGCATTCCAGGCTTGCGGTCGTCTTACAAGTATAACTATACCGGATAGTGTAACAAATATAGGCGATTATGTATTCTACGGTTGCAGCAACGTAGTTATAAAAACGCCCGAGAATAGCGCGGCGCATAAATACGCGGTAGAGAATAATATTAAATATGAGTTGTTTAAACAAGTCACAGTTGAAAACAATGACAAAAACATAACAATATCAACCGACAGCAGCGTTATTCCGTCGGAGGGCGTATTGCTTTCAACCGAAAAGGTCGAAAACATAGGCGAAAAGTATGAAGCCCAACTTAAAAACCTCGGTGCAGAGAAATTTACGGCTTATAACATTGACCTTATGAAAGGCGATGCGAAAATTCAGCCGAACGGTAAGGTTGCCGTAAGTATTGCAGTCCCCGACGGTATGGACGGCGCAAAATGCAAGGTCTACCGCACAGAAGCCGACGGCACACTGACCGATATGAGAGCAAGTTTAAATGACGGCAAACTTACTTTTACAACCGACCACTTCAGCCTTTACATAATTGCACAATTTGCCATAAAACCGGGTGATGTAACCGGCGACGGAATTGTAAACTCAACAGACGCAATTGAAATACTTCGGTATAATTCAAAAATCATAACACTGACAGAGCCTCAACTTGCCGCTGCAAATGTAGACGGTAACGACCGTGTTGACTCAAACGATGCAATACTGATTCTTAGATATAACGCAAAAACGATAGATAAATTCCCGATAGAATAAAAAGTAATTCTTTAATATATGTGTCGGGAATCTAAAGATTGTTGTTAATAGAGCAATAATTTAGCTAAACAAAAAACTTAACAAACATATAACAGTTTGCATAACCGGTTAATATCTGCTATAAGAGGGTAATTATGGACAGTAAAAAACATAAAAATAATATAGGATATAAAAATTTGAAAAAAGCAATTCAAAATAGCGAGTTGGAATTGTATCTGATTGGGAATCATAAATATAGAATTAATAGTATTTATGGGGCAGATGTTATGGCTGATTTTTGGGATATTACTTATAATCTTAATGTATATGGTCAAGATCATCCGGGTTTTGATAAGTTTTTAAATGAAAAAATGATTCAAATTTTAGGTGATAATAAAATATTTTATACATATGCAGTTGCAAATATAATTAAAGAACAAACGGAGTTAGAATGCCAGAATAGAAATAAAATTAATTTTTTAAATCAACAACTCTTAGAAAAATTAAAGTTTGCAATAAATAGCCAAAAAGAGCAATTAGTGAAATTTTATGATTATGAAGGCTCACTATACAGCAATGGTTTGTTAGGTGCCTACGAAGCACTTGATAATAACATATATATAAGTTCAGGACATCATATTTTGTGATTGGAAAAGAATACTTATGAATAAATAAAAGTATTTATCCTTATACGGTGTATTGCAAAAAGTGTAATATGTAAAACGATAGATAAATTCCCGATAGAATAAAAAGTAATTCTTTAATCCCCCGAAATGACATCGTTCGGGGGATTTTTTGCGTAATACGGCAGGGATGTATAGTTTATCGACCTTAATTGTTGTGATTAGAGCAGGCGCGCGGAAATGGGCTGCGGCGGCAGTCGCAGACCGTGGAAGTGCGCCGTGCTAATTAGATATTAGATATTAGATATTAGATATTAGATTTTAGACTTTAGATGTGCGTGGCGGTGGCTTTAATAACAGACGGTAAACTCTGCTAATAGCCGGTTTTTTCTCTCCCTCAGTCAAAAATCTTCGATTTTTGCCACGGCAGAAAGTCAACCAAGTGCAACACATTCAGCCCAAAAAAGT
>CAVALG010000035.1:0-2182 GCA_963589585.1 Roseburia sp. AF12-17LB
AGAACGGCGGTATATATTTTGAGCTATTAATGGCTAAAAGACAATCAACGGGGATAACCACAGATATGGGATTTACGCTGCATAAAAATAATAAAAACATTTCAGTGGAATTCACTATGGTTTATTACGAGTATAACAAAGCGATAGATGCTATTACTGATAATATAGGTATTGACAGGTCGACATACTCTCCTTCGAAGAAGTATACATCTTATAAGCGCGGTATTTACTTCACAAGCTCTCAATTTTCGGAACTTTTTAATGGATCATTAGAAGCACTCTGTGCATGCTGGGATTCAACCATATACAAAGTTTTAGGGTTCGGTCTGGAAGAACTTGGATTTTTGAGCTATCCGGGATATGGCAGCCCGGTTTGTGATATTGCTTCCGGGTATCATACAGGCGGAACGGAAATTCGCAATAAAAAATCAGCAACCTGCACGACTGACGGATATACGGGCGACACTTATTGCACAGATTGCGGCGAAAAGCGCAAATCAGGAAGCACCATTTACAGCACCGGGCATAAATATGATAATTCTTGTGACGAAACTTGCAACATATGCGGCGCTGTGCGCGAAGTAACACACACCTATACCAATTCTTGTGACGAGACCTGTAATAATTGTGGGGCTGTAAGAGTAGCACCTCATACATACAGTGGTATGTGCGACGAAGAGTGTAATCTTTGCGGCCGTACGCGTAAAACATCAACACCGCATACCTATTCAAATGATTGCGACACAACCTGTGATGTATGCGGTGCTGTACGGGAAGTAAAACACCAATTTTCAAACAGTTGTGATACAACCTGTAACCTGTGCGGATTTACGCGTGAAATACAGCACACATATTCAAGCGACTGCGACGCATTCTGTAATGTTTGCAACTATATGCGTACAACAACTGTTCCGCACACATTTTCAAACGATTGCGATACAACCTGCAATCTGTGCGGTGCGGTGCGCAAGGTGAACCACACATTTACAAGCGATTGTGACGAAACCTGTGATATATGCGGTTTTGTACGCGAAACCTCTGCAGCACACACTTATTCAAGCGATTGCGATGCTGTGTGTGATGTTTGCGGATGCGTACGCAAAACTACGGTAGAGCATAAATACAACGATGAAAATATTTGCGAATTATGCGGAGCAAGAAAGCAGGTCGGTGATATAAATAACGATGGCGTTGTTGATTCCGGCGATGCGATTGAAGTTTTGCGCCACAATGCAAAAATTATCACACTATCCGGTGCGCAGTTTATACTTGCGGATGTCAACGGTGATGATAAAGTCGATTCAAATGATGCAATACTTATTCTTAAGTACAACGCAAAAACAATAGATAAATTCCCGGTTGAAAAGTAAAACCGAATATTCTTAAGTAAGCCCCGAAAAATTAAGCCCATTGTACAAATCACAGGGCTTCCCGTGCGGTGTATATAAAAAAACCTAGATATGTTGTCAGGCACCGGATTGTGCGCCACATTAAGTCTATGATTTTCGGCAGTGGGTTTAATTTTTCGGGGCTTAATACAAAAGAGCGTTACTGCTTTAATTTGAATACAAGTAACAGAACATCAATTTTCGGCGAAGGGTACGGTAGTGCACCCTTCGCTTTTTGCTTGTTTGGCGTTTTGCGCGCTTTTTGTTCGGCGCGGCTGCAATTGCGTTTGGGATGTGCAATTTTATCAGACTTATTGTTATGCTTAAAGGCAGGCGCGCGGAAGTGCGCCGTATTGGAATATTGGATTTTAGATGTAGTTGGCGATAGTTTTAATAACAGGCAACGGTCACTGATTGCCGTTAGTTTTTCTCTCCCTCAGTCAAAAATCAAAGATTTTTGACAGCTCCCTCCTCAGATGGAGCCAAGTGGTCTGAGGATAACGGCAGCTTGCGAATAGACGGCAAACAATGCTTGCTATAAGTAGGCAGAGATCCTTGCCTTCCTCTGACGAGGAAGGTGGCACGGCTTCAGCCGTGACGGAAGGAGAGAAAAACTGACGATAATATCAATTTACCGTTTGTTATTAATCTTAAATGTAATAACGGTAATTTGATAACAGACAGCAAAAGCCGATTGGCTTTACTTTTCTCTCCCTCAGTCAAAAATCGAAGATTTTTGCCACCGTCTCGGCTGCCGCCTCGGTCGGTGCTTCTGCTTCGCAGAGGTGTCCACC
>CAVALG010000036.1:0-3055 GCA_963589585.1 Roseburia sp. AF12-17LB
TTAGGAGGTGAATAACTTGAAAAAGAAAGAAATTTTTACAGAAGCAACTTTAGAGATTTATGATTTTCAAAAGCAGGATATGATCACTACAAGCGGCGGAATTGTGTTACCCGATGACGAATGGTAACTTAAAATTAAAAGATATAGTAGATTGATTTTACGCCGAAATTCAGGGGGGTGGGCTGTGCAAATCGGCCTGCCCACTAAGCGGTTGCAAGGATTTCAGTGAATCAATAACGGTGTAACCACCGATTATGGTGGCTGTTGCCCAAATAACAGTAAAACATAGCTTGTATGTAGAAATTAAAATCAGGAAACAAAAGAGTTGATTAATAAATGAAAAAAGCACTCGCGCTGGCATTATCACTACTGATGATAATCTCATTCGCGCCATTTGAAATTATTGCAGATGCAGGAACACCTGTTATGACAGCAGAAAATTTCGTTTCGAAAGCGATTGATATCGCCCAAAATTATAAAACTCTCTATGTAATGGGGTGTTTTGGATCTCCCTTAAATACTGCGAATAAAGCCAGATACACTTCAAATCACAGCTATAACGAGCAGGAAGAACGAAAAAATATGATAAACAATGCGTCCTCCGACACTTTCGGCTTTGATTGTGTTTGCCTTATCAAAGGCATTTTGTGGGGTTGGAACGGCGACCTCTCAAAAACTTACGGCGGCGCTAAATATAAAAGTAATGGGGTGCCAGATATTGGCGCAGACGCGATGATAAATGTTTGCTCAAACATATCGACGGATTTTTCAAACATTTCAGTCGGAGAAGCGGTGTGGATGAGCGGACATATTGGGATATACATAGGTAATGGACTTGCCGTGGAATGTACACCGAGATGGGACAACGGTGTACAGATTACAGCGTGTAACAGGTCTATCTCAGGCTATAACCGTCGGGATTGGACAAAGCACGGAAAGTTGCCATACATAGCATATGACGGTCAATCCGTTTTGGAGCCTACCGTAAGTGACAATCCCGATGACTACCCTGAACCTACAAAAACCTATAATTACTGGAACGGCGCTATGACAGGAGAAGAGGTTAAGTGGATTCAAGCAGTTTTAAACAAGTTGGGTTACGCTGTAGATATTGACGGCTCATTCGGACCTGCAACTGCGGCTCAAGTAAAAAAATTTCAATCGGACAACGGGTTGGAAGTTGACGGAAGTGCCGGTCCTGCAACCAGAGCCAAATTAAAAGAATGCTGGAAAAATATAAAAAGTGAAACAACAAATATTGATTTCAGTGCAGAGTCAATTGAACTTGAACTTTCAGCCAACCGCACCCAATCGGTTACAGGTAAAATTTCAGGGGAGTTTGCTCATTGGCAAAATGATTGGGACGAAAATGCTGTTGAAATCACCAGAACCGAGCAGGGCGGCAATTTTTTGTGGAGAATAACCGCAAATTCCGTGGGCGTTTCCAAAATGGTATTAAAGGCGCAGGATGAAAAATATAATACCATTGCTGAAAAAGAACTGACTATAATCGTAAAGTGCAATCATTTGGGGGACATCACGGTAAAGAATCAAAAAGCATCAACATGCATTAGTGAGGGTAACACGGGCGATACATATTGTGCTACCTGCGGTGAGCAGATTGCAAAAGGTTTAACTGTTCTTAAATCAGGTCACAATTATGCTGAAACCGTTATTCCTGCAACAGAAGATGCGTCCGGATACACAGAGTATATATGTAAGGTCTGCGGCTATTCTTACAAAGACAGTTATACCGATTATATCCCGAAAGAAAAGGCGAAAGTTGTTATAGGAAACAAAATTGCAATGATTCACAATCCTGCAACCGAGTTTATTATTGTGGCAATTTCAGTTGAAAATACGCCGGAGATTAAAACTTTTGCTCTTTCAAATCTAAACTATGACAAAACAGTGCTAGAGTTAGTTTCTTTTGATTGGGATACAGACGGCATATTGAAAAATTGGAACGGCACACAGGCGGTTTTAACCAAAAGTGCCGATGCCGATATAAACGGCAAAATAATAACTCTAACATTCAAAGTAAAAGAAAACTGCGCTGATTACGCAGGGGATTACAGTATAAGTTGTTCCTTAAAAGCAAGAAAGGCGGACGGAACCACGGTCGAATTTGTTACTGTTCCCGGTGTAATTACCTTAAAAAATGTATTGACCGGTGATTTGGATAGCAGCGGAAATGTTGATGAAAATGACGCGCTTTATTTGCTGTATCACACATTTTTCCCGAACGAATACCCATTAAATCAAGATTGCGATTTTGATGATAACGGGAAAACAGACGAAGATGACGCAATGTATATACTTTATTATACATTCTTTCCCAATGAGTATCCTTTGAACAAATAATGCGAGGGTGAAATGAAAAAATTTATATCTGTTATATTAATCATAGTCACTGCATTTTTATTGTGCTCTTGCGGTAAAATCGGACCAACATCGAGTGCAGATGAGTATGATTGGACTTTAATCGATTCGTTGTATTACTATTTTAAACAAGATACAAAAGATATGTTGTTGTTGCTGTCACCTAATGCGGCGCCATATAATATAAAGGAAATTAAAAGCAAAGCCGAAAATATCAATTTTTTGGCAAGTGCTATGGTTAAAGAACTTGAGTCTATGCCCGATGAATCAAATATGACAAACAAAGATTGTATTATACGATCAACAGAGGGATGTAATAGATTGGTTCAGGATACCTTTAATCCAGATAATCGGTCATCTAATCGGTCATCGCTTGAGATACAGTTTGATGAAGCTTCTGATGCAGCTGCTATTGCGACTGCTCAAACATTAATTAACTATAATTTTGCAATTCTTGATTCTGCTTTTGGCGATATATCAGAAGAAGCAAGAATTTCCCGCGACAAGTTGAAAGATATGTGTTCATCGGTACAAGTAAAGGAATATATAGTGTTACCGGATACCCAATCCGAAAATTGATGGAATAAAAGTTCTGATAAAGCATTAAAAACGGAGCGAATCAAGGCTATGATGTTATTCTTATAAGAAGTTATTGAACTGAGCATATTTGCCC
>CAVALG010000037.1:0-56787 GCA_963589585.1 Roseburia sp. AF12-17LB
TCATTATAACCTCGGTATGGTCGCTGCCGATATAATCCGCAACCTGTTTGGCATATTTAAGGTCAATTGCGTCCTCGCTCATACCTATGGCAAAGGTGCGTATGGGCTTTTCAGACCTCTTTTGCGCTATGGCGCACACAAGCGATGAATCCAATCCGCCCGAAAGCAGGAAGCCTACCTTTGCATCGGATACCAGGCGTTTATCCACACCGGCAACCAATTTATCGTGAATGTTCCTGCAAACGGTATCCAAATCGTCATGGCAAACTTTATCTACCGCCGCAATATCGCGGTAGCAGACAAACTTGCCGCCTTTATAATAATGCCCCGGAGGGAACGGCATAATTTTTTTGCAAAGACCGACAAGGTTTTTCGGTTCGCTTGCAAAAACAACAGCATCTTTTTTATCATAACCGTAATAAAGCGGACGAATACCTATCGGGTCGCGGGCGGCGATAAATTCTTTAGCCTCGCCGTCATATATTATCATGGCAAACTCGGCGTCCAGCATTGCGAACATATCCGTGCCGTACTCGCGGTACATAGGCAAAAGTATCTCGCAGTCCGAGCCGCTTTTAAACTCATATTTTTTTGCAAGTTCCGCCTTGATTTTTTCAAACCCGTATATTTCGCCGTTGCAAACAACATAACTGTCGCCCAGGCGGAAAGGCTGCATCCCTTCGGGAGTCAGCCCCATAATTGCAAGGCGGTGAAACCCTAAAATGCCGCTGCCCGTATCAACAATCCGGCTGTCGTCCGGACCGCGTGATACGGTTTTTAAAAATCCTTTTTTAAATTCTTTAATCGCTGCTGCTTTATCGCAATAACCCATAATTGAACACATAATAAATTCCTCCGATATATTTCAGCTTTCAATAGGGCAAGCGCTGTAGCTCGCGGTACCACCTATCTTTTTTCTTCATTCGGCCTCATTGAAATAAGGCTTATCCCCTGTAACGGTGGGTCTCCGTCTTCCCTACTGCGGCTTGTTTGCCTTTTCGGGTTGCGGCTTATCGGGTGTTATTCACCGTATCCGACGTATGCGGCTCACACCGTTCCGCACTCGCTTTGACTGTTAAAATACGGTTACTTCTCCCGACTCAAATGCCTTTATTATGCCCAAATGCGGGGCGCAGTGTTTACGCCTGCGCTCCGCTTTTGCATTATCAAACTGATTATTCTACATCCTGAAGCGCATCATACCCCTCTTCACCGGTACGGACTTTTATGACATTTTCAACATCATAAACAAATATCTTGCCGTCGCCGATGTGACCCGTGTAAAGTACTTTCTTTGCGGTATCAATAACGCTCTGAACAGGAACTTTTGAAACAACTATATCAACCTGAACCTTAGGCAGGAGGTTGGTTTCAACCTGAACGCCTCGGTAATATTCGGGTTTACCTTTCTGCTGACCGTAACCCATTACGTGAGATACCGTCATACCGGTAATACCGAGGGTGCTCATTGCGGCTTTAAGCGCATAGAGTTTTTCTTCTTTGCAGACTATTTCGACCTTCGTAAACTTAGGTGTTGTTCCGTCGCTGAAAGCGGGAACTTTCTTGACCGTAACCGCTTCGGCAACCGGTGTATCTCCCGTAACCGCAGGAACAGGTTCATCCTCACCGTCAACATATTCTTCGGGGACGGTTGCAAAGCCCGCGTATGCGGTAAGCAAGCCGTGTTCCGAAACATCAAGACCTGCGATTTCTTCTTCGGGCGTTACGCGAAGCCCTATTGTATGTTTAATTATAAAGAATACAATTGTGATAATAACAGCGACATATACGGCTACCGAAACAACGCCAAGCGCCTGAACACCCAAAAAGTGCCATCCGCCGCCGTAAAAAAGTCCTTTTTCGGTAGTAACTCCCGTGGCGAACAGCCCCGTGAGTATTGTTCCGACCGAGCCGCAAACACCGTGAACCGATATCGCTCCCACAGGGTCGTCAACCTTGGCTACTTTATCAAAGAACTCAACGGCAAGAACGATAAGGATGCCGAACACAACGCCCATTATTGCCGCGCCGAGCGGAGATATCGCGTCGCACCCTGCCGTTACGCCTACAAGACCCGCAAGAGCCGCATTATATGTCATAGAAACATCAGGCTTTTTGTATCTTATCCAGGTAAAGATAAGGGTTGTGCAGCAGGCAACCGCGGCAGACATATTGGTGTTGAAGAAAATGCGTCCGGCTGATTTCACGGCAGCGTCGCTGTCCATTGCAACGGTTGAAGCGCCGTTGAAACCGAACCAGCAGAACCAAAGAATAAACACGCCGAGTGCGGCAAATGTAAGGTTGTGACCGAGTATTGCTCTCGGTTTGCCTTTTTTGTCGTATTTACCGATTCTGGGCCCTAAGTATGCCGCGCCGATCAGAGCGCATATACCGCCAACCATATGTACCGCGGTAGAACCCGCAAAATCGTGGAAACCGAGTTCGGCGAGCCAACCGCCGCCCCATATCCAGTGACCGGAAATAGGATAAATTATAAGCGAAATTGCAGCCGAATAAACACAGTAAGCACTGAATTTAGTTCTTTCCGCCATTGCGCCCGAAACTATTGTTGCGGAGGTTGCACAGAAAACGGTCTGGAAGATCGCATACGCCCAAAGCGGAACGCCTGCCGGCAATATGCTGCTGTAATCTTTACATATCATCGGGTCGATCCACCCGAAAAGCGCTGTACCCGTACCGAACATTATTCCGTAGCCGAAAAGCCAGAAACAAGGCGTGCCGATACAGAAGTCCATAAGGTTTTTCATAAGGATGTTACCGGTATTTTTGGCTCTTGTAAAACCGGCTTCGCACATTGAGAAGCCCGCCTGCATAAAGAACACCAACGCTGCACCGAGCAGCACCCATATCGTGTTTACCGAACTTAAAGTCATTTTTTACTCCTCCTTTTTTATTTCACGCTGAACAGCAGTTTTTCATAGGTCGGGAACGGCCAGTATTTTTCGGCTGTGAGCGTTTCTGCCTCATCACATACAACACGAAGTTCAGCCATTTTTTGCAATACTTCATCGCGTGTCATATTTGCGGCTTCGGTTATATCCTCAACCGTCCGGTACTTGATAAGCACATCTTCAAGCGCTGTAACGGCGTCGTAGATTTCATCGGTAAGGGTTGAAAGTTTAAGTATAACCGTCTTTTCGTATTTAGCGCCTGCGCCGGGCACTACCGAGGTTTTAACGGCACAGGTGTCTGCAAGCGCTTTAACATATTCCTCAATTGCGGGAATTATCTGTTTTTTCGCCATATCCACCATTGTTAAAGCCTCAATGTTAACGGTCTTGCAATAGTTATCAAGCATTATTTCATAACGCGATTCTATTTCGGGAACCGAGAACACCTTGTGCGCGGTAAGCATATCAACATTCTTTTTATCAAGAAGTTTCGGCAGCGCATCGGGTGTTGTACGCAGGTTGAGCAAACCTCTTTTTTCGGTTGCTTCCTTGATCCACGCGTCATCATAACCGTTACCGTTAAATATAATGCGTTTGTGGTCTTTAATGGTTTTCTTGATCATATCATGAAGGGCAACTTCAAAATCTTCCGCTTTTTCAAGCCTGTCTGCATAAATTTTAAGAGATTCCGCAACCGCGGCGTTAAGCATTATGTTCGCGCAGGCAATACTGTTTGAAGAACCGAGCATTCTGAACTCAAACTTATTACCGGTAAAGGCAAACGGCGAAGTGCGGTTACGGTCGGTGTTGTCCTTCGTGAATTTAGGCAATACGTGAACACCCAGTTTCATAACCGTTTTTTCGGTTCCGCTGTACGGAATGTCCTTCTCTATTGCGTCAAGCACTGCGGTAAGTTCATCGCCGAGGAACATTGAAATAACCGCCGGAGGCGCCTCGTTAGCACCCAATCTGTGGTCGTTCCCCGCTGTTGCAACGGACAGTCTTAACAGATCCTGATAATCGTCTACCGCTTTAATGACCGCGCACAGAAAGAGCAGGAACTGCGCGTTCTCGTACGGTGTTTCACCGGGGGTAAGGAGGTTTACTCCGGTATCGGTGGCAATTGACCAGTTGTTGTGTTTACCGCTGCCGTTTACACCCGCAAAAGGTTTTTCGTGAAGCAGGCAAACCATACCGTGCTTTGCCGCAACCTTTTGCATTATCTCCATTGTCAGCTGGTTGTGGTCGGTTGCTATGTTGGTGGTGGAATATATGGGCGCTAACTCGTGCTGCGCCGGCGCAACCTCGTTATGTTCTGTTTTTGCAAGTATTCCGAGTTTCCATAATTCCTCGTTAAGATCCGCCATGTAAGCCGCGACCCTCGGCTTAATAACGCCGAAATAGTGGTCGTCAAGTTCCTGTCCCTTTGGCGGCTTTGCACCGAACAAAGTCCTGCCGGTAAGTTTAAGGTCTTCCCTTTTTTCGTAAACTTCTTTATCAACAAGGAAATATTCCTGTTCCGGTCCTACGGAAGTGCGAACGCATTTTACATCGGTATTGCCGAACAGTTTAAGAATACGCATTGCCTGCTTGCTGAGCGCCTCCATTGAACGAAGCAGCGGCGTTTTTTTATCAAGCGCCTCACCGCCGTAGGAACAGAACGCAGTAGGTATACAAAGGGTTTTATCCTTTATAAATGCGTATGAAGTCGGGTCCCATGCGGTATAACCCCTTGCCTCAAACGTAGCCCTGAGTCCGCCTGACGGAAAAGACGATGCGTCCGGTTCCCCTTTAATAAGTTCTTTGCCCGAAAACTCCATAAGCACCCTGCCGTCGGGAGCCGGCGAAATGAAACTGTCGTGTTTTTCGGCGGTAATTCCGGTAAGCGGTTGGAACCAATGGGTAAAATGCGTTGCACCGTGAGCAACCGCCCATTCTTTCATAGCCTCGGCAACGGCGTTGGCAACATCGGTCTTTAAACTTGCGCCTTCGTCTATCGTCTTTTTAAGCGACTTGTAAACGTCGGCTGACAAATTGGCTTTCATCACCCTGTCGTCAAATACCAAACTTCCGAAATAATCAGATACTGTTTTCATTTGCTTTCACTCCTTAAATACAAAGCGGGGCAACGGGTCTTAGGGATAAAATATCCGTCCAAGACTCCGTTGCCCTGCTTCAATTTTATTTAATTAAAATAGATTTAAAATACAAAAGGCGCCTGACAGTTCTGCCGAACTTCAAGACGCCCTTGCCTTTATGTTGGCTATTATACATTTGCCTGCCGTGTTTGTCAAGATGTTTTTAAAATTTTGTCATAATTTAACCGTACAGCCTGAAATTACGCAATTTTTTGTTAAATATAAATAAAATAGACTGTTTTCTTTGACTTTTACGCTTTAATATGTTAAAATGTACGGGTGATATGAATAATTTAAGAGGTGATATTAAAAATGGAAGCAGATGAAAGCAAAAACGCAAAATTACTGTACAAAGCGGTTCTTACTCTTGAAACCGAGGAAGATTGCAAAGCATTTTTTGAAGATGTTTGCACAATTAAAGAAGTTCAGTCGATAGCACAGCGTTTTGCCGTTGCGAAAATGCTTATAGACGGCAAGGTGTATAATGATATTGCCGCAAAAACAGGTGCCAGCACCGCGACTATAAGCCGCGTCAGCCGCGCTTTGTTTTACGGAAACAACGCCTATACAAAGGCATTCGGCAAAATGGCGGAACAGAATAAAGAGGATAATAAATGAGTTACAATGTTCTTGCAAATTATTATGACAGTATGACCGATGATATGGAGTATGAGCGGCGTGCCGAATATATGTTGAGCCTGTTTTTGAAATATGACCGTGAACCTACCGTACTGCTGGACGCAGCCTGCGGAACAGGCGCTTTTTCGCTCATTTTTGCCGAACGCGGAATGTACGTTGCCGGCGTTGATGTATCGTCCGATATGTTGGCAGGGGCGCAAAGAAAGGCAGATTATGTACAGGAAGAGAACGTTATGTTTTTGTGCCAACCGCTGCAAAGACTTAAACTTCACGGAACGGTGGACGGCGCGATTTGCTGCATAGACAGCCTCAACCATATAGTCAGGGCTGACATCCTAAAAAAAGCATTTGAAAGAATAGCCTTGTTTTTGGAACCCGGGCGGCTTTTTATTTTTGACGTAAACACCGAATACAAGCACAGGCACATCTTATCGGGTCAATGCTTTACAGCCGAAGACTATAAAACGCTTTGCGTCTGGCAATGTTCGGAATGTAACAAAAACGGCGTTGTGGAAATATATCTTGATTTTTTCACGGAACTTGAAAACGGACTTTACAAAAGGCAGAGCGAAGATTTCAAAGAGCGAGCCTACAGCGTGGACGAATTAAAACAAATGCTCAGCGAGGCAGGGCTTGAAACAGTGGCTGTGCTTGGCGATATGTCATACAAAAAGCCCAAAGAGGATGAGCAGCGGATTTATTTTGTTACAAGAAGATCGGTACAGTAATTAATGATTTATAAATCGGGAGAAAGACAATGGGAAAACTTATAAGATGTATAACAAGCGACGGTGCGGTTGCGGTTACGGCAATAGACTCCACCGACATTGTAAATAAAGCCGAACAGATACATAAAACGAGCGCGGTCGTAACCGCTGCTTTGGGCAGACTTTTAACGGCTGCAAGTATGATGGGCGCAGCTTTAAAGACCAAAGACGGCAGCATTACCGTGCGTGTGTCGGGCGGCGGACCGGCAGGCAGCGTAATTGCCGTATCGGACGCTGACGGCAACGTGCGCGGATATGTCCAAAACTCCGTGGTTGAATTGCCGCTTAACGCCAAGGGGAAACTTGATGTGGGCAGTGCAGTGGGTAAGGACGGCACATTGTACGTAATAAAGGATTTAGGACTTGATAAGCCGTATAACGGTCAGGTTCCGCTGGTTTCGGGCGAAATTGCCGAAGATATAACTTCATATTACGCCCTGAGTGAACAGATACCCACCGTCTGCGCGCTCGGCGTTCTTGTAAACCCCGACCTTACGGTTAAGGCAGAAGGCGGCTACATTATACAACTGCTTCCCGGCGCCGACGACGCAACGATCGACAAACTTGAAAAAGGTCTGGAAGGCGTGCCGCCCGTTACCGAAATGCTGAGCAGCGGTAAAACCCCGAAGGAAATAGTTGAAATTGCGCTTGGAACTTTCGATACCGAGGTTCTTTATGAACAAGAGGTATCATATAAATGTAATTGCAGCCGCGCAAGGGTCGAGCGTGCATTGGTCGGCGTCGGCCGTAAGGAACTCGGAAAAATGATTGAAGAGGACGGCGGGGCTGATGTTTCCTGCCATTTTTGCAACAGGTCTTATCATTTTGACGCGCGCGACCTTGAAACCCTGTTGAAAAAGAGTTGTGCTCAACAGAAACAACACTAAGATCAATTTTAAATATTTTGAATTTTTTTAAAAAAAGTATTGACAAATATGATATGGTATGATAATATAATCAAGTCGCTAACGGAAGCATCCGGGTGGCACGGTGTGGGAGCATAGCTCAGCTGGGAGAGCATCTGCCTTACAAGCAGAGGGTCACAGGTTCGAGCCCTGTTGTTCCCACCAATGGCCTGGTAGTTCAGCTGGTTAGAACGCTAGCCTGTCACGCTAGAGGTCGTGGGTTCGAGCCCCATCCAGGTCGCCAAATGCCTCTGTAGCTCAGTTGGTAGAGCAGAGGACTGAAAATCCTCGTGTCATTGGTTCGATTCCGATCGGAGGCACCATTTTTGCGGATTTAGCTCATCTGGTAGAGCGCCACCTTGCCAAGGTGGAGGTAGCGAGTTCGAGCCTCGTAATCCGCTCCAATTCAAAGGACGCTTAAACTGAAAATTTTAAGCGTCCTTTAATAACAAGTAAACGGCGCCATAGCCAAGTGGTAAGGCAGAGGTCTGCAAAACCTCGATGCCCCGGTTCAAATCCGGGTGGCGCCTCCATGAAAAAAGCAATTGCAAAGAGCAATTGCTTTTTTCAGTTATATTCGCCTTACGGCGAGTGATATTGCTGCGCAGTGATATTCGGTTTTTGCCGAGTGGTATTCACTTCGCGAGTGTCTGCGCGAATATAATATCACTGTGAGCAAAGCGAACAATATCACTTTTGCCTATGGCTAAAAATATCACGCCGAGCTCGGCTCGGCATATCACTTGGTTACTTTATCTTATAATATAATAAGTGCTTCGCGCAGTGTAAACGCACATCAGTTATATATTGTGCGATTTCGTCTCGCAGTCACAAAAATAAAGACACGGTTCTCATCGTGTCTTTATTGTTGATGTTTTGAAATTAACAAAAGAATTAAGAGCAGAACACGAAACTGTTATTTCGAATCAAATTGCCAGAAGTGCAACAAGTGTTTATGCTAATATTGCAGAGAGTAAATATGGGCATAGCCGTGCTGATTTTATTGCTAAACTTGAAATTGCTCTAAAAGAAGCCAACGAAACAGGAAAATGGCTTGAGATGCTTTTTAAAACTGAATATATTGATGAAGCAACATATAAGTCTATTAATAAAACCTGTTCAACCATTCGTATTCTGCTGATTGCCTCAATCAAAACAGCTAAGGGAAATTCCAAATGAAAAAATCACTTTTGATATTAGTTATAATATTGGTGTTTTTTGTTTTTCCGGTTGTGGAAACTCATCAAACATTAGTAACAAATCAAAAGAAAAGAATACAATTGATATATTTGAGGTTGATAAGCAAGCCCTTATAAAATTTTTCTAAGAAACCGGAAGATAGAAATTACTATTGTTCATCTCGATAAAAAGTAAACACAAACTATAAAGCTATATAAAGAATATCCGGCTTTTAAACCGGTTCTGGTTTGAGTGTCGGTCCTATGAAAAATGCAGTTTATATCCGGAAAATAAGTGCGCTTCGTTTTATGCGAGTCAAAGACGAGTGCTTAATGGCGGCGCTGCCGCCGCTTCATATTGCGCAGCAACGCTTCACACAACCAAATTTCGTTAAACAGTCATAAACACACCTTACGGTGTATAAAGAATAACGGGGGATTTTGAATGAACATTACCGTATATCTCGGAGCAAGCAAAGGAAATGATCCATACCTGCAAAAAGCAGTCGAGGAATTGGGGACTTGGATTGGGGCAAGCGGAAACACACTGATCTACGGCGGTTCTAAATCCGGATTAATGGGCGTTATTGCGGATAGCGTTTTAAATGCCGGCGGCGAAGTAACCGGTGTTGAGCCTAAATTTTTTATTGAAAATGAATTTCAGCACAACGGTTTGACCGACTTGATTGTAACCAAAGATATGTCAGAACGCAAAAGCAAAATGATTGAGTTGGGTGATGCCTTTATAGCCTTCCCCGGTGGCACGGGAACATTAGAGGAAATCACCGAGGTAATGTCAAAGGTATCACTTAAGCATTTGAAAGCACCTTGTATTCTTTATAATCTGAACGGATACTACGATGCTTTGAAAGCGCTTCTGGAACTTATGATTGAAAAGGGTCTTTCCTCCGAAAGGCGGCAGAGAGGAATATATTTCGCCGAAAATCTCGCGGATATAAAACGAATTTTAGGATTAATTTAGGTTGCCATTTGGCGGTGTTTATGTTAATATCTATATCGGCGGCTGCAAAAATTGCGGCAGTTTACAAACTATGCTATTTAAGGAATGGTTTTTATATGAGAAATTTAACAATTAAAAGAACAAAATGTTTTGTGGGTTGCCTTGCAAAAATGAAAATTTACATAGAAGATCCGCAATCGGGTGACACGGTTATAAGCGAAACGCCCTGCCGCAAAATAGGCGAACTTAAAAACGGTGAGGAAAAGACATTCCAAATAGGCGAACAGGCGACAAGAATTTTTGCCATAGCGGACAAGGTAAGTAAAAATTATTGCAACGAATACATTAAACTTCCCGAAGGCAATGGAGATATTTATCTTTCCGGACAAAACAAGTTTAACCCTGCGAACGGGAACGCCTTCAGGTTTGATAATAATGAAAGTGCCGAAGTTCAGGCGCACCGTAAAAATTCAAACAAAAAAGGGCTTAAAATATTTATAATCATAATGGCGGTTGCTGTTGTTGTAGGTTTATTGGCGGGTCTTGGAGCGGCACATATTAAAAGTTCGGGGAATGATGATAACTCCGCAAGCACATTTTCGGCAGACGGAATGAAAATAACATTATCCGATGAGTTTGAAGAAACAAAGGTCGGTTCATATACCGCCGCATACGACTCGGAAGATGTGGCAGTGTTTGCGTTAAAAGAATCTTTTAACCTTGTTAAAGGGTCTGAAAACTATTCGCTTCGCCAATATGCCCAATCGGTTATTGATGTAAATAATCTCGGCTCTGCCGAAATAACCGAGTCCGGCGGGCTTACCCACTTTGAGTATGAAAACAAAACAAGCGGCGGATCGTTTAAATACATCACCTATGTATACAAGACGGATGACGCTTTTTGGCTGATTCAGTTTGCCGCAACGGATAAAAATGTTGAAAAATACGCTGACCAAATCACGAAATGGGCAAAATCCGTAACATTTGACAATTAAATCGGTAATACAAAAGAAAAAAATAAGCGTCGGCAATTGGAATTTAAACCTCCCGTTTGCCGACGCTTATCTGCTTTTAAAATAAAATTATTCGTGCTTGCTGAGCCAATCTTCAGCTTTTGCTTTGCTGATAGACTTAATTGATTCGGTAGGATACGCGGAATCTTCGCCGCCGTTGCAATAGAGGAACATATACCCTGCCGGTGTTTCATACAGGCTTTCTTCGTATCCGCACGGATCGCCGAAAGTGCCGCTTGTGAATTTTTTTACAAGTGTAGCCGTTTCGGTATCGTATTCGCGTTTACTGATTATTTTTTTCATATATTGCATCTCCTTTTCGGTTTGTGTAATAGGTTTTAAGACAAAACCTGCCCTATACCTATATATTACCACGCCTTTACGGCGTTTTTGGTTGAAATCTGTCGGCTATTTTGCGTGAAGATATATCATCGCGCCAATCATAATCGCCATCAATTACATTTATGGGATGATTATTGATTATAACAGTGTCTCTTCCGCCCCACGAAACAGTTGCGCCGTTCACCCCTGTTTCCCAATAAATGTTTCGGGTTTTGCCCGTTGCCGTTTCCTTAACCTCTGCCCTTACAGCACGGTCAAGTGTCCCGCTCTCAGGTATTTCAAACACCTTTACCGAATATTTACGGTTGGGGGAAACGGTTGTATTAAGCAAGTTCCCGTCTGGGAGAACTTCCATATCATAAAAAAGCGAATCTTTAACAAAAAACAGTATATTTACAAGGGTAACCGCAAGGGCTACAAAACTAAAAATGGTTCCGAATTTTTGGTTATGAAATCTTTTTTTCATAAGATCACCGTCTGCCAAAGCAAATGTTTAAGTTATAGGCTGAATGCGGATATATCCGATATAATAAAACAACCGCCCTATTGGGCGGCCGCTTCAGTTGTGTTGGCATCAACCTATCTTCCCGGGCAGTCACCCACCAAGTATTTTCGGCACTAATGAGCTTAACTTCCGTGTTCGGAATGGGAACGGGTGGACCCTCATCGTAATAAACACCAACTGCTTGTTCCTCTTTAGAGGACGCTACTAATAATATCACATCATTGTCGAAAATGCAAGGCTTTTTTAATTTTTTTCTGTATAAATTAAATTTTCAGCAAAAGTGCACATTTTCAGCCATATTTTTAAGCTGAATATTGTAGTTATTTACCGCAAATTTCACATAGGTCATATAGGATGTAATGATATACGGGCCCACAAAAACAAGGGGGATTACCAAAACAGATAAAAGAATATAGCCGAAAAAGCTGAGAATGAAGCCCATTGTTTGCGTGGTGTAGCGCGCAAACACCCTCATCGTTATCGGGAAAAGTTTTTCCGGTTTAACATCATCATACATTACGACCATCGGTAAATAATTTATAAGTCTTGCCCAAACAAAGACAAGCGCAACATATCCCATAAGGCGCAGCGCCCGTATGAGTGTGCCCGCAGCGCCGAACGAACTCGGCATATTGCCGCCGAAGAGCTGATACAAGCGGGGCGAGGCTATGAGTGATGTTATATACGTCGGCAGCATACAGACAAAGCCGGCAGCAATCGACGCCGCCCAAAAAATCGCGGTCGCTTTAAGGGCGCGGAGATATACATTTTTTGACGAAAAGTAATAGAACAGCGTTTCAACCCCGTCATACATACCGCAGCAGGCACGCCAAAACCAGCGCAGCAATCCCAATATCACCGGGAGAAGCACAAACAGTTTAACGGCGACCGTAATAAGCGTCGCCAGAGCGTCACGCAAATTGAACAGCAATTCCAACTTTGACGGGAATATTGCACTCCACGCGCCGTTGGCACGGAAGATAAGCATAACAAGTGATGAAAACAGGCTGTACGCAATGTAGATCGTAGCGGCAACGGTAAACACGGCTGCCGCCGTAAGCCATTTATCTTTAAGCGTTTTTTTGGCGCTTTGTTTAGCAGCCCATTTATTAATGTACATTTTGCCACCTCTTTATTCAATAAATATTTTATCATCCGCCCGAAAAAAATTGTTAACTGTCGGTAAATATTCTTGCTATTTTACATATTTAAAGGTATTATAATATTAAAGTATGTTTAGGATGGTGCGTAATGTCAACAGAAAAGTATTTATTTGATCATACAAAAGACGGAAGACCCGTTCACGCCTATAAAATTTCCCGCGGCGACATATCGGTAACGGTACTTGATTACGGCGCAACTTTGCACTCCTTCACCTGCCCCGACAAAAGCGGCGCGCCGACCGATATTGTTTTAGGTTTTGATGAATTAAAGCCCTACGAGGAGGGCTGCGGTTATATCGGCGCGACGGTCGGGCGGTTTGCCAACAGAATAGAAAAAGGGCGGTTTGTTTTAAACGGAAAACAATACAATCTTTTTGTCAACAACGGCCCTAACCACCTGCACGGCGGAAAACAAGGTTTCAGCAGCAAGATATTTGATGTTTGCGGGATTGGTGACAGTCAAATAAAAATGAGCTACACAAGCCCCGACCTTGAGGAAGGATATCCCGGCAAGCTCGACCTTACGGTTACCTTTTCATTA
This sequence comes from Roseburia sp. AF12-17LB, assembly GCA_963589585.1. GTDB lineage: Bacteria > Bacillota > Clostridia > Oscillospirales > Acutalibacteraceae > CAVALG01. Next base: position 13,065 of record CAVALG010000037.1, read on the forward strand.
CAGGACGGGGGTGTGTTCAAGATAGAATATAATGCCGAAAGCGACGCGGACACCGTTATCAATCTGACAAATCATTCCTACTTCAATCTTAACGGTGCCGACAGCGGCGAGAGCGTGGATAACCACAAAATAGCGATTTTTGCCGACAGTTTTTGCGAAAACGACACCGATTGTTTGCCGACAGGCAAAATAATCCCGGTTGACGGAACGGATATGGATTTAAGGAAACCGGTTGCACTCGGCGGGCGGCTTGGTTCAAAATACAAGGCCATATCCGACTTCGGCGGATATGACAACTGCTTTATTATGCACACGGAAACGGTAAACAATCCGCTTGCCGTCTGCGCCGAGGTGCACAGTGACGAAAGCGGCATTACGCTTGAATGCGCAACCACGCTGCCTGCAATTCAATTATACACGGGCAACTGCATTGAAAGTGATGTTAAGGACATCGGCAAATACGGAATTAAATATAAAAAACACGGGGCGCTGTGTCTTGAAACGCAGAATTTCCCCAACTCAACAGAACACAAGAACTTCCCCTCCCCTGTTCTTAAAAAGGGCGAAAAATACCATACTGAAACCTGTTACAAGGTAAGTACGAAAAAATAGATTATGCAGATATGCGTGCGGTTGTAACCGCACGCATATTTTATCGCTTATAGATAAAGGCAAAACAGAGCCCCAACAGCAGAACGGCTGCACTTACTGCAATCATAATCGGCGGCAGCGAAGAAGCGGAACTCCGGGGCTGCGTTTGCACTTCGTTCCCCGTATTATCGCTGCCCGGTTTTTGAGGGAAGTTTTGACCTTTATTCTGCATATCGCCGAAATCGGGTCCTTCATTGCTGTCGGTCTGCTCAGAAGTCTCGCCGTTTTGGTTGTTTTCGTCGTCTGTTTTGCGTGAAGGCGGGGCTTTTCTATCGGTATCCGATTTTTCCGTCTTGCTCCCCGACGCATCTGCTGTACCATCGGAATTTACGGTTTCATCGGCGTTTGATTTTGACTTGCCGGCATTATTCTCCCGTTCTGTATTTGAATTTCCCCGATTCTTACCGCCGCCCATAGAACCCATATCGTCAACCGAAATACCGTCGACATTAATCAAGCTGTCGGTATCGTTTTGGCGACCGTCCGATGTTGTGGCAATTGTGCCGTCAAGTTGCGCAGTTACACTTTCTGCACGAAGCAGACAGAATTCTTTAAGTGTTTCGGCACCCTTTTGAAACTCCTCATATGTGCAGAATTTTGTAGGGTCTTTGCTGACATATGGTGAAATCATTGAAATTACACTGTCTACCGTTTCTTCAAAATATCCGCTTTCAAAATATTTGTTAATAAACTCGCTTAGATATTTGTGGTACAGTTCGGTATATTCCTCATCTTCAAAAATCCACGCTATCATCGGGCGGTCTGCTGTATCTCCGCCCGAAACAGGCGAATCAATGGGGTAATTCACAAGTTCGGTTGCTCCGCTCTCTGACTTAAATCCGCCGAACGCAAGGTTATAATCCCAGGGAATCATCTGCATTTGCCCGTCTTTTTCGTACAAATAGTAATTATGAACCATAGAGCCTGTGTAGCTGTCAAAATTCAGTACAAAATTATGCACGGCAAAATAACGGATAACCGACTCTGTGTCCACAGTGCTTTCCAAATCTTTGCCCTCACTTAAATTCTTAAGTGATTTAATCAAGCGGGTTTTGTCGCTCTCGGTAATATCAGTTTTGGCGTTATTAAAAATGTTCGGGTAACTGTCGGCATCGTCGTCTGTATATTTAAGAAGGACATCATCACTGCCGCTTCCCACATCTGCACCCGGTGCGGCAAATTTATCGCCGGTATTGCCCGTGCCGTCATTAGGCAAATCAGGCACGGTGAAGCCCGTATCGGACCCGTCTTCGGCGCTTGGCATTTGCGGCGGAGCGCCGTTTTCACCACCGAAGCCCGATAACTTTTCATCAGTATTTGCGGTTTTCGGGTCAAATTCCTCCTGCAGGTCTTCTTCGTCAAACTCCTTGCCGTTACCTCGTCCGCCGCCCATACTGCTGTTGTCGGGCTTATAGAGTTCGCCGCTGTCATTTCCGTAATTGCGTTTTAGAAAAGCGTCCTCAACACCCTCTACCGCCAGGTAAAGCCCCCAATCTTCACCGTTTACGGTTATATAGACAAAACTGCAAAGCGGAGAAGCAACGCCCATATCCCGCATCATTGTATAACAAAGATAGTCCTTCATATAGGTGTTATCCTGAATTATATTATTAAGGCACAATTTATCAAGCCCGTAATAACTGCCTGTACTGTCATAATGGTCAAACTCAATTTTAAAACTGTAACGGTTGTTCCCGTAGGACTTTACCTGCGTAAGCGATGTGTTTCCCTTACCGCGGATTGCAACATTTTTATACGCCTCGTTATCTATTACAAGCGTGGCGGCATAATATTCTTCACTTTCGCAATTTGAAATAAATTCATCCCAATTGTCCATAACAATGTTGATATTATGGACCGTGGCGGTATCAAACAATTTACTTTCATATCCCATTGCGGCAGACGCCTTTTGAACACCTAACTTTTCGGCATTTATGAAAGCTGCAGTCAAAAGAAGCGTAAGAACAAGGATAACACAACAAATTTTATCAATGTGCTTGTGTGTTGACATAACTTACCTCCGTCAACCCATATATTCGCCGTTGTAGCTTACAAGCACGGCGCTGTTTACGCCATCAACCGAACTGAGGGTATTGATAAAATCGGTATTTTCATTTTTAAGGCGGACTTCAAGATTAAGTTCAATTAAATCTTTAGCGGCGGTTTTGCTTTTAACCACACATTTTTTAACATTGTTTTTAAGCAACTCCATTGCCCTTGTCTCCGATTCGGAATCTACACAGGAAATCACAACTATATAGGGATTGCAATGTGGTTTTTTGTTTACAAACACAATAAGAATTACGCCTATTATCACACTGCCGATAACCGCAAGCGGAATCATACCTGCAGCAAGCACAATTCCTACCGCTATTGACCAAAACAAGAACGCGATATCAAGCGGTTCTTTTATAGCGGTACGAAAACGCACTATAGAAAGTGCGCCGACCATACCGAGTGAAAGCACCACATTTGAAGTTACGGCGAGGATAACTACTGTGGTTATCATTGTAAGCGCAACCAGTGTTGTGCCGAAACTTGAAGAATACATAACGCCCTGATAGGTTCTTTTATAAACAAGGAAAATAAACATTCCTATACCGAAAGCAAGAACTAAGGCAATAGCCATATCCAGAATACTTACGCTTGTAACATTTTCAAGAAAACTTGATTTAAAAATATCATTGAAAGTCATATCATTTACTCCTTCTTGTTTTTTAGCCGTATATACGGCAAGCGGCATATTTTGAAAACGCCGTGACGCGCCGCCCCGGCAGTTGCACGGCATCGCGGATAATATCGGGCAGATATTCGTCCCACTTTACTTCAAGCACAATGGGCGATTCCCCTGCAGGAACGGTAACGCAATCCGGGTTTAGAAAATCGGTGCATTTTATGCCGGTTCTGATATTATAATCGATTGTAACGCGGACATTCCCCTGCGGAAACACAAACGGTTCGCGCGTATAATCAACAATTGTTTTTGGGCGCAATCCACCTGTTATTTTGCTGTAAAATTCAGATATTAAGGAACTTCTCTCTGCTGTCATCCAACCGTAATCGCCCTGCGCTATCGCCTGCGCCTCACTTTTCGACAGCAGCACGGTTTGTTTGGCGCACAACCCGTTTATTTTACTTTTCTTCTCTAATTTAATAACAGAAGAATCACCGTTATAAATGCGTATACGAAATTTTTCACGCATATTTACGCCGTCTGTTTTTTCTCTTAACGCCTTATCCGACGCAGTATCAAAATACAGGCTGCGTATAAAATATTTGCCGCCTATTGTATGAGGGTCGGGTTTGGCTATGGCAGACAAACGGCTGCGCAAGCAAAGCATATCACAATAGTTTATTTCGTGCTTCCATTCGTTTCGGTATTTCATATTTTCACCTCTCTCATAAAAAATCTCCTGTACTTTGACAATGTCATTGTACAGGAGAAAGATTGAAAAATTATTGAAAGCATATTTTATTCGGCAGGAATTTTTGCTCTGAATTCTACAAATCCGTCATAACAAAAAACGCCTATGTGACCTTTGTGCGCGGTCAATATCGCCTTGGCTATAGCAAGCCCCAATCCGTAATGATTATCCTCTTCGCCGCGCGCGGTATCCATACGGTAAAAGCGCTCAAATATCAATTCGCGCTGTTCTTTGGAAATTTCCTCGCCGCGATTGATTACCGAAAGCCGCGCCTGCCCATGTTCTTTGGTTAAATTGAGTTTTATTTCACCCGGCGCAGCACTGTGCCGCATAGCGTTATCAAGCAATATCGACACAAGCTGTTTAAGCTGCCCGCTGTTCCCTTCCACCGTAATATTTTCCTCAATATTGCTGCTTAGGGTAAGCCCTTTTTCAAACGCTACGCTTTCAAACGGCAGGGTTTCACCCGCAACAAGGCGGCTGAAATCGATATATTCTTTTTGAACGGTGACATTTTCTGTTCTTGCAAGTTGAAGAAGCTGCGCTACAAGTGCACCCATTCGCTCATTTTCATATTTGATATTGGCAAGCCAGCGGTTTTCGCCGATTTCGCGCGACAGTAATTCGGCATTCGCACCGACAACCGATACAGGCGTTTTAAGTTCGTGTCCTGCGTCAGAAATAAATTGTTTCTGCTTTTTATAACTTTCTTCAAGTGGGTCTACTATTCGCTTGGCGAAAATTACCGATAAAAAGAAAAAAATAACAAGGGCAACGCCGCCTATAATAAGGGTATAGCGGAACAGTGTGGTTGCGCTTTCGTTTACAACAGTGTTATCCATAAAAGCGACCAAAGTATATCCGTCTTTTTCGGTTTTATAAAAAGCAAGATTGTTTTCGGTTCCGTATTCCCTGCCGCCGTTTATAATGTCCTGTGCTGTTTTTTGAAGTTCGCTGTTACTGTGAACTGCAGGGCGGTCGTTTTTTACTTCAAGCACCTCGCCCGTATCCGACACGGCAACGGTATAAAATGTTGAAAGTTGGAACATCGGGGAATCGGCAAATCGCCCACCGTCTTTTCTGGCACCATCATCGGGTTCGGGTTTTTCGGGCGGCGCGCTGACTTTATCATTATTTTTATCATTACCGTCGTCGTCGGAAATGCCTAATGTATACATATCGGCGTGCGCTTTAAGCATTTCGCGGTTTCGCTTTGAAACCTCAAAATAACTTGAACCGTAAATCACGCCGAGCGTACCCACCCACAAAATAACAAGCACCGACATGATTGCGGCAACGATTTTTATTCTTGATTTTTTAAACATTATCGCACCTCAATTCATAGCCGATCCCTCTTACCGATTTTATTACGGTCTTCGCGCCGACAAAGGCAAGCTTTTTGCGTGTGAAGGACATATAGACCTCGACATTGTTATATTCGGCGTCGCTTTCGTAGCCCCATATTTTCACGGCAAGCTGCTCGCGCGTTAAAATCCGTCCGCTGTTGGCAATAAAATATTCAAGAATATGATACTCCTTTTCACTAAGTCTTACGCTTTGCCCGTTTGTGACGCAGGATAAAGTGAGCGCACCTGTATCAAGCGCAATATCACCGTAAGAAACCGTACCGTCCACCGAATCAAGAGTGCGCCTGCCGAGCGCGCGAAGCCTTGCAAGCAGTTCCTTTGTCATAAACGGTTTGGTTAAATAATCGTCCGCTCCGCTGTCAAGCCCCGTAACCTTATCATCAAGTTCCGATTTTGCGGTAAGCATTAAAATAGGTGTTTTAATCCCCGCTGTCCGTGCATTTCTTGCAATATCAAAACCGTTCATACCGGGCAGCATAACATCAAGAATAATAATATCGTAAATATCGCTTTCTGCGGCGGCAAGTCCCTCTGCCCCGTCGGCATAGTGGTCAACCTCATATTTCTCAAGACGCAGAATTTCACATAGTGCCTGCGCCATCCTTTTTTCATCTTCAACAAGTAAAATTCTCATTACAGCACCCCCGATACATCTATTATAATAAAACAAAATATTGAAACAAGATTGAACATTTTAAAAAATCGGCAAACCTCAAAAGAGATTTGCCGATTTTTGGCCCGCCCGGAGGAATTCGAATCCCCATTCTCCAGAATCGGAATCTGTTGCGTTATCCGGTTGCGCCACGGGCGGATATAAACCAAATGTTATTATAACAGATTTTTGTTTATAATTTCAAGCATTTTTTGAGCCTGACCGTGATATTTTTCGGAATTTTTATCTTTCTTTACCGAACCGATAAGCGAACGTACAAAAATATAACAGCCGTCAAAGTTTCGGTCGCTGCCCTTAAAAACGGCAGTTTCAAGTTTTGTACCCGACAAAGCCGACGCCTCACCGTCCACAATAGTGCTGTAAGAAGTTTGGGAATTTACACGGTCAATCTCGCTTTGCGACATAATGTAAAGCATTTTTTCCGCTTCGCCGAACTGCGCCGAAAACTTACTGTCATACCTTTGCAGGTCGGTATTTGCATTTTTGTTTTCTTCCTTTTGCAGTTCTTCAATATCATACGAGCAATCTATTATTTTAACCCGTCGTTTTCCGTCGCCGTTAAAATCAGGGCAGTATTTTTCAAGTTCTTTTGTTAAATTTTCAATTGATTGCTGGGGCAGGACCGTTCCGATATTCATAACAACGCGGATATCATAATCCGAATCGTTATCTCGTGTGGCAAAGGCAAAAATTGCGATTACTATAACAAGCAGGACAGCAATTATCCTGAATTTGTAATACACCCAAAAATTCTGTACCTTTTCTTTAAAAGAAATATCTTTATGCTTTAAAAAACTGACATCCATAAATTACACCGACAATCTTAGCGTGTTTATATACCTCTGCAATTTTTCAAATTCGGCGGCGCACTGCTTGGAAAACTCCTCTGCAGAAGCGGCGTTTTCGGCATTTGCCACCGTTTCTGATTTAAAGACTTCCGCTTTGCCCAGCGCCAATGTTACAAGTTCTTTGGTGTTTTCCGAGCCCAACGAGCAAATCTCATTGGTAAATTCGGTTACTGCAATAACAGCGCGGCCGACAAAAGACGCGGCGATATCGGTTATACCTTCATCAATTCCGCAGTTCTCCAATCCATAAGCGCCGCTTTCGGCAACAGGCGCGGAGAAAAGCCCGTCGTTTTCCGTGTCGGCTGCGTCATACTCTGTTACGGCGTCTATAGATACAGGCGGCTGCTCTGTATATTCATTATCCTCTATGACTGCGGCGGCATCGCCATTTGTGCCCTGTTCGTTTATATTTGCAACTTCCGAATTAAAGTCGCGGTTATTATCCGAAACGGAATTTTGCTGTAAACCCTGCGGTTCTGCAGGCTCTGTATACACATCGGGTTCGGGTTGCGGCTCAGCTTCCGGCTTTTCACCCTGCAGTGCGGTCTCCGAAACATTTTTAAGCCGTGCTTTAAGTTCGGCAACCTTAACGGAAAGTTCGTTATTTTTCTGTTTAAGGTCGGCATTTTCTTCGATAAGTTCACGAAGTTTATTTAAAAGTTCCGTCTTTCTCAAAACATAAGCCCCCCGAAAGATTGTTGGTTCAACAAAAACATCATAATTTTATTAACTGATATTATACCACGGCGCGCCTGACTTTTCAAGTTTTTAAATTTTTGTAAAACGATTGAAAAATGCCGTGTTATTACTTATAATATATAATGTTAGTTTATAAATATACTAGGTATTAAACCGATTTACGGAGGACATAAATGAAAAGAATATTATCTGCTTTAATTGCGCTTGCAATAGCGGTTTCACTTACCGCCTGCAGTGGGGACAGCGGTTTTTCGCTTACATACACTATGCAACTTTCGCCTAAAAACATTGACCCGATACTGGCGTCAAGCGAAAGCGAGTTGACCGTTTCGGGAAATATATTTGAAGGTCTTATGAGAATGGGAAGGGACGGTAAGCCCGTAAAGGCGGGCGCTGAAAGTTACACGGTATCTGCCGACGGGTGCGAATACACCTTTAAAATTTCAAAGAATGCAAAGTGGCACAACGGCGAGGCGGTAACGGCGGCGGATTATGTTTTTGCCGCACGGCGCGCTGCCGATCCCGACACAGGCACGGCGTTCCCCCAACTGATTTCCGACATACGCGGTGTATCCGACGCATTGGACAGAAAGATATCGCCGGACAATATAGGCGTATACGCGGAGGACGAAAGAACGGTTAAATATGTGCTTGCCGCGCCGTCCGACAGATTTTTATCTTCGCTTACGCAACCCGTTTTTATGCCGTGCAATGAGGAATTTTTTATTGAATCCAAGGGAAAATATGGTCTTAATGACGATTCGGTACTTTCAAACGGACCGTTCACGCTGACATCGTGGGATAACGAAAAAGGCGAAATTAAACTAGCCCGTTCGTCAAAATACGACGGCGACTTCAAACCGCAGGCAAATGAAGTAACATTTGAAAAAGAAACCGAAAAACCTACGGGATATATCGCAAACGCAATATCCGGCAGCGGAGGTTCGTTTGTAAAAATTTCGCTTGACGATATTGAAAGCGTTTCAACAACCGACAAGGGAATTTACAATACTTTTTCTTCACTTTACGCCGCGATAATCAATCCCGATTCAAAAATTGCGCCGTTTGCGCCCGCATTTAAAATGTCGGCTGACCCAGACAAGTTATCCGAGGCGTTGCCGAAGTATTTAAAACAGGCGCGCGGAGCGGTTCCGCCCGATTGTGATATAAGTCTTGCAAACACCGAAAACGCACCGAACCTTAAATATGACCCTGCCGCAGCCAGAGAAATATTTTTGGATTGCCAGGAAAAAACTAACAGCAGCTTCCCAAAAAACATTTCAGTACTCTGCCCCGACAGCAAGGTGATAAACGCCGCACTTAAGCCCGTTGTATCCGATTGGCAAAAAAATCTTGGCGCTTATATAAATATTGAAACGGTAAAGGACGAATCGGAATTTGAGACCCGTATTGCAAACGGCGACTATGATATTGCGCTTATTCCCCTTACTTCGGGTGACCTCAGCGCCGCCACATTCCTTTCACAGTTTAAGAGTGAAAGCAGCAGTGACCCGACGAGGTTTAAAAGTTCCGCTTTTGATGCGGCGCTGCAAGCCGCTTGCAGCGTGGATGCAACAGATGAACAAATGCATACCGCGGAACAGATACTGTTTTCTTCGGACGATAGGCTCATCCCGTTATTTTTTGCGCCCGTATCTTATGCCTATTCGTCAAAGCTTGATGAAAATTCAATAAACTTCAAAGCTGGATATTTGGATATTGCGGCACTTAAACAGTCGTAGTATTCGGCAATACTCCTATGATGAAACGAGGATACAAATGATAACCGAAAAACTTTATGAAACCGACGGTAAATTAACTGTTTTTAATGCCACAGTTGTAAAAACTGCAGAAATCGGCGGTAAATATGCCGCAATACTTGACCGAACGGCATTTGCGCCCGAAGGAGGCGGTCAATCCTCCGACATAGGTAATATTAGCGGCATACCGGTAACCGATGTGCAGGTATCGGGTGATGAAATACTTCATTTTACGGAAGCGCCGCTTAAAGAGGGCGCAAAAGTTACCTGTGCGATAGACGCGGCAAGACGGCTGCGGCATATGCAAAATCACACGGGCGAACACATACTTTGCGGAATAATACACAAGCGTTTTGGGTTTGATAATGTAGGCTTTCATTTAGGCAAAACCGATGTTACACTTGATATTAACGGCGTTTTGACCGACACGCAGTTAATAGAGATTGAAAAGGCGGCAAACGCAGCGGTGTATGAAAACCGCGCGGTTACGGTAATGTTCCCCGAAGCGGCAGAAGCGGCGCTGATACCTTTTCGCAGCAAAAAAGAAATAACATCTTCCCTGCGGCTTATATGCATAGACGGGGTGGATGTTTGCGCTTGCTGTGCACCGCATGTTGCGCGGACGGGTGAAATAGGTATTATTAAAATCATTTCGGCGGAGCACTACAAGGGCGGTATGCGTATACACATAAAATGTGGAGGTGACGCGCTTGAAGATTACTCACGCCGCTTAAAAAGCAGCGAACACATAGGCGAACTTTTGAAATCTCCCTCGCTTGACTGCGCGGCGGCTGTGGACAAACTGCACGAAAAATTACAGGAAGCAAAATACGAGCACGCAAAACTTAAAGCAGAATACATAAAACTTTTTGTAACTTCACTTAACGGAAACTGCAGCACGCCTGCCTTTTTTAATGACTTTGACACCGCCGATTTAATAAAGGCAGCAGAGGAAATTTGGGCTAAACACGGCAGCGGTGCGGCTTTTTCAAAAAACGGCGACGGGTTTTTATTTGCCTGTAAACCTGCCGCGGAAAATTTTGACGCGGTTTGCGGCGCTTTACGCAAAGAATTAAAATGCCGTTGCGGCGGTAAAGATATGATAACGGGCTTTTGCCCAACAGGGCAGGCGAAAATTACGGCATTTTTTAAGGATATAAACAAATGAACAAACAACGGATTGAAAAATACATAGGCGCACGAACCGATTACACTCGCAAGGAAATAACAGCACTTATAAAATCGGGGCTTGTGAAAGTGAACGGCGCGGTAGCAGGGCGAAATGTGACACATATTGACGCTGATTGTGATGTTGTGGAAATCGGCGGCGCGGTACTTAGAAACAATGAACATATTTGCTTTATGATGAATAAACCGAAAGGTGTATTGAGCGCGTCGCGCGATACACGCGCAAAGACGGTAGTTGACCTTATACCCGACGGATATGACCGTGACTCGCTTTTCCCTATCGGGCGGTTGGACAGGGACACAACGGGGCTTATTGTTATAACTAACGACGGAGAACTGGCGCACAGGGTTATATCCCCTGCGTCAAAAATTCCTAAAAATTACACCGTAACATTGGACGGTGAGGTAACTGCCGCAGTTGTTGACGCGTTTAAAGCCGGCGTCACCCTTGCAGACGGCACGCGCTGTATGCCTGCGGAATTGACGGTTTTAAAAGACCCGTGCCGTGCGTCCGTAACCATATACGAGGGGAAATATCACCAAATAAAGCGAATGTTCGGCACGGTGGGGCTTGGTGTAAACGAATTAAAGCGCGAAAGCATAGGCAAATTGGTACTTGACCCAAACTTAAGAGAGGGCGAATCACGAATTATGACCGATGTCGAAACAGGAATGTTAAAGTGCTGAAATATTATAATATCGCAGTCGTTTATTTATGCAAAATGCCCGTTTGTTATACAATATCAATAAATTGCGCAAAAAATATTTATAGAATTAATGCATTGAAATGAGACGGCGTTATTGGTATAATTAAATCGTACAAAGGCTGGTTTGCGGCCTTATAAAAAATCGCTTTTTACCGCGTCAGGTCGGTAAAGAAGCGTGGCACAGGCGTTAAAAATCACCGTATCTATGATTTTTGATGAAGATATGTGTCAGGAAAGGATATGGTAATTTTATGTCTAGCATCTCTTTGAAAAATGTAACCAAAATTTACAGCGGCGGCGTTCAGGCTGTTACCGATTTTAACCTTGATGTTGACGATAAGGAGTTTATCGTTTTCGTAGGTCCTTCGGGCTGCGGTAAATCCACAACGCTTCGTATGATTGCCGGTCTTGAAGAAATCAGCGGCGGTGACCTTTACATAGGCGACAAGAGGATGAATGATGTTCACCCTAAAGACAGAGATATAGCAATGGTTTTCCAGAACTATGCTCTTTATCCGCATATGACAGTTTTTGAGAATATGGGATTCGGCCTTAAACTCCGTAAAGTTCCTAAAGATGAAATCAAACGCCGTGTTGAAGAGGCTGCCAGAATACTTGATATATCACACCTGCTTGAGCGTAAGCCTGCTGCTCTTTCGGGCGGTCAGCGCCAGCGTGTTGCACTCGGCCGCGCAATAGTTCGTGAACCGCGTGCCTTCCTGCTTGACGAGCCGCTTTCAAACCTGGATGCAAAGCTCAGAACACAGATGCGCATTGAAATTTCAAAACTTCACAGAAAACTCGGAACAACATTCATTTATGTTACACATGACCAGACCGAAGCTATGACAATGGGTGACAGAATCGTTGTTATGAAAGACGGTGTTATCCAGCAGATTGCAAGCCCGCAGGTACTTTACGATGCACCCGTAAACAAGTTTGTTGCCGGCTTTATCGGTGCTCCGCAAATGAACTTCTTTGAAGGCACTATTGTTAAAGAAGGTTCTGATTTCTTTATTGAAATTAAATCGGAGGCTACCGAAGAAGTTGCATCGGTTACCACAAAAATTAAACTTCCTGCCTCGAAAAATGAAGGCGGTTGCCTTGAAGCGTATGACGGAAAAGATGTTACACTCGGAATACGCCCTGAATGTATCTATGATGATGAAAGATACATTGCCGATCATCAGGACGGAATTATCCAGGCAGATGTTGAGGTTGTTGAACCTATGGGTGCAGAGAAATATTTGTATCTTGATTTCTTAGGTCATGACCTTGTAAGCCGTGTAAGCCCTGATTCAAAATCAGAGGTTGGTGAAGTTGTTACGGTTGCTTTGGATGTGAACAAACTCCATATCTTTGATAAAGATACCGAAAAGACAATAACCAACTGATAATATTAAATATAATGTACCGCGTCTGCTTTACAGCAGACGCGGTGTTTTTTACCCAAAAACCGAAAATACAAAATTAACTGTGCAGCATATTACGAATCCAAACAGGAGCGGCAGTAATACAGAAACTGCTGACCATTTAAGGCTGCCTGTTTCTTTCTTTACGGTTAAAAGGGTGGTTGAACAAGGGAAATGCATAAGCATAAATACTAAAAAGCAGACTGCGGTTGATGTTTGCCACCCGTTTTGCAAGAGCATTGCTTTAAGTGATGCCAGGCTTGAATAATCGGCAAGTATGCCGCTTGAGGAGTATCCCATAAGCATAAGGGGAATTACTATCTCGTTTGCAGGAAAGCCCAAGATAAACGCCGCCAATATAACGCCGTCAAGCCCCATTACCCTGCCTATAGGGTCAAGGAATTCCGTAATGTAAGAAAGCAGTGTGCAGCCGCCTACCGTTATATTAGAAAGTGCCCATATAGCAAGGCCTGCCGGTGCTGCGACTGCCGCTGCACGCGCAAGCACGAACAAAGTCCTATCAAGCACCGACCGCAATATCACCTTAAAAAACTGCGGCGTTCGGTAAGGCGGCAGCTCTAATGTAAATGAGGAGGGGATGCCCCTAAGCAATGTTTTTGACAACAACCAAGAGGCGAACATCGCTGCCGCAACGCTGAACACGACCGCCGCAGTTAAAATGGCAGAGCCTAAAAAGCCGTGCGCCGCGCCGACGAAAAACACGCTGATTACCGCTATCATAGCCGGGTAGCGCCCGTTGCAGGGTATAAATGAATTGGTCAGTATCCCTATAAGCCGCTCACGCGGCGAATCTATTATTCTGCAGCCCGTAACCCCTACGGCGTTACAACCGAACCCCATACATATTGTAAGGCTCTGTTTGCCGCAGGAGGAACATTTTTTAAAAAAGCGGTCAAGATTATATGAAACGCGCGGCAAATAGCCAAAATCCTCAAGCAATGTAAAAAGCGGAAAAAATATTGCCATAGGCGGCAGCATAACCGAGACCACCCAAAACAGAACGCGCAACATTCCGTCTGACACTGCGCTGCGTATCATTTCGGGTGTGCCTACGGAAACCAGCAGCGAATTTATGCGGCTGTTAAGCGCCGACAGCCACTCGAAAAGTTTTTCGGACGGGTAATTTGCGCCGCTTACAGTTATAAAGAATACAAGCAAAAGCAGTGCTATCATTATGGGGAATGCTGAAAATTTGCCTGTAACTATTTTATCAATCCGTCTATCGCGTGATACGGTGCGTGATGAAGCGCTTACAACGGCATTTGCGATTATTTCAGCCTGCAACACAAATGACGCTACCATACGGTCGCTGATCGTGCGCGTATCATACCCTTGGGTAAGTAATTTTTTCTGTTGTGTCTTAACCGCATTTTTTAATTTTTCGCGTTCTGTGTCGTTGGGTAAGCGCTGCATTATTTTATCGGTTGTTTCCTCGTTTGATTCAAGCAGCCTTGCGGCAGCCCATTCGGGCGCGCGAAAGTTTTTAAGATAAGGCAGCAATTCATTAACCGACTGCTGTATGGCGCTTGGATATTTTACCTCTGCACCACCTTTTGAACCTTTACCGCCGAAGGTAGAGGCGCACTCCAAAAACTTATCAAGCCCCTTTTTATTTCTCGCTACGGTAGGTATAACGGGGACGCCCAATTTTTCAGACAACAGGGCGGCGTTGATGTTTATCCCCTTTTTTTGTGCCTCATCTGCAAGATTTATGCAAACTATTACCCTATTTGTTATTTCAAGCACTTGAAACACAAGATTTAAATTGCGTTCAAGCGCGGTAGCGTCACATATAACGGCGACGGTATCGTAATCGCCAAAGCAGATAGCGTCGCGTGCTACCGCTTCCTCTTTTGAATGTGTAAGCAGAGAGTATGTTCCGGGCAGGTCGGTAAACTCAAAATTTACGCTGCCGAACTTACGGTATCCGCGTGCGCACTCAACGGTTTTGCCTATCCAGTTCCCGGTATGCTGTTTCATACCTGTAAGGGTGTTAAAAACGGTGCTTTTGCCGACATTCGGATTCCCGGCAAGCAGCACCCTCATTGTTTTACAATTTTCATCACTCATACCGCCGCCACACGGGCGTATCCCCCTTCACTTAAATTTTCGCGGTGTGCTTTACTTTATAAATATGCCGTAGCCGTCCTCACGGCGCAGCGCAATTATGGTTCCGCGCACCAAATACGCCGTTGGGTCGCCGAGCGGACTTTTGCCTACGCAGGCCACATGCGTACCTTCAATAAACCCCACATCCTGAAGCCGGCGCCGTATATCCCTGTTTGATAAAAGCCTTGATATAATGCCGCTTTCGCCCGGTGACAGGTCGCAAAGGCGTTTTTCTGTTCCGAAATTCAATTTATATTCGCCGCTTTCAAATTTAGATTTTTACACTATATACTATGACGGTGCGGATGATGTGTGACGGTACAAATCCGCGCAACTACCCAAATTCAGGCAACAAAAAACCCACCCTTACGGGTGGGAATTGAATTATTAAAATCAATTATCTGTTAGACTCTATAAAATTTACAAGGTCACCGACGGTTTTTACAGATTCGATAACATCATCGGATATCTCAACTTCAAATTCATCCTCAAGCGTCATAATCAAATCAACAACATCCAAGCTGTCAGCTCCCAAATCTTCGGCAATATCGGAATCAAGTGCGATTTCATCCGCTTCAATGTCAAGTTGCTCACTGAGTATTTCTTTAATTTTTTCTGCAACCATTTTACTAATACCCCCCTTAAAGAAACATTTCAAACCGCTGCTTTTATCTTGCACTTATTGTACTTATTATGCAGTGTTTCAGCAACACTTAATAATATAATAGCATACAGTTTATTTGTCAAGAGGAATTTTATCCAATTTGGAAATTAAATAATCCATTGCCGTTAAATACCCGTTTATTCCCTCTCCCGTTACGGTTTTTTCGCAGGCAAGACCCGCATACGAAACGCTGCGGAAGGGTTCGCGTTTGGAAACCTCGGAAATATGCACTTCTACCGCCGGCAGTGCCACCGCTTTGAGCGCATCAAGTATTGCAACGCTCGTATGTGTATATGCGGCAGGGTTGATAATTATTCCGTCGGCTTTGCCGTATGCCGATTGTATTTTATCTACAATATCACCCTCGTGATTTGACTGATAAATTTCAACCGAAACATCAGATTCAGCCGCCTTTGAATTTATAATCTTAACAAGGTCGGTGTATGAAGTTTTACCGTAAATATCCGGTTCTCTTATTCCTAACATATTAAGGTTAGGACCGTTTATAACAAGGATATGCATAAGGCTTACACCTCTTTTTCGCCGTTTTTTGCAATATGTGTTATTTTATAACACAGCGACATAAGACTATCGCTTAAATGAACATTTTCCACCGCTATACCGGGGTATTTCATTGAAATATCGTAGTGGCTGAAATTCCACACGCCTTTTATGCCCAATTTGACCAACTGCTCCACAATAGCGGCAGCAGACTCTTTAGGTACGCAAAGGACAGCGGCAGACGGGCGGTTATCGCGGCAGAAATCGTCAAGCTTTTCAATGCTCATTACAGGTATTCCGCCTATCATCTGCCCGACTATTGATTCCTTTTTATCGAATATTCCGACAAGTTCAAATCCGCGCTGTTTAAGGTCCATTTGTTCAGCGACCGCACGGCCGAGATTCCCCGCACCTATGAGAACTATTTTTTTAACATCGTAAAGCCCCAATATTCCGCCTATTTCCCTATGCAGTTGCTCAACATTATAGCCGTACCCCTGCTGACCGAAACCGCCGAAGCAATTAAAGTCCTGGCGTATTTGGCTTGCGGTAAGACCTGTTTTTTTGGAAAGTTCGGAAGATGATATTCTCTCTGTACCCATATCTTTCAGTTCGCCCAAAAAACGGTAATATCTAGGGAGCCTTTTTAATACTGAAGATGAAACTTTTGCTGTACTCATAGTTTTCACCGAATAAAATTATTTTTTAAGATTTTTAACAGTATCCATTACATACGCGCCAAATTCTTCGCATGTGCAGCCTGTATCTCGGCCTGTGGTAGCCATTTTCTTTTCGGTAAACATACAGATGTCAAGTGCTTTTTCAAGCAGGTCAGCCTCGGTCTGTTTGCCGATGTGCGAAAGCAGCATTACCGATGCCCTTAACATTGAACAGGGGTCTGCATACTTATCTCTGCCCTCGGCAACCATACGGGGGGCCGAGCCGTGGATGGCTTCAAACATTGCATATTTTTTACCGATATTTGCGCTGCCTGCGGTACCCACGCCGCCCTGGAATTCAGCCGCCTCGTCGGTTATAATATCACCGTAAAGGTTCGGAAGAATGAACACCTTGAAATCTCTGCGGCGTTTTTCGTCGATAAGTTTAGCGGTTGTTATATCAATATACCAGTCATCGGTTGCTATTTCGGGGTATTCCTTGCCGATTTCCTGACAGATTTTTAAGAACTTACCATCGGTCGTTTTAACGATATTGGCTTTGGTAATTATTGAAACGCGCTCTTTTTTGTTCTTTCTTGCATATTCGTAAGCAAGGCGCGCGATTCTTTCGCAGCCTTCGGTTGTTGTAACAGTAAAGTCCATAGCAAGGTCATCTGTTATATTTATTCCTTTTGAACCTACGGCATAACTGCCCTCTGTATTTTCGCGGAAGAAGGTCCAGTCAATCCCCTGCTCGGGTACCCTTACCGGGCGGAGGTTACAGAAAAGGTCAAGTTCTTTACGCATAGCAACATTGGCGCTTTCGATGTTGGGCCACGGATCACCTGCGCGCGGAGTTGTTGTTGGGCCTTTTAATATAACATGGCATTTTTTAAGTTCAGCCATAACATCATCAGGGATTGCCTTACCTGCCGCAACACGGTTTTCGATGGTAAGCCCGTCAATATTTCTGAATTCTATTTTGCCTGCCTCAACATCATCGGCAAGCAGAAATTTAAGCACTGTGGCAGCTTCGTTTGTTATTACGGGACCGATTCCGTCACCGCCGCAAACGCCGACGATTATTTTATCCAACTTATCGTAGTCAACAAAGTCTTTTTCGGCCTTAATCCTTTCGGCGCGAGCCTGCTGTTCGCGAACCAATTCTTCAAACTTTGCAACCGCGTCTTTAATATACTGTTCTGACATTATAAGTCACCTCAACCTTTCTTTTATTACGATTTCTTGGCGGTATAATCAAGAAGTCCGCCTGCAAGCAATATATCTTTGCTTCTTCCCGAAAGCACAGGAGTGAGCAGAATGGTATCACCTGTTGTTTTATCGGTAAGCGTAACATCGTCGCCTGCCTTTATTTCCGATTTAATGTTCGGCAGTGCGAGTTCATCCCATTTATTTATACGGTCATAATCCGCAGGGTTTTTAAATGTAAGGGGAACTATGCCTGCGTTTATAAGGTTTGCAACATGTATACGCGCAAAACTTTTAACTATAACCGCTTTTATACCGAGATAGAGCGGAGCCAAAGCGGCGTGTTCGCGTGATGAACCCTGACCGTAATTTTCGCCGCCTATAATAATGCCCTTACCTGCTTTTTTGCAGTTTGACGGAAAATCTTCATCACATCTTGTGAAGCAGTATTCCGAAATTTTGGGAATGTTCGAGCGGAGCGGCAAAATTTTAGCGCCTGCAGGCATAATATGGTCGGTTGTTATGTTATCGCCCACTTTAAGCAGGACCTGCGCCTCTATACTGTCAGCCAACGGCTCGGTTTTCGGGAAAGGTTTGATATTGGGACCGCGCAAAATTTCAACCTTATCAGCCTCATCTGCAGGTGCAGGAGCGTCAACCATATTATCGTTAATAAGGAATTTTTGCGGCATAACCACATCGCTGAAATCAAGTCCGACAGTTGTCGGGTCGGTTAAATAACCCGTAAGCGCGCTGACGGCTGCGGTTTCCGGGCTGACAAGGTAAATGCCTGCATCGGCAGTTCCCGAACGCCCCTCAAAGTTGCGGTTAAAAGTTCTGAGGGAAACACCGCCCGAATTAGGCGACTGACCCATACCAATGCAGGGTCCGCAAGCACATTCAAGTATACGCGCACCGGCTGCGATAAGGTCTGAAAGTGCACCGCAATCGGCAAGCATATTGAACACTTGTTTTGAACCGGGAGCAATAGCTACCGAAACGTTGGGGCATACTGTTTTGCCCTTTAAGATTTTTGCAACCTTAAGCATATCGAAGAGCGAAGAATTGGTGCAGCTGCCGATAAGCACCTGGTCTACCTTTATCTTGCCTATTTCTGATACCGATTTAACATTATCGGGCATATGCGGCATTGCAGCAAGCGGCTGCAGCTCCGAAAGGTTGATTTCTATTTCCTTATCATAAACTGCGTCGGGATCGCTTGAAAGCGGAACAAAGTCAGCCGCGCGCCCCTGCGCTTCAAGAAATTTTGCCGTTACATCATCAGACGGAAAAATTGAAGTGGTTGCGCCGAGTTCTGCACCCATATTTGTTATTGTGGCGCGTTCGGGAACCGAAAGCGTTGCAACGCCCTCACCTGCATATTCAACAATATATCCTACACCGCCTTTAACCGACAGTATGCGCAAAACTTCAAGTATAATATCTTTTGCAGCAACGCCCGTGCGGAGTTTGCCTTTAAGATTTACCCTTATCATACCGGGCATTGGGATATAGTAAGCACCGCCGCCCATTGCAACGGCAACGTCCATTCCGCCTGCGCCCATTGCAAGCATACCTATGCCGCCGCCTGTAGGTGTATGAGAGTCAGACCCTATAAGAGTCTTGCCGGGTATACCGAAACGCTCAAGATGTACCTGGTGGCATATACCGTTGCCGGGGTGCGAATAATAAATGCCGTGTTTTTTGCATACAGACTGAATAAACCTGTGATCATCTGCATTTTCAAATCCGTTTTGCAGAGTATTATGGTCTATGTAAGCAACCGATTTTTCGGTTTTAACCCTGTCTACACCCATTGCCTCAAATTCCAGATATGCCATTGTACCCGTTGCGTCCTGCGTAAGGGTTTGGTCAATTCTGAGGCCTATGGTGCTGCCGACGGTCATTTCGCCGTCTACCAAATGGGATTTAATTATTTTCTGTGCTATTGTCATTCCCATTATGCTATCATCCTCTCTCATTCATATATAATCTATTATGCACCAAAAGCCGCTGCTTGTCAATTTATTCACAAAGATTTTTTTAATTTTTTAACAATTTCATTTCACCGTCAAAGCAGATTTGTCGTTGCGCTTGAAAAAGCGTCCGCCGTATGTTAAAATTATGGATATAATATAATGTTTTTTATTTTCGGAGGATAAGGAATTGAAAAAGGCAATTGCATTAATTATTACCATTATTACAATGCTTGGCATTTCGGGCTGCGGCGGCAGCACCGAAAAAGCAACACCCGAAAAAGCAACCCTTAAAAACAGTTGGAGTTGCCGCGTTGAATTAAGCGACTATTTTGAGGCGAGCGGCGATAATGCATCGGCTATTTTTCAAAATTCCGATTACAGCGGTATCTATTTTCCGCTTACAGCCGAATTCGGTGATGATACATTCAAAATATATGCAACAGCCGATAAATCGTTTATTAAAAAATTTCGCGAAGCCACAAAGGACGGAATTAACAGTTATATTGCGATAAAGATTGTTGAAGAGGGCAAAAATATGTCGATTGAAGAATATCTTACAGAGAACTTTGGAAACGGCGAAGCGCTTACAATTGACAGTTTTCTTGATAAAATGTTCTCGGACACTTCTATGCAAAAGTTTTGCAAGGATCTGACGCTGAGCGGAAAATATACTGCCGACAAAGCCGAAATTTATCTTGGCGATAATGATGAAAACATTTCAAGCGATAACTGCGCTATGTCGTTTAAATATGAACTCAGCGGCGGCAAACTCGAACTCACCTCATCATCCGACAGTGTGTTTGACAAACTGTGTCCGCTCACATTTGAATAAGGTGCGAAGGGAAAGTTATAATGATAATAATGTCTGTTGATTTGGGCAGGGCACGCACGGGAATAGCAGTAAGTGACGCCGGTGGAAATTTTGCCTTCCCGAAACGGGTAATTAACGAATACACCACTGAAAAAATTGTTGCCGCAGCAGCGGCAGCCGCAAAAGAATACGGTGCGGAAATGATAGTTGTGGGCAACCCCAAAAATATGAACGGCACTTGCGGAGAAAAATCGGAAGAATGCGTTGCATTCGCGGAATTTTTGCAAAAAGCGACGGGTTTGCCTGTTGAAATGTTTGACGAGCGCTGCACAACCGTTATAGCACACGCCGAAATGCGTTCAAACGGCAAGCGCGGACAGAAAAGAAAAAACACGGTGGACGCCGTAGCAGCCACCGTGATACTTGAAGATTATTTGAAATTCAGAAAAAACAAGTCCATATAAACCGATATACCGGACTTATTCAACCACAACGCCTTTTTTGAGGATTATGTTGGCGTAAACAGCGGTTTCACCCGTCATTACGACAGCGTAAACCTCACGCGCACGGTCATAAAAATCAAAACGGTCAATCGACTCAAAGCCTGCGGCAGCCGCTTCAGGCTCATATTTTGCAATTATTTCGGCATATTTATCCCAAATAACGGGGTTAATTTTGCCTACATCGCAATCCATAAGTTTCATAACCCCGGCAGGTTGTTTTGTATACTTATCAAGCGGCATAAGTTTAAGAACCGCGTCAAGAACCTCGGGAACTCCGTGCCCGTCAAGGCGGACAAGCCTTTTTGCGATAGCGGCACCGGGGAAGTTTCCGTCGGCAATTACTATTTCATCACCGTGACCCATTTCCATAAGTATTTTAAGAAGTTCGGGTGAAATAATTGACGGTATATTTTTAAGCATTTTTTCTTTCTCCTTAATTTTATTACATTGGGCGGTGCAAATTTGCGCCGCCCTTTAGTATTACTTATCTGATATTTTTATACATAGGACCGTAGGCTTCGCAAGCGCGGAAATCCTGTCCTTCTTTATCCATACCGAAAGCATTCCAGGCGGCAGGACGGAAAATCTTATCTTCGGGCACATTGTGCATACAAACCGGTATTCTGAGCATTGAGCAAAGGGTGATAAGATCTGCACCGATATGGCCGTAAGAAATAGCGCCGTGGTTTGCGCCCCAGTTATTCATAACATCGTAAGCCGATTTGAACGGGCTGCCCTCTTTACCGTCGCAGCGCGGGGTAAACCAGGTGCAGGGCCAGGTGGGGTTGGTACGTTCCATAAGTGTATCCGTAACCTCGTCGGGCAGATTTACCGTCCAGCCTTCGGCAATCTGAAGAACGGGACCGAGACCTTTAACAAGGTTAAGTCTTATCATAGTTGCCGGCATTTCGGCTCTTGTTACAAAGTGGCTTGAGAAGCCGCCGCCGCGGAAGTTATCAAATCCTGCTTCGCACCAAACGGTTGCGTCGGTCATCTTCTTGATATCTTCTTCGGTAACATCCCACCACTTCTTCATTGTGGCGTTGCCGTTTTCGTCTACACATTCGCCGCAGGCGTCAAGGCAGGCGGCACCGGAGTTAAGCAGGTGGATTATACCGCCGTTTTCCTTTGCCTTGCCGACAAAATCATATCCCGTTGCACGTTTGGCAGCCTCGGGCGACCAGAAGGTACGAACATCGGCAAATATCTGGGCACGGTTGGTAAGCAGCTGCATAAACAGCATACTAATACCGTTAAGAACATCGTTTTCGGTAGCGAAAGCAATAGGTTCTTTTTTGCCCGTAAAGTCAAATGTAGAATTAAGTATTGCTTCGGGGTAGTCGCAGTTCGGCCAATGGTCGGTCCACTGGCGCTGACCTTGGAAACCTGCCGCAATAGCATTGTGACCTACTTTTTCTTCCTCAAAGCCTGCCGGCAGGTTGGGGTTGCCGCTTAACAGGTCCTTGATTATGCAATACATTTTAATTGTAAATTCCCACTGTTTATCTTTCTGTTCGCGTGTGAATTTAATCGGGCGTTTTTCGCCAAGGAACTCAACAAAATCGGGGTTATCGTCGCGACCCTCTTTGCAGTGTTCACGGGTCCAGGCAAGGGCTTTTTCAACTTCTTCTTTATTATAGATGCCCTCTTCCATACGGCGAAGGATTTCAACCTCGTCAACCGATTCAACACGCATACCAAGGTATTCTTCCATAAACGCCTGGTCCATTATAGAACCGCCGATGCCCATAGTAACAGAGCCTATCTGCAAATAGGATTTACCGCGCATTGTAGCCGCTGCAACCGCTGCTCTGCCAAAGCGGAGAAGTTTTTCTTTAACATCATCGGGGATTGAAGTAACTTCGTCCCTGTTTTGTACTTCGTGACCGTATATACCAAAAGCCGGAAGACCTTTTTGAGCGTGTGTTGCCAAAACGGAGGCAAGGTAAACGGCACCGGGGCGCTCTGTTCCGTTAAAGCCCCAAATACCCTTAATGGTCATCGGGTCCATATCCATAGTTTCAGAGCCGTAGCACCAGCACGGAGTTACCGACAGTGTGATTGCTACACCTTCTTTTTTAAATTTTTCGGCGCAGGCTGCCGATTCAGGAACACGGCCTATGGTGGTATCTGCCATTACAACCTTAACGGGATCACCGTTTGAATATGTAAGGTTTTCCTCAAAAAGTTTTTTTGCTGCCTCTGCCATTGCCATTGTCTGGTCTTCCAAACTTTCGCGCAACTGCATAGGTCCGCGCCTGCCGTCGATTATCGGGCGGATACCTATAACCGGATATTCGCCTACAAATCTTTTTTCTGCCATTTGTATATCATCCTTTCGATAATTATATAATTCGGACAGGGGCGTTTGCCCCACCGTTTATTACCATTATAATGTCACTTTGAAAAATACTTTTTTACCTTTTTTAATTACAGTGCCTTTTTCAAGCATTTCACGGGTAAGCGCAAAATTGACATCCGAAATCTTTTCACCGTCAACCGATACGCCGCCCTGCTGAACAAGGCGTCTGCCCTCGCCTTTTGAAGGGATAAGCCCCACGGCGAGCATAGCGTCAAGGATACCGATTTTCCCGTCTGTAAGTTTATCTTCCGTTACAGAGCCTGACGGCATATTGCTGCTGTCGGGACCTGCGCCGAACAATGCCTTTGCGGCTGCAAGCGCTTTATCAGCTTCCTCTTTACCATGTATTGTTTTGGTAAGTTCGTATGCAAGTCTTTCCTTAACGGCGTTAAGTTCGCTGCCTGTAAGTTTTTCCATCTCTCTTATTTCCTCAAGCGGAACAAAGGTAAGCATTTTCATACACTTAATAACATCGGCATCGGCAACATTTCTCCAATATTGGAAGAAGTCATACGGAGAGGTTTTTTCAGCGTCAAGCCAAACAGCACCGCCCTCGGTTTTGCCCATTTTTTTACCCTCGCTTGTAAGCAAAAGGTTGCAGGTCATAGCGTAAGCTTCTTTACCGTCGCATCGGCGGATAAGTTCAACGCCGCCTATCATATTGCTCCACTGGTCATCGCCGCCGAGCTGCATAACGCAATTGTACTTGCGGTTGAGCATCAAAAAATCATAACTTTGCATAAGCATATAGTTAAGTTCAAAGAACGAAAGCCCGCGTTCAAGGCGTTGTTTATAACACTCAAATGATAACATTCTGTTAACCGAAAAATGCACGCCTATTTCACGCAAAAAGTCAACATAATTAAGGTTTAATAGCCAATCGCCGTTGTTTACGATAGTAGCGGCGCCGTCCGAAAAGTCAATAAGTTTGGACATTTGCTTTTTAAAACATTCTATATTATGCGCAATGGTTTCACGCGTAAGCATTTTACGCATATCGCTTTTGCCGGACGGGTCGCCTATCATTCCGGTACCGCCGCCGAAAAGCGCAATCGGCTTGTGTCCGTGCTTTTGCATATGCGCCATTATAACCACGGCCACAAAGTGGCCTACATGCAAACTGTCGGCAGTGGGGTCAAACCCGATATAAAAAGTTACGGGTTTATCTCCGTTTATCAGTTCGCGCACACGCTCTTCATCCGTGGTTTGCGCTAAAAGTCCGCGTTCTTTAAGTTCATCAAACAGTGTCATCAATCTAACCCTTTCCGTTAGCAATATTTCTCACTTCATTATATAACAATAATTATTGATTTTCAATCATTTCTTTTGCGGTTTTGTAAAGATTTTCGGTCATTTCGCCGCCCGAAATAATTCTTGCCACCTCTGCAATCCTTTCATCACCCGTAAGTTTTTTTACGGATGTAAAAGTTTTACCGTCCCGTGACGATTTTTCTATAAGCAGATGATTGTCCGCAGCCGCCGCTATTTGCGGCAAATGGGTAACGCAGATGAGCTGATGCGTATTTGAAAGTTCTTTCATCTGCGCACCGACGCAGGCAGCGGCCTTGCCGCTTATCCCCGAATCAATTTCATCAAATATTAAGGTAGGAACATCGTCTTTATCCGCCATAACGCTTTTAATTGCAAGCATCACGCGCGAAAGTTCGCCGCCCGAAGCAATTTTGGCAAGCGGCCGCGGCGGTTCGCCGGCGTTTGCCGAAATAAGAAACTCCACACGGTCGCACCCTGACTTAGTGTAAACACACTCGCCGAAATCAACCGAAAATACAACATTCGGCATTTGAAGAAATTTAAGTATTGCGCATATTTCGCCAGAAAATTTTTCACCCGCTTTTTTGCGTGACGCGGTAAGCTTTTGACCTTTTTCATACACCTCGTCTTCAAGTTCGTTTTGCGCGTCGTAAAGTTCCGAAAGTTTTTGTTCATCCGCTTGCAGATTATTCATTTTTTGCGTAATCTCTTCAAGATAATCCTGAACCGACTCCTCACTGCCGCCGTATTTTCTGCAAAGGCGGTATATTTCGTCAAGCCGCTGCTCTACCCCCTCAAGTTCGCCGGGGTCTATATTAAGCCGTTCGGCTGCAGCGCGCGCCGACTCTGCCGCATCGCCCAAAATAGCCGCCGCCTCATTTAAAGAATCGGATATATCTTTGGCTTCGGGCACAAGGTCGGCTACCGAATACGCCGCCTGCGCCGAACTTTCCACCGCCCCAATTGCGCCTGCCGTTTCATCATCGCCGTTTAAATACGCCGTTACGGTTTCAAGCGCGTCAAGAATTTTTTCAGCCCCAAGTATTTCGGCACGGCGGGCTTTAAGAACTTCGAGCTCACCCGATTTTATATCGGCGGCGGTTATTTCTTTAATTTCAAATTCATAAAGTTCGGAAACACGCTGTTTTTCGGCTTCGTCATTTTCAAGCCTTTTAATTTCCCTTTTAACATCACGCAGGTTTATAAAGGATTTTTCGTAATCCGAAAGCAGCGCGCCGTTTTCGGCATACGCGTCAAGAAAAGATATGTGGGCAGAAGGGTCAAGCAGAGCCTGACTGTCATGCTGACCGTGAATATTTACAAGGCGTTTGCATATGTTTTTAAGCACACTCACGCTTACGGCAGTTCCGTTCACACGGCATAAACTGCGCCCATCGGCATTTAAGGTACGGTTTATAAGCAGTTCGTTGCCGTCCGCCGTTATTCCGAGGTCAGACAATGCCGCAATTTCTTTTTCCGAAAGGCACACAAAAAGCGCGGAAACCGACGCTTTTGAGCAACCGTTTCGTACAATTTCGCGCGAAGTGCGCTCGCCGAGGACGGCGTTTAAGGAATCAATTATTATAGACTTACCTGCGCCCGTTTCACCCGTAAGGGCGTTAAAGCCGCCTTCAAGTTCTATATCGGCGCGTTCGATTACCGCAATATTTTCAATACTTATACTTTTTAGCACATATATCACCGCCCCTGCAAAAACACAATCATATTATTTTAATTAAAGAAGTGATTTTAATTTTTGCACAAGTTCCTTTGCCGCTTTTTCGTCACGGGTTATAGCAAGTATGGTATCGTCGCCTGCAAGGGTGCCGAGCATATCCTGTGAAAACATATTATCTATTGCCGCCGCCGCGCCCGAAGCTGCGCCAATGTGGCATTTAATTATAACATCATTCATTGCGCTTTCTATTGAGATTACGGAACTTGAAAATATATCGGCAAATCTTGCGTTATTTTCGTCATTTTTTGCGCTGCCGCCTTGCATATAGCGGTAAACTCCGCCTGCATCGAGCGATTTAACTATGCGTAATTCCTTAATATCCCTTGAAACGGTAGCTTGCGTAACATTATATCCCTCGCGTATCAGCGCCTCCTGCAGCCCCTCCTGCGTGTCTATTATTTGGTTTTCAATTATACCCAAAATTGCCTGCTGACGATGTTTTTTCACTGTCGTTTCCTCTTTTCAGATGAATTGCCGCCCCCTGCGGCTGACCAAATACGCAAAATCTATTTTAATTTGCGTGAAATTTTTTTATAAAGCGATTCTTCGCCCACTGTTATAAGTTGCGCCGAACAGTCGGCTCTTTTAACAATTATCTTTGAATTTTTTGCTACTTTATGCGATTCCTCACCATCCACCGTAAGCCAAACATCAGTTTCGTTAGCGTTGTTTGCCGTTACGGTTATTTCGTGATTTTCACCGAGTACCAACGGGCGCGAAAACAGAGAGTGCGCACATATAGGTGAAATAACTATACAGTTAAGCGCCGGGTCTATTACCGGTCCGCCTGCGGACATTGAATAGGCGGTTGAACCTGTGGGTGTGGCGATAATCATACCGTCGGCACGGCATGAAACACTGTCACCGTTAAAGGAGGCGGAAACATCAATTATTCTTGAAAGTGCGCCTTTGCTGACAACCGCATCATTAAGGCAGTAATATTTTTTACCGTCACATTCAACCGAGAGCATCATTCTCTCCGACACCGAATATTCGCCCGTTACAAGTTTTGTTATATCATCAAGCGCATTGGTTTCAAGTCCTGCCAGATAACCCACTCTGCCTGCGTTTATGCCAAGCACGGGTTTGCCAAAGCGGGCAGCCATTTTTGCAAGATGGATAATAGTTCCGTCACCGCCGATTACAACGGTTATATCGCTTTTTTCGATTTTTCTGCCGTCAAATTCGCTGCCGAAGCTTACATTTGCAACCTCATATTCAATATTATTCTGCTTAAGTATTGTACAAAGCTGCTCGGTTATTCCCGAAGCACTTTCCTTTTCGGGATTAAAGGCTAAAAATAATTTCATAATATCACCCTTATTTATCGAGTGTTTCGTGCGACAGTTTTACGGCGTCTTCAGCCCGGGTTTCGGTACGGTATTCGCCGCATCCGTCATTTTTAATGTAAATAAGATATTCAATGTTACCCTCAGGTCCCTTAACAGGGGAAAAGTCAAGCCCTTCAACCGAAAAGCCTAATTCTGTAACTGCGGATATTATATTATTTACAACCTCGGCGTGAACCGCACGGTCGCGCACAACACCTTTTTTGCCAACTTTTTCTTTACCGGCTTCAAACTGCGGTTTTATAAGACAAACAGCATATGCATTCTGCACCATAAGCCGCTGCATTACGGGCAGTATAACACGCAATGAGATAAACGAAACATCAACAGAGGCAAAGTTCAGTTTTTCGGGGATTTGCTCTTCACCGACATAGCGGAAATTGGTTCTTTCCATATTTACAACGCGCGGATCATTTCTCAATTTCCAGGCAAGCTGACCGTAGCCGACATCAATCGCATAGACCTTTGCCGCACCGTTTTGCAGCATACAATCGGTAAAGCCGCCTGTAGACGCACCGATATCCGCACAAATGCAGCCGCTAAGGTCAAGTGCGAAATTTTGCACAGCCTTTTCAAGTTTAAGTCCGCCGCGGCTTACATATCTAAGCGGATTTCCGCGAACCTCAAGCACATCGTCTGGTTTAAGGGTCATACCTGCTTTATCCGCTTTTTGATTATTAACATAAACAACGCCTGCCATTATAAGCGCCTTGGCTTTTTCACGGCTTTCGGCAAAACCTTTTTCAAACACCGCAGTGTCAAGTCTAAGTTTTTCGCTCAACCCTTTTCAACCTCATTTTCAAATACTTTTTTTATTATTGACTCACAGTCAAGGCCGTATTTTTTCCGCGCAGCGGAAACCGAAGATTGCGGAACAAATCCGCTTATTGCGGAAAGGTAGGTGCGCCCGGAAAATCCGGCAAGCGATATTTCCGAAAGCAATTTTTCACCTGCGCCGCCGCTTTTTTCACCCTCTTCAAAAATATATATACTGTCAAATTCCGAAAGACGGTTTACAAGTTCCGTATTGAATTTATCAATACGGTTCAGTTTAACGACAGCCGCTGTAATGCCTTTTTCGGCAAGCGCTTTTTGCGCCGATATAAGTTCAGCTGTAAGCGTACCGTAAGATACGAGTGCGGCACTGCCGCTGCCTATTACATCAAAATTTTTACCGCTTGGGGTATATTCGCGCATATTTTGCGGTTCGCCGCCGCGCGGATATCTGATTGCGGCAACGCCCTTGGGCAACTCTAGCCGCTTTGCAAGCATATATTCAAGTTCAGCATAGGTGGCAGGCGCGTATATCTCTACGCCGGGTATTGAGGACAAAAACGGCACATCATAAAGTCCCTGATGCGTTTCTCCGTCTGCACCGACTATGCCTGCGCGATCCACACACAGGGTCACGGGCAGTTTTGCAATAGCCGCATCGCTTAAAATTTGGTCATAACCGCGTTGTAAAAACGAAGAATACACCGCAAAAACGGGTTTCATACCGCCCTTTGCAAGCCCTGCCGAGAAAGTAACCGCGTGCTGCTCTGCGATTCCTGCGTCAAAACTGCGGTCGGGGAATTCCTTAAAAAATTCCGAAAGTCCCGTACCGTCCTGCATAGCCGCCGTAACGGCGCAAATCTTTTCATCCTGATTTGCAAGTTTTGTAAGCGTTTTACCGAAAACAGCGGAAAAATTATCATCAAATGATTTTACACCGTTTTCAATATCAAAGGGCGGAACACCGTGGTACATACCCGGAGATTGCTCCGCCTTATCGTACCCTTTTCCTTTTTTTGTAACAATATGTATAACACAGGAACCGGGTATTTGTTTAGCAGAAGCAAATGCCTCGGACAATTGGGTTAAATTATGACCGTCCACAGGGCCTAAATATGAAAAACCGAGCGATTCAAAAATATTATAACTGTAAAACAGTTTTTTAAAGGATTTTTTTATATTATAAATAACCGTATACAACAATCTGCCGATAAGCGGAATTCTTCTGAGCGTCAGTTCGGTACGGCGTTTTAAGCGGTGATAATGCGGATCAATTCTTATAAGTCTTAAATGCCGTGAAAGCGAGCCTACATTTTTGGATATAGACATTTTATTATCATTAAGCACAATAATAACCTTAGTTTTGCCTTTGCCGATACTGTTAAGCGCTTCGTAAGCCATTCCGCCTGTAAGCGCGCCGTCACCTATTACGGCTACCGTGTTCCCTTTTACGCCTGTAAGTGATTTTGCCTTTGCAATACCGTAAGCCGATGAAACAGAGGAACTGCTGTGACCTGTAACAACAGGATCGTGCGGACTTTCGGAGGGACGCATAAACCCTGATATGCCGTTTTCTTTTCTTAAAGTATCAAATTCGGGGTAACGGCCCGTAAGCAATTTATGGGTATAACATTGGTGGCCCACATCAAAAATTATATCGTCATTTTTGCGGCAAAACGCCTTTTCAAGCGCAACTGTAAGTTCAACTGCGCCTAAATTTGAGGCAAGGTGCCCCCCGTTTTTTGACACAACGGTAAGGATTTTATCACGAATTTCATCGCATAAAACCGCCAACTCATCATCACTTAAATTATTCAGCTGTGCAGGATCTTCAATTTTTCCCAAAAATTTATAATTCAATCAAACGCACGCCTTTTTAATTTTTAAATTTAATATTTCCTGTCGGTCAAACTGTCAGCCAGCCGGCACAGTTCATCGGCCTTTTCGCCGAACGGTGCAAGTGCTGATTTTGCCTTTTCGGTAAGTTCGCGAACCTTCTGTTTTGAGGATTCCGCACCCATATGCGAAAGGTATGTTGATTTATGATTTTCGGCGTCGCTTCCTATGGGTTTACCAAGGACTTCGACACTGCCGGTAGCGTCCAGAATATCGTCCTGTATCTGAAAAGCCAACCCGAGGTTATAAGCAAATTCGGATGCGGCGTTTACTTTGTTTTCATCTGCGCCCGCAAGTATGCAGCCTATTTCCGCCGCTGCGCTGATAAGCGCGCCCGTTTTCAATTTGTACATTGCAATTACGGTTTCGAGAGGAGCGTCTTTGCCCTCAATTCTAAGGTCGATTTCCTGTCCGCCTATCATACCGCGAACGCCTGCTCTTTGTGCCAAAACGGCTATTGCTTTTACAAGCGCAGACGGTTCTATCCCCTTTGCCGACGCCGCCGTTTCAAACGCACAGGTCAGCAATCCGTCACCTGCAAGCAGGGCGTTTGCTTCGCCGAAGGCTATGTGGCAGGCAGGTTTCCCGCGCCGCATATCGTCATTGTCCATACAGGGCAAATCGTCGTGTATTAAAGAATATGTATGTATCATTTCAAGGGCGCAGGCAAAATCGAGCGCGCCTGCCGCAGTGCCGCCGCATATTCTGTAAAACTCAAGCAAAATTGCGGGGCGCAGGCGTTTGCCGCCTATTTCTGCGCTGTATTCCATTGCGTCGGCAACCGCCGTGTACTCTCCGCTGTTATGCCCAAGCAATGCCAAAAGACGGCTGTTGATTTCTTTTATAATATCATCAAAATGTTTCATTAACCGTCCACCTCGTCAACCGTTGTGAGTTTAAGCATTGCTTTATCGGCTTCTTTTAATTTTTTATCGCAAAGCGCTGAAAGTTCCACGCCTTTTTTAAACAGTTCAACCGAACTATCAAGCGTGCAATCGCCGTTTTCCAATGTTTTTACTATATTTTCAAGTTCTGCGACAGCCTCTTCAAAAGTTATTTTTTCAGACATTGTTATCACCCTCGCTTATTCTTACGGTATCTACCGTGCAATCAATATCGCCGTCAGGCAATGTTACGGTAAGTTTATCGCCCTTTGCAACGCCTGCGGCGGAGGAAAGCGGCTTGCCGCCTACGCTGACCGCGAAAAATCCGCGCGACATAACCGAAAGCGGACTTAGCGCGTTAAGTTTGGCCGCAAGATTTGAAAGTTGCTTTTTGCGGTTTTCGGTTTGCAATGCAAACGCCGCCGCAAGTTTCTCGTTTGCGCGTGACAGGCGTTCTTTAGGCTGTTGCAAAACAAAATCTTTATCGTTAAGGCAGGGGCGCAGCCGCAGCGCGTCAAGCCGCTTTTCCGCTCTTAGCACGGCTGTTCCCTGCGCCCTTTTTAAGCGTACTTTTGCCGAAAACAGTCTTTCTGCCATTTCGGCTATATCGGGTACTGCCAACTCTGCCGCTGCGGACGGGGTTGGCGCGCGCATATCTGCGGTTAAATCGCACAGCGAATAATCGGTTTCGTGGCCGACAGCAGAAATTACCGGCACGGGCATATGCGCAACCGTTCTTGCAAGCGTTTCATCATTAAACGCGGCAAGGTCTTCGGCAGAACCGCCGCCGCGGCCGATTATAACGGTATCTATGCGGCAGCCCTTTTTAACCATATCCGAAAGCCGCAGCAACATAGCGGTTATTTCGGCTGCTGCATTATCGCCCTGGACAGTTACGGGGCAGACCATAAGTTCGCAAAGCGGATAGCGCCTGCCCACAATGTTGATTATATCCCTCAGCGCAGCACCGCTGCCCGATGTTACCGCTGCTATTCTTTGAGGATATTTCGGTATCGGGCGTTTGCGTGATTGGTCTAAAAGCCCTTCCTCGGCAAGGCGTTCCTTTATTTGGCGAAGCGCCAATGCAGCGGCGCCCATACCGTCGGGCTGCATATCGGTTGCGTAGAACTGGTACGCACCGTCACGCTCATAAAGCGAAACCCTGCCGCGGCAGATAACACGCAAACCGTCCTGCGGTGCAAACTTGAGCCTATCAGCCGACGATTTAAACATAACACATTTAATTGCCGCAGAATCATCCGTAAGTGAAAAGTAGATGTGTCCGCTGTAGGCGTTTCGGCGGCAGTTTGTCACTTCGCCCGACAGAAATATTCCCGACAGATTAGCGTCGCCTTCAAGCGACATTTTTACATATTTATTCAGTTGGGTGACGGTCATGACAAAATCATTCATTTAAAAAGCCGCCCCCTCTTTTATTGCTGCAAGCACCGCCGTACCCACGGCGTTATCGCCCGACAGTTCGGGGCTTGCAAAAAATATATTTTTCTGTCCCGAAAGGCGGTTGCGGATAACCGTGTTAGCGGTCACTCCGCCTGCAAACACTATGGGGATACCGCCGTGCTCGCACCGCAGTTCTCTCACGGTTGCAGCAAGCGTTTCGGCTATATATTCAAAGGCATATGCCGCCGCATCGCCCACAGGCACTCCGTTTTCTTTAAATCTCTTACACCTGTTTTCAAGTCCCGAAATGCTGCAATATGCTCCGTTTACCGATATTTTCACCTTTTCGGGCGGCGTACCGTTTTCCGAAAGACGGTCAAGTTCCGCGCCCGACGGAAATGTTAAGCCGTACAGTTTACCCAAACGGTCAACCGCCTGGCCGATTTTTAAATCTGTTGTGCCGCCGATTATTTTGCAATTAAACACGGTATCTTCCTGCGGTGTTACAAGCAGTGCCTCGGTAGTTCCGCCCGAAATATGGAACGCGATGAACTCCTTGCTCACAAGGTCGAGTTTATTTGATGAAAGCAGGGCGGCGGCTATATGTCCTGCCTGATGCGAAAATTCATAACACGGCACACCGAGCGCTGCTGCCGCACTTTTTGCCGCTGCGGCACCTGCTAAAAAGCAAGGCATATAACTGCCCTCGGCATCCCTTGGGCGAACCGATACGCCGATGGAATTTATACTGCCGTTAAACCGTGAAAACACATCCGACACTATTTCGGGGATATCCCGAATATGCAGAAAAAGCGCCTCGCTTTGGCGAAGCCCTAAACTTTTTCCTGCATCAAGCAAACGGCGGCGTGAAATATACTCCCCGTCCCCTTTGAAAATTGCGGCGGAGGTACGGTAATTACTTGTATCGATACCCAAAAAGGCGTCCGTTTTCATTACTTGCCCCTTGTTACCGTGCCGAGAATACCGTTGACATACGCCGATTCCTCGGGTGTTGCAAATTTTTTGCAAAGTTCAACCGCTTCGTTTATTGCGGCACTGTCGGGAATATCGTCGGCAAATAATATCTCATACACGCAAAGGCGCATAACGGCAAGGCAGACTTTTGATATTCTTGATATTGTCCAGCCTTTCAGATTTTCAGATATACGGGCGTCAATTTCCTCTAAATTATCAAAAACGCCGTTTACCGTTTTGATTATGTATTCGTCATCTTTAAAATCTCTTGCGTCTTTCGCATTTTCAAGTATTTCTTCAACCGAAAGTCCGTTAAGACTTTTTTCAAACACTATTATAAAAGACTGCTCTCTTGCCTCTCGTCTTGTCATAAAACACTTTCCTTTACATCCGCACGGTTATTGCTTTGTCTAGACAAAACAATCAGGGTACAATGATTTTTTCGGCTAATCGGCGTACTAAGCGGCTTTGTTGCCCTCCGCTCACAATACGACAGTATTCCTCGGTCGGGTCGCCGCGCCGCTAAAGCACGCCGCTTGCCGAAAATCTTCGACCTAAAACGAGAAGATTTTTCTGTTTTGGAAGCCGAAGAACGCAGGAATACTACCGTATTTCAAGCGATGAGGCAAACAAGACGGGAAAATACTCCGTTTTAGGAACCGTTGTACCCTGATTGCTTTGTCTAATCACACTATTCTTTGTATATTATACAGTATATACATTAATATTGCAAGCAATTTAAATTTGTTCGTTTTCAGCCGAGTCAAGTTCAAGCAGATTTTTGCTTTCGTCCGTGTCTATCTGCTCCACCGTTTTAAGTTTTTTAAGGATTATACCGTTGCGTTTTTGGGCGCTTTCAATGGTATTGCCTGCCTCGTCTATCTTCTTTTTCACCTTGGCAAGCACGGTTTCAAACTCTCCGTACTGCGATTTTACCGCACCGAGTAATTTCCAAACTTCGGAAGCGCGTTTGTCTATGGCGATTGTTCTGAACCCCATTTGCAGCGTGTTTAAAAACGCCGTTATCGTTGTGGGGCCCGCTATCATAATATGATATTTGGTTTGCATTTCTTCAGCAAGTCCCGGGCGGCGCAGAATTTCCGCATACAGCCCTTCGGTAGGCAAAAACATTACGGCAAAATCGGTGGTTTTGGGAACTTCAATATACAGTTTGGCAATAGTTTCAGCCTGCTTTTTCACGGTGCGTTCAAGCGCTTTTACGCTTTCTTCAACTGCGGTGCTGTCGGCTCTTTCGGCGGCGTCGCACAGCCTTATATAATCCTCTTGCGGAAATTTTGAGTCTATCGGCAGCCAGACAAATGTGCCGTCGCGGTCGCGCGACGGAATTTTAACGGCATACTCTACCCTTTCTGAATTGTTTTTAACCGAAACATTACGCTCAAAAGTATCGGGCGGCAGAGTTTGTTCCAAAATATTGCCGAGTTGGACTTCAGCCCATGTTCCCCTTGCTTTTACATTGGTAAGCACCCTTTGCAAATCGCCCACATCGCCTGCTATTTTTTTCATTTCGCCTACAGATTCGTGAACCGCCTTTAACTGCTCGCCGACCGTTTGAAAACTTGAATCAAGCCGCTTTGTTAATGTTGATGTAAGTTTTTCGTCAACCGTTTCTCTCATTAAATCGAGTTTCTGTTCATTGCTTTTTTGCAGATTTTCGATATTTTTTTGCAAAGTATCGTTAATATTTTCGCTTTGTCTCGACAAATTAGTAAAGAGGCGCTCCTGCATTTCATTTTGATTTTTCAAATTTTCGTTGCCCTGCTTCATAAGCATTTCACGGGTTGCGGCATTGTCGGCATTTATCTTTTCGCCCAGGGCGCGTACCTCGCGCGCGTTTTCGTTTCTGCCGCGCGAAAATTCATCGCGCAGTCTTTCTTCGCTTTCTTTTAGCCTTTCCACAGTTTCCTTATCCGCTTTCGGCTTTTTAAACAAAAGCGCCAAAAGCAGTATTATCGCCGCAACTAAAAGTCCTATTATAATGTAATCCATTTTTCTTTTCCTTTCTCAGCGGCCACCGACATTTAAAGCGTCCGCAATCCTTTAGGATAATGATTTTTAAGCCGTCCGCCCGACGCTTTACCGAACCCGGTAGGTACCCCCTCCACTGTTACGGCGGTGTACCCTTTTAAATCCTCGACGCAGCCGATTTCTTCACCGTGTAAAAACCGTGCCGTGTCGGGGCTGCCTGACGACAATTCGACGGTTCTGCGCGGCGTATGCCCGACTGCGGTAAACAGCGCGTGCGACGGAACAAATCTGCCCTTTTGCACCTGCCCTGCAAGCACGCCTGCCCTTACAACAGAAATGCCGTCAAGCGCAGGAGTGTGCGGTTTTAGAAACACCCTGTCACCCACGCTTACAGGGGTGTATTTTTCGGGGTCTATGACTGATGAAAAACATTCGGAATAAAAATCTTCAAACATTTTCACCTGCTCGGTCGGTTTGCTTATATTAGGTATAATAGCACAACCTAAGTCCCTATAATCACCCATATCCGATTTTTTGCGCATTAAGGCTACAAAATGGCCCTCGCCGCCGTCAGCCGTAAAGACGCGCCGCGCAAATTCTATATTTTCTGTATTCGGCGCAAAGCGCAAAAACGCAGGTCTGCCGAAATCTTTTTCTATCGGTATAAGTTCAAAATCGGCGCGCTGTTTTAAAAACTCGGCAATTACGCCCTCATTTTCTTCGGGGGCGTAAGTACAGGTGCTGTAACATAATTTGCCGCCCGATTTTACCGCGTCCGCCGCCGAAAGTAAAATTGAAAGCTGCCGCTTTGCGCAGGCTTCAATATTTTGCAGCGACCATTCGCTGAGTATTGAGGGATATTTGCGAATCATACCCTCGCCCGAACAGGGCGCGTCCACCAATACGCAATCAAAAAAGCCAATAAATTTATCGGTAAGCGCGGCAACATCGCTGTTTGTTATAACGCAGTTTGGCACTCCCATACGCTCAATATTAGAAACAAGGGCAGGAACGCGCAACGAAACATATTCGTTTGAAACAAGCAAACCTTCGCCGCCCAATGCCGCCGCTATTTGGGTGGATTTGCCGCCGGGCGCGGCGCACAAATCAAGCACACTGTCGCCGTGACGAACGCCGAGCGCGGACACCGCCGACATTGCGCTCGGTTCCTGTAAATAAAACGCGCCTGCATGGTGCAGCGGATGGTTACCCGATATTTCTTCGTTTATATAAAAACCGTCATCACAAAACGGGACGGGCTTTAAGTTACCGAAAGTTTGTAAAATCAAATTGTGCGGCGCTTTAAGGGTGTTTACCCTTAAACCTTTAAAGGGCATTTCACCTAATTTATTAAAATACATTTCATCGCCGGTAAGAGATTCCATACGGCGGCGAAATTCAACTGGTATATTCATATATCTCTCCGAAAAAAGTATATTTTTTTCGCGTGGGGAAAAAATAACGCAAAGGAAGAAGGTGAATTATTGTGAAAAAGAATCAGCAAAACAGACAGAATCAGCAAAATCAGCAACAGCAGCAGAACCAAAATCAACAGCAGCAGAATCAGCAGCAGAACCAACAGAACCAGCAAAATCAACAGCAGAATCAGCAGTTCTGAAATAATTTTGATATATTCGCCGGACCTTAACGGTCCGGCGGATTGCTTTTAAAACACAAACTGCACCATAAGCATATACGACAGCGTACCTGCCACCATAGACAAAAGTGTATTATGCCGCCACTTATGCAAAACAATTACGGTTGCGGACGCTAAAACCGCCGGGACCCAGGACGACACTTTTAAAAAGGTAGTGGTCCTGAAACAGTAGACTATAAGCATACCCATAACAGCATAGGGCAGCACCTCGCCGAGATATACAATGGCGCGCGGCGTGCGTTTGCTGAAAACTACAAACGGCAGAAACCGCAGCACAAGTACCGTAAGCGCCATAACTGCCGCCATAAATAAGGAACGATGTTCGTTTATCATTGTAAAGCACCGTCCTTTCGGGTAATCATAGGCTTTTGTAAAAACAAAGCCGCCGTTATACCGAGCATTGCCGGCACAAGGAAATTATCCGACCCGAATATTAAAAGGCAGAAAAGCGACACGCCTGCGCCTGTAATTACAGGGATATGATTTTCGGATTTTTCCCACTGTTCAAGCGTTATTATTATGAAAAGCGCAGTCATAGAAAAATCTACGCCCGTTGTATTTATATTTACCGCACTGCCGAGCACTGCACCGAAAGTGCTGCCTATAATCCAATACAACTGGTTAAAAAGCGAAAGCCAAAAATAGAATTTGGGCATATCCAGCTTATCCGACTCGGTTGAGCAGACTACCGAGTAGGTTTCGTCCGTCAGCGCAAAGATCAGATAAGGCTTGTACGGACCCGTATTTTTATACTTTTCAATAAGCGAAACGCCGTAAAACATATACCTTATATTTACCATAATACTGAGCATAACGGTTGAAATAAGCGACGCGCCCACGCTCATAACATCGGCGGCTACATACTGCATAGAGCCCGAATATATAGTTATACTCATAGCAAGCGACCACCACCATGCGAAACCGCGCGATGTCATAAGCACGCCAAAGCCCATACCAAGCACCGCATACCCTGCCATAATGGGCAAGGATTTTTTAAAAGCGTATTTAATTGTGTACTTTGTTTTTTCCTTATTTGCTCCGTTTTGTTTTGTTTTTGCGATAGACATTGCCGACACCTTGCTATGGAAAAGTTTTTTGCTGTGCGCCGCTTTTATTTTTCGCCGTTTCGACAAAATGCGGCGAAATATTTGCAAAAGTGCGACACAACTGAATTTTATCACACTTAAAACATAAAGTAAATACGGCATAAAAATATTTGCAAAAAATTTTAATAAACCTATTGACAAACGGGTAATATAATGCTAATATATGAACATACATTCATATGTTCATATGAGGAGATGAAAATATGGCTGAAACTTCAAAAAACGAGGTTGCGGGCTGCGAGTATATACACGCGCACGCCGACCTTGTTAAAAAGGTGCTTGACACGCTGCCCTGTGATGAACAACTTTATGACCTTGCGGAGTTGTTTAAAATTTTCGGCGACAGCACACGGGTTAAAATACTCGGCGTTTTGTCAGAGGCGGAAGTTTGCGTATGTGATTTGGCGCAGATACTGAAAGTAAGTCAATCGGCGGTGTCGCATCAATTACGCGTACTCAAGCAGTCGCGCTTGGTAAATTTTCGCAAGGAAGGCAAGGTTGTGTTTTACTCGCTTGCCGATGACCATGTAAGAAAAATAATTAATAACGGAATGGAGCATATCAATGAAACGAATATATGAACTTGAAGATTTGGATTGCGCAAACTGCGCGGCAAAAATGGAAAATGCAATTGCAGAAATTGAGGGCGTAGAAAATGTGAGCGTAAGTTTTATAATGCAAAAACTTACAATTGAGGCACCCGACGATAAAATCGACGCCATAATGAAAAAGGCAGTCAAGGTCTGCAAAAAAATAGAACCCGACTGCACTATTTTACTTAAATAAGAGGGGGAATTTCCCGTGAGCCGCAAGCAAAAAAAATCCCTTACGCTTATAATAATATCGCTTTGCCTTTTGGCAGCGGGGTTTATAGTTAATACCGGAAATGTATGGCTGAACGCAATTTTGCCCTTTGCGGCATATCTTGTTGCAGGGTTGAGCGTGCTGAAAAAGGCCACTGTAAACATTGCGCACGGTCAGGTGTTTGACGAAAACTTTCTTATGGCAATAGCCACAATAGGAGCAATAGCAATACTTGATTTTAAAGAGGCCGCCGCGGTTATGATATTTTACCAGGTAGGTGAACTGTTTGAGAATATCGCCGTAGGTAAAAGCCGCAAATCCATTAAATCACTTATGCAGCTGCGCCCCGATAAAGCGTTTATTGAACGCGACGGTGTGATAACGGAGGTTGATCCTGCCGAGGTTAAAGCAGGCGATACCATTGTTGTGAAAGCAGGCGAGCGCATACCGCTTGACGGTGTTGTAATAAGCGGCGAAAGTTCGCTTGACACCTCCGCCCTTACGGGCGAATCCGTACCGCGTACTGTAAAGCCGGGCGACACGGCAGCCAGCGGATGTGTTAATATAAGCGGCACGCTTAGAATACGCACAACCGGCGGAATTGAAGAATCAACCGTATCGCGTATACTTGCATTGGTGGAAGAATCGGCAGAAAGCAAGGCTCGTGCCGAAAGTTTTGTAACCCGTTTTGCCAAGGTCTACACGCCGATAGTAGTAGGCTTGGCGGTTGCAATTGCGGTTATACCCTCAATCATAACATTGGATTTTGCAAAATGGGTACAGCGTGCACTGATATTTCTGGTAGTTTCCTGCCCATGTGCGCTTGTTATATCGGTTCCGCTTACATTTTTCGGGGCAATAGGCGGAGCATCCAAAAAAGGTGTGCTTTTTAAAGGTTCGGTTTATATTGAGCGGTTGGCAAAGGCAGATTCTTTCTTCTTTGACAAGACGGGCACGCTGACTGCGGGAAAATTCACGGTAAGCCGCGTAGTTCCGCAAAACTGTAGCGAAGAACACCTTAAAGCAATTGCGTTGACGGCCGAAAAATATTCAAATCATCCGCTTGCGTTATCGGTGAGAGAAACATTTAAAGATACAAACTGCAAAGAACCCGAAAATTGCGAAGAAATATCAGGTTACGGCATTAAGTGCAGCGTTGACGGAAAAACGGTTTACGCAGGAAATGCAGGGCTTATGAAAAAAGCCGGCGCAGAATCTTTGCAGCCGCAGGATAACGAAACGGCTATCCATATTTGTGAGGACGGACGATATATAGGGTTTATAGCACTTTCCGACTCGCCCAAAAAAGGTTCTTCCGA
This sequence comes from Roseburia sp. AF12-17LB, assembly GCA_963589585.1. Classification (GTDB taxonomy): domain Bacteria; phylum Bacillota; class Clostridia; order Oscillospirales; family Acutalibacteraceae; genus CAVALG01. The sequence continues at coordinate 53,777 of CAVALG010000037.1, forward strand.
CGCAGTTAAACAACTAAAAAAACTCGGCGCTATGCATATCGCAATGCTTACGGGCGACCGTAAAAAAGCGGCGCTTAAGACGGCTGAAATCATAGGGCTTGACGAAGTACATGCCGAACTGTTACCGCAGGACAAGGCAAAAATCGTAAGCGATTATATTAAGGGTCACGACGGTATAACGGCATTTACGGGCGACGGTATAAACGACGCACCTGTGCTTGCCCTTTCGGATGTGGGTATAGCGATGGGCGGACTCGGCTCAGACGCTGCCATTGAAGCCGCCGATGTAATAATTATGGATGATGATCCTCTTAAAATACCCAAAGCGGTAAAAATCTCACGCGCATCGTGCAGAATAGTAAAGGAAAATATCATATTCGCACTTGGTGTAAAAATTGCGGTTATGGTGCTTGGCGCTTTGGGTCTTGCAGGAATGTGGCTTGCGGTATTTGCCGATGTGGGCGTTTCGGTTCTTGCAATAATAAATGCTATGAGAATGTTGAAAGCCGAATGAGGTGTTATAAGGTTAATATTTAACGGATATCGTGTGGGGCGCAATGCGCTCCGCACGATATTTTTTACAAAAATCAACCTTAAAACCTTGAAAACGACGGTTTTGTGTAGTATTATAATTTAAATGTTTTTATAGAAAAAACAATCGGGATAAAACAGTTCCTAAAACGGAGTATTTTCCCGCTTTGTCTATTCGGTTGATATAAGGAAGGTGACTTGATGAGAAAAGAAAAACCTATCCGCCCTGTGGCAAAATTGCACGGCGGAGCGCATCTCAATCATATGAAAAACACCGCAGAATCGGAAACGGTTATTATGCCGCCGCCCGAAACTGTAGTAATACCGATGCAGCAGCATATCGGCGCGCCCTGTACGCCTACGGTTAAAAAGGGCGACACGGTATATGTAGGTACTCTGATAGGCGACAGTGACCGCCCCGTAAGCGCACCCATACATTCAAGTGTTTCGGGTACGGTTGCGGAAATCAAAACGGTTACTATGACAAACGGAGCAGCCGCAACCGCCGTTGTGATAAACTCCGACGGCAAGATGACTCCCGACCCCGAAATTAAACCGTTCCCTGTAGAAACCGAAAAAGATTTGGTTGCCGCGGCAAGAAAATGCGGACTTGTAGGCCTCGGCGGAGCCGGTTTTCCGGCACATATAAAACTTACCCGTAAAGAGGGTACGGTGCTTGACACGCTGATAATTAATGCGGCGGAATGCGAGCCGTACATAACCTCCGACTACAGGGAATGTATGGAGAATACCGAAGATGTTATGCAGGGAATCTACCTTGTTAAAAAGGTACTCGGCTTCCAAAAAGTTTACATTGCGGTTGAAAAGAACAAACCGCTTGCAATAGAAAAATTTTTGCAGATGGCAGGCGAAAAGTACGACGCCGACGATTCGGTAAAGGTTGTGCGCCTTTCTTCAAAATACCCACAGGGCGCGGAAAAAGTGCTTATTTACAATGTTACGGGCAGGCGGCTGCCCATAGGCAAACTCCCTGCGGATGTAGGTTGCGTTGTTATGAATGTTACAAGTATAGCAACGCTTATGCGTTTTATAAGAACGGGTATGCCGCTTGTTTCAAAACGCCTGACAATTGACGGAAGTGCGGTTAAAGAGCCTAAAAATGTAATTGTCCCCATAGGCGCTTCGGTAGCCGATGTTATAGACTTTGCAGGCGGCTTTTCCGAAGACCCCGAAAAATTACTCTACGGCGGACCTATGATGGGTATTTGCATATCCGATATAAATATGCCTGTGCTTAAACAAAACAACGCAATTATCGCAATGGGCAAGGCGGAGGCGGCAATAAACGAGCCGCTGCCTTGCATACACTGCGGAAGATGTGCTGCGGCATGTCCTATGAACTTAACTCCTGCGCGTGTTGATACAGCAATGAAATCGGCTGATGTAAACATTTTACGCGCGCTTAATCCGCAATATTGTATTGAGTGCGGCAGCTGCGCATACTCATGTCCGTCAAAGCGTCCGCTTACCCAGCAAATGAAACTGGCAAAGGCAAAAATAAGATAAGGGGGAATATTAAATGTACAGTTTAAAGGTCACACCGTCACCCCATGTGCGCGGCAGGGATACAACCGCAGGAATTATGATTGATGTTATAATCGCCCTTATTCCGGCAGTAATAGCCGGCGTAATATTGTTTGGCTGGCGTGCGCTGTGCGTTATAGCGGTAAGCGTTGCCGCTGCCGTGTTAGCAGAGTTTATCTTTAATAAGGTAATGAAAAAATCCAACACACTTACCGATTTTTCGGCTGTTGTTACGGGACTTTTGTTGGCGCTTAATATGCCGCCCCAAATTCCGCTTTGGATACCTGCTCTAGGCAGTGTTATTGCAATAGTTATAGTTAAAGGAATTTTCGGCGGATTGGGGCAGAATTTTGCAAACCCTGCAATTACCGCAAGAATAGTTCTTATGGTATCTTTTCCGACCCTTATGACCGCTTGGACCGAAGCGTTTGCCTGGAAAAATGTTACCGATACGGTTACATCGGCAACTCCGCTTGCCGCACCCGACAGTTACAGTCTTACTTCGCTGTTTTTGGGCGCTCGCCCCGGCTGCATCGGCGAAACCTGCTCGGTTCTTTTAATAGTCGGCGGACTTTACCTTGTAGCCCGCCGCGTTATATCGCCTATGATACCCGTTTCCTTTGTAGGAACGGTTGGGCTGCTTACATTCCTTTTCAGCCTTAATATGGGCGTCCCGACCGCCGCATACACCGCCTGCAAGGCAGTAATGTCGGGCGGACTTCTGCTTGGCGCAATATTTATGGCTACCGATTATGTCACCTCGCCCACATACAAATGGGGGAAACTCATATTCGGTATCGGCTGCGGAATAATCACCTTTGTTATAAGAAAATTCGGCTCATTGCCCGAGGGTGTTTCGTTCTCTATTCTGCTTATGAATGTGCTGACGCCGCACATAAACAACCTCACAGCGCCGAAGCCGTTTGCTTGGGAGG
>CAVALG010000038.1:0-4364 GCA_963589585.1 Roseburia sp. AF12-17LB
TGTATTATTGTATTAGTACAGTAGTACAGTATTCGGAAAGGAGAATAACCGTGGACAATATTTTTAAAATTGATAAAATCGAAAAATACTACGGCAGCAAAGCAAACCTTACAAAAGCCATTGACGGTATATCGTTCAGTGTAGATAAGGGTGAGTTTGTTGCCATAATGGGGGCAAGCGGTTCGGGAAAAACAACGCTTTTAAATTGTATTTCAACTATTGATAAGGTCACCGCAGGGCATATTTATGTAGCAGGCAGCGACATTACCGCGCTTAAGGGAAACGATTTAAATAAATTCAGACGAGAGGAATTAGGTTTCATATTTCAGGATTTTAACCTGCTTGATACCTTAACCGCTTACGAAAATATCGCTTTGGCGCTTTCCATTCAAAATGTTCCTGCCAAAGAAATTAACGCAAAAATCAGAAAAGCGGCAAAGGAACTTGATATAACGGGAGTTTTAAAACGGTATCCATATCAAATGAGCGGCGGACAAAAGCAGCGGGTAGCCGCTGCAAGGGCAATAGTTACCGACCCTAAATTGATACTTGCCGACGAGCCTACAGGCGCGCTTGATTCAAAATCTTCAAAAATGCTTTTGGAAAAGTTCGCTTTTTTAAACCGTGAGATGCAGGCTACAATACTTATGGTAACGCATGACGCCTTTACGGCAAGTTACGCATCAAGAGTTATTTTTATCAAAGATGGCAAAATTTTTAATGAATTTTACAAAGGCGAAGAGTCCTCAAAAGAATTTTTTGATAAAATAATCGGTGTTGTAACGATTTTGGGCGGTGATTTGAACGATGCTGTTTAAACTGTCGCTTAAAAACATCGGCAAGAGTATAAAGGATTACGCCATCTACTTCTTTACGCTCATACTTGGTGTGGCAATTTTTTATGTGTTCAACGCAATAGGTGACCAAACAGTTATGATGACCGTGTCATCAGCAGCTTCCGAAGCAATTGAACTTATGACAAACCTGCTTTCGGGTGTCAGCGTGTTTGTGTCTTTAATACTTGCGTTCCTTATAATTTACGCTAACAGGTTTTTAATTAAAAGAAGAAACAAAGAGTTCGGGATATACCTGACGCTCGGAATGGGCAAAAGAAAAATATCGCTGATACTGTTTTTTGAAACGCTTATAATCGGCGTTGTGTCCTTGGCGGTGGGTTTGGCTGTCGGCACACTGCTGTCGCAGCTGATGAGCATTTTGGTTGCCGATATGTTCGAGGCGGACCTTACAAAATTCCGATTTGTGTTTTCTTCCTCCGCCTGTGTTAAAACCCTAATCTATTTCGGTATTATGTACCTTGCGGTTATGGTGTTCAATGCGGTAAATATCAGCCGCTGCAGGCTGATTGATTTAATACATTCAAACAAAAAATCCGAAAAGGTAAAACTTAAAAACCCGTTGCTGTGTACGGTTATATTTTTCATTTCCTGCATAGCGCTGGGAATTTCCTATTATCTTGTTACCGGCGGAATAGGAAAGATGAAAAGTTTTGACAGCATTTTCATCCCTATTACCATAGGCGCGGTTTCAACTTTTTTCATATTTTGGTCTTTATCGGGCTTGCTTTTAAAGATATTTATGGGTATGAAAAATGTGTACTATAAGGGCTTAAACAGTTTTACTTTAAGGCAATTTTCAAGCAAAATAAACACCACAGTGTTTTCAATGACGGTGATATGCCTGATGCTGTTTATAACCATATGTGTTTTATCAAGCGCGCTGTCAATGAAAATATCTATGACAAATAATTTGAATAAATTAGCGCCTGCCGATGTTCAAATCACTAAAAAACTTAATCTGTCCGACACCGACTATTACTCGCCCGAGCAGATTGAAAATTCAAAATCTTCGGTAGATGACAGCCTTAAAAATTTAGAATACAGTGCGGCGGATAATTTAAAAGACGCGGTAAGCATAGGCATTTATGAAACCGAAAGCGTTACTTTAAAGGATACAATAGGCAGTTATTACAAAATTGCAAAAGAAAAATATCCGCTTATGCGGTATAATGAAGTTGAAACTATCGTCAAATTAAGCGACTATAACAAACTTGCGAAAATTTTCGGCTTTAAGCAGTATTCTTTAAACGACGGCGAATATATACTTGTTGCGAATTACCCCGACTATATAAAATTCAGGAACGAGGGGCTTAAGGCAAACGCCGAACTGAATATAAACGGCAAAAGTTATACCCCGAAATACCGCAGTTGTGCCGACGGGTTTATAGAGATGAACGCAACCTACGCAAATATGGGATTCTTCGTTGTCCCCGATGATGCGGTTGACGATTCTATGAAACGGTATGACTGTTTAACGGCAAACTACAGTGCCGCCGATGAAAAGGACAAAAAGGCAGCGGATGACGAGCTGCGTGAACTTTGTGACGGGTGCTCGGATTCTGTAATCCTTAAAATGGATTCTAAAATCAGAATTAAGGAAAGCAGCGTAGGTCTTGGCGCAATGGTAACATTCATAGGTTTGTATTTAGGTATAATATTCTTAATATCCTGCGCGGCTGTTTTAGCGCTTAAAGAACTTTCCGAATCAAGTGATAATGCGGAAAAGTTCAGTATGCTGAGAAAGTTAGGCGCAGACGAAAAAACAATTAACAAAGCGCTGTTTTCGCAAATAGGAATATTCTTTATGTTTCCTTTGATTATTGCCGTTATCCATTCGGTATTCGGTATTAAATTCTGCAGCTATATATTAAGCTCTTTCGGGCGTGCCAATCAAATGGCTTCGGTAGTTTGGGTAGCGCTGTTTATAGTTGCCATATACGGCGGATATTTTCTGGTTACCTATATCTGCAGTAAAAATATAATTAAAGAAAGAAAATCAAATTAAAAACGGAGGTGAACATATGGACTGGGTAATTGATAAAGGCAGACCTATTTGCCCGCAAATATGTGAGCAGTTATCGGTAATGATAGCATCGGGCGAATACGAGCCGCGGCAGAAACTGTTGTCGGTAAGGGAAGTAGCGCTGGCAGCCGGAGTTAATCCCAACACGGTGCAAAAGGCGTTTGAACAACTTGAGAATAAGGGGCTTATCTTTTCACTGCGCGGATCGGGCTGGTATGTATCGGAGGATATAAGCATAGCGCGTGAGGCGGTTGATGCAATTATAAAAGAGAAAACAACTGCGTATGTCGATAATATGCGGCTGCTGGGGTGCGACCTGAAAAAAACCAAAAAAATAATAGAGGAGTGGTCAGAATGAGTGAACTCTTAGTGTGCCGTAACCTTACAAAGCGGTATCACAACACCGTAGCGCTCAACAATATAAATCTTACGGTGGAAAGCGGCAAAATTATAGGACTTTTGGGACCTAACGGTTCGGGTAAAACTACGCTGATAAAATTAATTAACGGACTCCTTACACCGAGTGAGGGCGAAATAGAGGTAAACGGAATGAAACCCGGTGTTCAAACAAAGCGGGAAGTGGCATATTTGCCCGATCGCAACTTTTTAAACTCTTGGATGACGGTAAGGCAGATAGTTTCAATGTTTACCGACTTTTTTGAGGATTTCAGACCCCGGTTGGCATACGATATGCTTTCGGACCTTAAAATTATGCCCGAGGTAAAACTGAAAACACTTTCAAAGGGTAATAAAGAAAAAGTATCGCTGATACTTACAATGAGCCGGAATGCAAAACTTTATGTGCTTGATGAGCCGATAGCAGGCGTTGACCCGGCGACACGCGATTATATAATCACAACTATACTTAACAATTATAATCCCGACGCGTCGGTTCTTATTTCAACGCATCTTATTTCGGATATAGAGCAGGTATTGGACGAGGCGATATTCATTAACCGCGGCGAGATAGTGCTGCAGCGTTCGGTTGACGATATACGCGCCGAAAACGGCAAAAGCGTTGACGAACTGTTCAGGGAGGTATTCAAATGGTGAAGAAACTTATAAAATTTGAATTTATTGCTTGGTTCAGAACAATGCTGCCGATGCTTTTGATACTTTTGGGTATGTCGGTTCTTACAAGGGTAGTGCAATTGTTCGAGTCGGAAACAACAACCTATTCAATAGTAAACACATCATCAATAGTCGCCTTGTGCATTTCCATATTGGTATGCTCGGTTATGTGCGTAGCGGTGGGCGTAACCAGGTTTTATAAAAACCTTTTCACAAACGAGGGGTATTTGACTCTTACTCTGCCTGTAAGCTATGCGGGGCAGATATTTGCAAAACTTATAACGGCGGTGGCATTTACTGCAATAACCGTTGTAGGGATAATCGTTTCAATTAACATTGCAACCCTCGGTGATGTTTCGCACGAACTGTGCAAGGCTTTCGGATATCTTGTTAAAAAATATTTCGGATATTTT
>CAVALG010000039.1:0-10053 GCA_963589585.1 Roseburia sp. AF12-17LB
CGCAAATTACCGCAATCCTCAAACTCCTTGGCTCCCTCTGACGAGGGAGCTGTCAAAAATCGAAGATTTTTGACTGAGGGAGAGAAGAACTAAAGCAAAGAAGTTTTTGCTGTTTGTTATTAGAACTTCCGTCACCATATTTAAGATTTATAACAGACGGTAAATTGTGATTGCCGTTTGTTTTTTCTCTCCCAATCTAGACATCAGACATTAGACTTTAGACTGTAGACCGTGGTGACGGTAGTTTGATAACAGACGGTAAATTGTGATTACCGGCGGCTTTTCTCTCCCTCCGTCACGGCTAAAGCCGTGCCACGTGCTAGATGTTAGACATTAGATATTAGACTTTAGACCGTGGTAGCGGTGGCTTGATAACGGACGGCAAATAGTTCTTTCCATTAGTTTTTTCTCTCCCTCCGGGTTTTGCCCGTTGGGCAAAACCCACCTCCCCCGTCAGATGGAGGCAAGGGTTGCTGCGCGCTTACAGTTAGCAGCGTTTACCTCCTGCTATCAAACTACCGTAGCCCTCAAACTCCTTGGCTCCCTCTGACGAGGGAGCTGTCAAAAATCGAAGATTTTTGACTGAGGGAGAGAAGAACTAAAGCAAAGAAGTTTTTGCTGTTTGTTATTAGAACTTCCGTCACCATATTTAAGATTTATAACAGACGGTAAATTGTTATTGCCGTTTGTTTTTTCTCTCCCAATCTAGACATTAGACATTAGACTTTAGACTGTAGACCGTGTTAACGGTAGATTGATAACAGACGGTAAATTGTAATTACCGGCGGCTTTTCTCTCCCTCCGTCACGGCTAAAGCCGTGCCACCTCCCTCATCAGATGGAGGCAAGGGTTGCTGCTTTACAGAGGTTTCCACCGGACACCCGCACCCCCGTCAGGTGGAGGCAAGGGTTGCTGCGCGCTTACAGTTAGCAGCGTTTACCGCCTGTTATCAAACTACCGTAGCCCTCAAACTCCTTGGCTCCCTCTGACGAGGGAGCTGTCAAAAATCGAAGATTTTTGACTGAGGGAGAGAAGAACTAAAGCAAAGAAGTTTTTGCTGTTTGTTATTAGAACTTCCGTCACCATATTTAAGATTTATAACAGACGGTAAATTGTTATTGCCGTTTGTTTTTTCTCTCCTTCCGAGTTTTGCCCGTTGGGCAAAACCCACCTCCCTCATCAGATGGAGGCAAGGGTTTGCCGCATACCGTTTAGTTTGCAAACGGACGGTTAGCAGCGTTTGCCGTCTATCTTCTAACTGCCGCTGCCCTCAACTCCTTGGCTCCCTCTGACGAGGGTGCGGGTGTCCGGTGGACACCTCTGCGCAGCAGAAGCACCGACCGAGGCGGCAGCCGAGACGGTGGCTTTGCCTGCGGCAAAGACGGAGGGAGAGAAAAAGGCTAATTGCAAGCAACGCTTGCCGTCTGTTATCAAAACTACCGTTACCCACATCTAATATCTAGTATCTAACATCTAAAATCTAGAACGGTAGATTGATAACAGACGGTAAAAACTGATTTGCTTTGGCTTTTTTTCCATTAAACGGGCTGCCGTATGCGCTGAATATTGTCCGCCCCTAAAAGCCCGTCCGCCGCCCCAAGCGGAACGCTTGGTGACGGTGCATTTGCAGATTGCGTGCCGTCATTGTGTTGCCGATGTTTGCACCGTCTGAAAACGAATGTTTTCGGCGGCGGACGGGCTTTTTAGGGGCGGACTTTTCTGCGCAACCCGATTTTACTGTTCTTACGCTTTTTTATACTTGATAACAGACGGCTGACTGAAACCGTAGCCGGCGTTTAGGCGAGCCGCGCGGAAGTGGTTTGAGGCATACTAGATGTTAGATATTAGATTTTAGATGTTAGACTGCGGTAACGGTAGATTGATAACAGACGGTAAATTGTTATTACCATTGGTTTTTCTCTCCCTCAAACTAGATGTTAGACATTAGATTTTAGACATTAGATTTGGGTAACAGTAGTTTTGATAACAGACGGTAAATTGTTATTACCGTTGGTTTTTTCTCTCCCTCCGTCACGGCTGCGCCGTGCCACCGTCTCGGCTGCCGCCTCGGTCGGTGCTTCTGCTGCGCGTCAGGTGTCCACCGGACACCCGCACCCCCGTCAGGAGGAGCCAAGAAGATTGATAGTAACGGCAGCCTAAGGACGGACGGCAGATAATTCTTACTGTAAGTACAAAAAACTAAAGCTAATCTCAATTTACCGTCTATCCGCAATTCTATGGTATGCACAAGCCCTTGCCTCCACCTGACGGGGTGTGGGTGTCCGATGGACACCTGACACGAAGCAGAACCCCTTGCCTCCCTCTGACGAGGGAGGTGGCACGGCGCAGCCGTGACGGAGGGAGAGAAAGAACTCTCTGCTATATCAATTTACCGTCTGTTATCAGTTTGCCGTAATAACTTAAAAACTCAAATGTATAAAGTAATAAGGTTACCGTTAGTCTTAGTTATCTCCCCCTCCGTCAAAACTTCGTTTTGACACCTCCCCCGTCAGGTGGAGGCAAGGGCGGCGCTGCCGCCTCGGTCGGTGGTTGACCGTTAGTCTTCGTTATCTCTCCCCCAGTCAAAACCTACGGTTTTGCCAGCTTCTCGGCTGCCGCCTCGGTCGGTGCTTCTGCTTCGCAGAGGTGTCCACCGGACACCCGCACCCCCGTCAGGTGGAGGCAAGGGCTTATGCACACCGCCAAATTGCGGACAGACGGTAAGCACCATCCGCCGTCTGTTAGCAATCTGCCTTGGCTCCCTCTGACGAGGGAGCTGTCAAAAATCCAAGATTTTTGACTGAGGGAGAGAAGAACTAAAGCAAAGCAGTTTTTTCTGTTTGTAATTAGAACTTCAGTCACCATACTTTAGATTGTTAATGGGCGGTAAATTGTGATTGCCGTTTGTTTTTTCTCTCCCAATCTAGACATTAGACATTAGATTTTAGACTGTAGACCGTGGTAGCGGTGGCTTGATAACATACGGTAAATTGTGATTACCGGCGGATTTTCTCTCCCTCCGTCACGGCTAAAGCCGTGCCACCTCCCTCGTCAGAGTGAGGCAAGGGTTGCTGCGTACTTTATAGTTAGCAGCGCTTGCTGCCTATTCGCAAATTACCGCAATCCTCAAACTCCTTGGCTCCCTCTGACGAGGGAGCTGTCAAAAATCCAAGATTTTTGACTGAGGGAGAGAAGAACTAAAGCAAAGCAGTTTTTTCTGTTTGTAATTAGAACTTCAGTCACCATACTTTAGATTGTTAATGGGCGGTAAATTGTGATTGCCGTTTGTTTTTTCTCTCCCAATCTAGACATTAGACATTAGACTCTAGACTGTAGACCGTGGTAGCGGTGGCTTGATAACGGACGGTAAATTGTGATTGCCGTTTGTTTTTTCTCTCCCTCCGAGTTTTGCCTACGGCAAAGCCACCGTCTCGGCTGCCGCCTCGGTCGGTGCTTCTGCTTCGCAGAGGTGTCCACCGGACACCCGCACCCCCGTCAGGTGGAGGCAAGGGCTTATGCACACCGCCAAATTGCGGACAGACGGTAAGCACCATCCGCCGTCTGTTAGCAATCTGCCTTGGCTCCCTCTGACGAGGGAGCTGTCAAAAATCCAAGATTTTTGACTGAGGGAGAGAAGAACTAAAGCAATATGTATTTCTACCCGTCATTAAGTTCTATGCGCTGCAATTTACAGTACACACAAGTTACCGTCTGCGCTTAGGTGAGCCGCGCGGAAGTGGTTTGCGGCGGCAGGCGCAAGCCGCGGAAGTGCGGCGGTTGGCAAAACTACAAATTACGCCCAACATACAGTCCTTACACTATACATATAGCACAAAACCATTTACCTGTCAATGAATAAAGTTTAACACTTTTTACAATGTTTTTCACTAAATGAATTTATTGGTTAAAAAACAAAAAGCAACTGAAAAACATTATGAAAATAATAAAAACACACCGTTTTAAAACCGGCAAAATCATCTGATAATAAAGGTTTTATAATTTCCATAAAGTGTACATTTTAGGAAAGGTGGTTTTTCCTTATTATACTACCATATTAAGTAAAAATCAAGGTGCATTTTAAAAATTTGATACATTAAGCCAAGAAAATCGGCGATGTCAAAAGGTACACTTTTTGACTGCCACTATTTGACAAGATTATAGCATATATTTATGTAAAAGTCAACGGTGTATTTTACAAAAAATGTATAAATATCAATTGGTATTTTATAAAATACTACAAATTAATTTTTGTTTCAAAAAGTGTACATTTTGACACGGATTTCCAAGTTAAATATTTTGCCGAGCACAGGCACAAAACTATACCATAAAATAAAGGTCCCTTTTTAAAAGGGACCTTTTAATTATATGTATATAAGCGCACGCCACATTAGAAAGGCGGAATATTACTCCGCTTGCAGGCAATAACACAATAACAAGTATAACTCTGCTATTACCGGAGTGTTTTACTTTTTCATTGTTTCCTCCACACCATTTTATTAACCACACCTGTGTAGGACTGTATCAGTTTCACAACCTTAGTTGAAACATTTTCGTCGGTATAGTTGGGCACGGGTGTGCCTATATCGCTGTTTTCGTTCATATCTATTGCAGTTGTAACGGCTTGTAAAAGACATTTTTCGTCAATTCCGGCAAGTATAAAGCAGGCTTTGTCAAGTGCTTCGGGGCGTTCGGTAGAGGTTCTTATGCAAACCGCAGGGAACGGGTTGCCCACGCTTGTAAAAAAGCTGCTTTCTTCAGGGAGAGTACCTGAATCCGACACAACGCAAAAAGCGTTCATCTGTAACTTATTATAATCGTGAAAACCAAGCGGTTCGTGCCGAATAACCCTTTTATCAAGTTTAAAGCCGCTTTGCTCCAGCCTCTTTTTAGAGCGCGGATGGCAGGAATACAGAATAGGCATATCATACTTTTCCGCCAGTTTGTTTATAGCGGTAAAGAGGGATAAAAAGTTCTTCTCGGTGTCAATATTTTCTTCCCTATGAGCCGAAAGCAGGATATACTTTTTAGGCTCTAAATTTAGTCTTTCAAGAATATCCGATTGCTTTATTTCTTCTAAATTTCCGCGCAGCACCTCTGCCATAGGCGAACCTGTAACATATGTGCGCTCTTTCGGCAATCCGCACTCGGCAAGGTAGCGGCGCGCGTGCTCTGAATACGCCATATTAACATCGGATATTATATCTACGATACGGCGGTTGGTTTCCTCCGGCAAACATTCGTCTTTACAGCGGTTTCCTGCCTCCATATGGAAAATAGGAATATGCAAACGCTTTGCCGCAATAGCCGAAAGGCAGGAATTTGTGTCGCCCAAAATCAACAGCGCGTCGGGCTTTATTTCGTTCATCAATTTATACGAGCAATTTATTATATTGCCCACGGTAGCGCCGAGGTCGTCGCCCACCGCGTCCATATACACCTCGGGGTCTTCGAGTTTCAGGTCTTTAAAAAATACGCCGTTAAGGTTATAATCGTAATTTTGGCCCGTATGCGCCAAAATGCAATCAAAATATTGGCGGCATTTGGTTATTACCGCCGCAAGCCTTATTATTTCGGGGCGTGTACCTACGATTATTAAAAGTTTTAATTTACCGTTATTTTTAAATTTAACATCGCTGTAATCGGTTTTGATTTCCATTGTTACACTTCCTCATAAAATGTGTCGGGGCGGCTCGGGTCAAACTGTTCATTAGCCCACATAAGAGTTACCAAATCATCGGTATCAGATAAATTTATTATATTGTGGGTATATCCCGGCAGCATATGCACAGCCTCTATTTTATCGCCGGTTACCTCAAAACGCAAGACTTCATCGCTGCCGATTTTTCTTTCCTCAATAAGTCCGCGTCCCGATACGACTATAAAAAATTCCCACTTTGAATTATGCCAATGCTGACCTTTTGTAATTCCGGGTTTTGAAATATTAACGCTAAACTGCCCACAATTTTCTGTTTTAAGCAGTTCTGTAAAACTTCCGCGATTGTCCGTATTCATTTTAAGCGGAAATGCGATTTTTTCTTTGGGCAGGTATGAAAGGTAGGCGGAATACAGTTTTTTTGCAAATGAATTAACGGGTATTTGGGGCATTAGAAGCGTTTTCGGCTGATTTTTAAACTGTTCCAATAAATCCACTATTTCGCCGAGGGTAACTTTATATGTGGGGGATGCCGCGCAATATTTTCCGTTTTCGGTAATTACGGTGTTAATTCCGTCAAATTCACATCTATGCTCCTTATTCTCAAGCGCGTCAAGCATTTCGGCAACCAAGTCGTCTATATATAAAAGTTCAAGTTCCGTATTGCGGTCATTTACCGTTATGGGTAAATCATTTGCAATATTATTGCAGAAGGTAGCCACCGCACTGTTGTAGTTCGGTCTGCACCACTTTCCGAAAAGGTTTGGGAAACGATAAACCAGCACCTTTGCGCCTGTTTCCTCGGAGTATTTAAAAAACAAGTCTTCCCCTGCTTTTTTGCTTCTGCCGTAGTCGCTGTTATAACGCCCTACAAGCGTAGCCTGAACAGAACTTGAAAGCATAACGGGGCAGGTGTTTGCGTGTTTTTTAAGCGTATTCAGCAATTCGCCCGCAAAACCGAAATTTCCCTGCATAAATTCGGCGGTTTCTTTCGGGCGGTTTACACCGGCAAGATTAAATACAAAATCCGCTTTTTCACAAAAACCGTCAAGCAGTGATTTTTCGGTGTCTATATCATACTCAAAAACTTCCTCAATTTTTACAGGGCGCGTTCTGTCCTTACCGTCGCGTATGTTTTTAAGTGCTGCGCAAAGATTTTTTCCGACAAAGCCTTTAGCGCCTGTTACAAGTATGTTCATTTACTACTCCTTGAAATTATATTTAAGCCCGACTGCCTCAAGTTCATCCCTATAAGCGATAATCTTATCCGGAGCGGTTATTTTCGCATTTTCTATATTACGCTTTACACTTTCGCGGCGAAAAGGCATTTGTAAAAATCTTACAAACCACATAAGCGGTAAAAGTGCCGGGTGCTTTTCCAGGCATTTATATCTTGAAAGCATTGATTTATACGGTGGGAACATTCTGTTCAGTATAAGCGTTTTTTTAATTTCAGCTTTGTTGCTTTTTGGGCCTGAGGTTTTAAGCGCAGCGGATAAGAGATGTGCGTTATATGTGCCGTAAGAACCGCTGCCGAAGATTTTTGCCGTTATAAAATCCGACATATTATCCGGTGTTTCGCCGCCGAACCAAACATCAAGCGTATGCTTTGTGTTTTTAAAAAACTCTAATAATTGAAGTTTTTCAAATTCTTTTGTTATATAACCGTAATCAAGTTCCGGGCGCGCCGAAGAAAAGACATACAGGTCGGTCATATGGCGTATGCCTATTCCGCCGTCGCGGTAGTGCTTGGCATAGTGGGTGAAAAGGTAAATATAATTATCTTCGTCACGCATATCATAACGGCATTTCTCTTTATGCTCCGCAAAGCGCCAACCGTCGCCATAGTATTCATAATAATCCTTGTTATATGACGGAATAAGCCGCTTGTGCAGCTCTACATGCAAAATGCCCTTTTTATCCCACACAATCTCGTGGTCGCTTTCAAGTATTTCGCTAAAGCCCAACGCGGTCATTACAGGGCGAATCTTTTCGTATTGCTCCTGCCGTATAAGTATATCTGCGTCGCCCATAGGTCTGAGTTCCGGTTTTGGATAAACAAATTTAAGCACCGAACCTTTAAGGGGCATATAGTCGATTTCATTTTCGTCAAACGCCTTGTACATCTGCTCCAGCGCATACAACTGATTTTGCGAAACTGCCACATTTTTATAGGTTTCAAGTTCAAGTTTCTGCATTATTTCCGGCGGCGGAATGATATTTGAATATTGCACGCCGTAATAGAGCATCGGCATTACTTGGTGCCTTCTTGCGGTATTCAGTGCGTCAGCCCAGTCAAACTTTTCGGGAACAACTGCTTTTCCGCCCGTAACAGCGCTTTTAACAAGTGCTGTTATTCCGGTTTGTTGTATATCGGGCATAACCGCTTCACCACCTTACACTATCTTTTCAAGTTCTTCCTGTATGTACTTAAGCGATGCAATTTTGGCTTTAGTTTCTTCAACATTCAGCATCTTTGTATTATGCGAATTAAACTCTTTCAGGGTATTGCGTTTCTCGTCGCCCTCTTTAAAATACTTATCGTAATTAAGCCCTCGGTTATCGGCAGGTACTCTATAGAAATTACCCATATCCACAGCTTTTGCACATTCTTCATTTGTAAGCAGGGTTTCATACATTTTTTCGCCGTGGCGTATACCTATAACCTTTATATCCTCCGTTTTGCCGCCAAACAGTTCGCAAACCGCTTTTGCCTGTGTTTCAATAGTGCAGGCAGGGGCCTTTTGTATAAGCAGGTCGCCGTTTTCGCCGTGCTCAAAGGCGAAGAGAACCAAATCTACAGCCTCTTCAAGCGACATAATAAAGCGCGTCATTGCAGGTTCGGTTATAGTAATGGGCTGGCCGTTTTTAATTTGATCTATCCAAAGCGGAATAACAGAGCCGCGCGAACACATAACATTGCCGTAACGGGTGCAGCAAATTTTAGTCTTGCCCGAATTGCGCGAACGGGCAACGGCAACCTTTTCTTCAATCGCCTTGGTAATACCCATAGCATTTATGGGGTAAGCCGCCTTATCTGTTGAAAGGCAGATTACGCTTTCCACGCCCTCGTCAATAGCGGCGGTTAAGACATTATCCGTGCCTATAACATTAGTACGCACCGCTTCCATCGGAAAAAATTCGCAGGAGGGAACCTGTTTTAAGGCTGCAGCGTGGAAAATATAGTCTACACCGTGCATAGCGTTTTTCACCGATTGCAAATCGCGCACATCACCGATATAAAAACTGATTTTATCGGAAACTTCCGGCATTTTCGCCTGGAACTCGTGGCGCATATCGTCCTGCTTTTTTTCATCTCTTGAAAAAATGCGTATTTCACCTATATCGGTGTTAAGGAAACGGTTAAGCACCGCATTACCGAACGACCCCGTTCCGCCGGTTATCATTAAGGTTTTGTTTTTGAATAAAGACATATTATTTCCTCCTGATTTTCAGAAAATCGGTTGCCGTTTTAAATTCCATACTCTTATATGAAACCGCTAAAAAAGACAAAGAAACAGACACTGCAATTACGACTGCTTTTACCGCCAACATTATTATTCCGCCGGGCATAAAATGTATTACAAAGCAGGAAACCGCCATCCCCAAAAGAGTGGCTGCAAAGTACTTAATTTGTTTTGACCAATACTTTGAAACGGGCATTTCAAATATATTTTTGAAAAGAATACCGGGTTCGTACCAAAAACCTGTGGCTATAAGGCTTATTGCCGTAGCAAGCAAGATGCCGAATGTGCCGCAAATCTTTCCTAAAATCACCGAGAGTACAATGTTAATCAGCGCACGAATAAGCATTAAATATCTTACCTGTTCAAACAAACCGTTTGCCTCACGGTACATCCATATAGGGGTAACCGCATTTGTAATATAAAAATTAAAGGCAATTATAAAAACAGTTTTACCGTCAAACAAATACTTTGAGCCAAGCCACACCGTTATAACATCATTAAACAGCAAGCTGAAGCCTGCCAAGCCGAGCGCCGCCACAAAATGATAAAAAAGCAAAGCCATACTAAAAATTTCATACTGCCTTTTCTTATCCCCGCCGGCGGCGAGATTTCCTATTCCGCTTATAAGCGAGGTTGATATAATGGCAATAAATCCCTGTATAGCAGATATAATTGTGTAATAATTTGAATAAAAGCCTACGGCGGCGGTGCTTACAAGCATTGAAATCAGGATATTATCCGTATTGTTTACTGCCACACCGCCTATTTTATAAACAAAGGTAGAGTATATCCTGCTTCTTATAGGTCCCTTTTCAAAACTGACAGGCTCTGTTTTATCCTTTAAATGCGGATGAATTTTATTGCATATAGCATTAAGAATAAGGTTATTTATGATTGTAGTAACAACGGTTGCAGAGACATATACATAATAAT
>CAVALG010000040.1:0-18807 GCA_963589585.1 Roseburia sp. AF12-17LB
ATACTTCGGGCAACTATTACACACGCCGCCGTATGGCGCTGCTGTTCTCAATGCTTGATTACCTCGGCATAGAGCGTGAGCGCACCCGTGTTGAATGGGTGTCTGCTGCCGAAGGTGCTAAATTTGCCGCAACAATGAACGATTTTGTAAGCACTGTAGCGGCTCTTGGTGAAAATAAAAGATTGGAGGATTTAAGATGCAAGAAATAACCCGTGACGCGCTTGTATCGCGTGCCTCCGAACTGCTCGAAAACGACTCTGTTTCAAAGGTTCTCGGCTGGGCAACGGGCGAGTCGTACTATGATATAACCCCTGCCGTGTTCACTTCAAAAGATGAATTGGAAAACGGCTTTGTTTGGGGCGACCTTTGCGGAGCAAACTTTTCAAAATACCTTATAAAACAAACCGCAAACGGCGAAAAGGTGCTTGCCTTTTTAAAGCCTTGCGATACCTACAGTTTCAACCAGCTGCTTACCGAGCACCGCTTTAACCGCGATAATGTTTATGCTGTCGGCGTACCTTGCAACGGTATGCTTGACCCTAAGAAAATCAGAGAAGTAAGCGAGAGCGTTAAATCGGTAACCGATAACGGCGAAACCGTTGAGATTGAAACATTGTTTGACGGTTCAGTAACCGTAAAACGCGAAGAACTGCTGCCCGACCGCTGCATAAACTGCAAGTCCAAAAAGCATGTCGCTTATGATGAACTTTTGGGCAATGACGGGGAAGTAATCGAGTCACACCGTTTTGACGAAGTTGAAAAAATTGAAAAAATGACTCCGGACGAGCGTTTTGCGTTTTGGCAGAGCGAGCTTTCGCGCTGCATACGCTGTAATGCCTGCCGTGATGTGTGCCCTGCCTGCACCTGCGAAAAATGCGTATTTGATAACCCCAATTCGGGTGTTGAAAACAAAGCGGCGGCAAACTCATTTGAAGATAAAATGTTCCACATTATCCGCGCTTTTCATGTTGCAGGAAGATGTACCGACTGCGGCGAGTGCTCGCGCGTATGTCCCGAGCATATTCCGCTTCATCTGCTTAACCGCAAGTTTATTAAGGATATTGATGAATTTTACGGCGAATATCAGGCAGGCGCCGAGGAAGGCAGCCGCGCCCCGATAGTAAACTACACTACCGAGGATATTGAGCCGTGCGACGCTGTTAAGAGAGGTGACGGAAATGCGTAAGATCTCTTTAAACCGAATTGACGAACTGTTTTCCGCAATAAGCGAAACAAACAGGCTTTATTTGCCCGTTGATACCGAATCGGGCGCAAAATTTGCCGAGTGGAGCGAGGGCGCAAAACTCTCCTCACGCCTTAACACCGTGCGCAGCGCTAAAGATTTCTTCTTTCCGCAAACCGAAAATCTTATGGATTTTAAAACTGCCGGTAAAAAAATTGAAATAATAGATACGCGCAGCGAGTGTGAAGATTTTGCGGTTTTCGGCGTCCGCGCCTGCGATGCACGCAGTTTTGATGTGCTTGACCGCGTGTTTGCCGCCGAACCGGTTGACAGTTATTATACCAACCGCCGCGAACACGGCGTTATAATCACCCTTGCCTGTACAAAGCCCAATTCCACCTGCTTCTGCGGTACTTTCGGAATTAACCCGTCAGAACCCGGCGGCGATATCGCCTGCTATATGACCGACAGCGATTTGTTCCTTAACGCCCAAACCGATAAAGGTACAGCCCTTTTGGAAAAATTGCAGCCGCTCACCGAGGAATGTGATACCGGGGCAGCGGATGAACAGAAAAAACTTATATCCGAAAGAATGGCCGAGCTGCCGCTCAGCGGCCTAAAAGCCGACGCTTTCGGTGCAGGTAAAACCAAAGAATTTTTTGATTCACCCGAGTGGTCGGGACTTTCGGAATCCTGCCTGGGCTGCGGCACCTGCACCTATGTTTGCCCGACCTGCCAATGTTACGATATTAAAGATTTCAACACGGGTCACGGCGTTAAACGCTTCCGCTGCTGGGATTCTTGTATGTTCTCGGAATTCACCAAGATGTCGGCAGGTCAGCCGCGCCTTACTCAACTTGAGCGTTTCCGCCAGCGTTTTATGCATAAGCTGGTCTATTTCCCGACAAATAATGACGGAATGTTCTCCTGCGTCGGCTGCGGCAGATGCCTTGCAAAATGCCCGATAGGGATGAATATAGTCAAGGTAATGAAAAAGTTAGGAGGCGGCAGAGTATGATAAATGTTAATGAACCGCTTATACCTAAAATCGGCGTTGTAACCGATATCCGTATTGATACGCCCGATGTTAAAACCTTTCGCGTGGTAACGCCGGACGGTAAAAAGGCGTTTGACCATATGCCGGGACAGTGCGCTATGCTCTCGGTTCCCGGCGTGGGCGAGGCTATGTTTTCAATAACCTCATCACCCACAAACACCGAGTATATGGAATTTTCCATTAAAAAATGCGGCTGCGTAACCCAGTGGCTTCACGCAATGGAAGTCGGCCAGGAAATAACCATACGCGGACCGTACGGCAAACCCTTCCCCGTTGATACTGAATTTGCAGGGCAGGACCTTTTGTTTGTTGCAGGCGGTATAGGACTAGCACCGCTGCGCTCGGTAATCAACTACTGCCGCCACTACCGCGACCGTTACGGTAAAATTGATATTGTCTACGGCTCGCGCAGCAAACAGGATTTAGTCGACTATAAAGAAATAATCGAAGAATGGCAGAATGATGATGGCGTTAATGTATATTTGACCATTGACCGTGAGCAGCCCGATTGGGACGGTCATGTCGGGTTTGTCCCCAATTATGTTAAGGAGTTGGGCTTCTCAACCGATAAGACCGCTGTTCTGTGCGGACCGCCGATAATGATTAAATTTACACTTGCAGGTTTGCAGGAACTCGGTTTTGATAAAACTCAGGTCTATACAACAATGGAACTTCGTATGAAATGCGGCATCGGCAAATGCGGAAGGTGCAATATCGGCTCAAAATATGTCTGCAAAGACGGGCCTGTATTCCGCTTTGATGAAATTGACGAACTGCCCGACGAATATTAAAGGGAGGACGAACAAATGGATAATATGGTAAATGTGTACCTGTTCGGCAAAAAATACAGCGTGCCGGATAACCTTACTATAATGCGCGCAATGGAATATGCAGGGTATCAACTCGTGCGCGGCTGCGGCTGTCGTAACGGCTTTTGCGGCGCTTGCGCTACTATATACCGCATAAAAGGTTGCCGCGACCTGAAAACCTGTCTTGCCTGTCAAACCAAGGTGGAGAATGATATGTATGTTGCTACACTGCCGTTTTTCCCCCTTGTTAAACAGGTTTACGACATTGAAAAAATAAAGCCGACAGAGCAGATTATGATGCAGCTTTACCCCGAAATATACGCCTGCGTAGGCTGTAACGCCTGCACAAAAAGCTGCACTCAGGGGCTTAATGTAATGCAATATATCGCATATGCCCAGCGCGGCGAATACGACAAATGCGCCGAAGAATCGTTTGACTGCGTTATGTGCGGCGTATGTTCATCGCGCTGCCCGGCAGGTATCTCGCACCCGCAGGTTGCAATGCTTGCCCGCCGCCTTAACGGCAAGTACTTAGAGCCCGAGTCGGAGCATCTTAAAAAACGCGTTGAAGAGGTAAAATCAGGGGCGTTTACCGACCTTATATCTTCACTTATGGGCAAACCGGTTGAGGAGTTAAAAGAACTCTATAACAACCGCGAAATCGAGAAATAAGGGGGCGACATTATGTATTCAGAAGAATTCAGAAAATCTTTGGACGCGGTTGAGGCTGCGCGTGACGCTAATATTGCGCTTGAACCGCGCCGTATGACTGCGGACGAAAAGGACGCTTTACTGGCGCAGTATCATCCCGATTATAAAAAAAGCGAGTTTGCAACGCTTAAAGTAGGGCCCAATAAGGGCGAAAAAGTGCCGCACGAACTTGCCGAAATGCTTGAGGCTAACAGCCGCATAACTGCCGACAGTGTTGACCTTAGCAACCCGGCATATGATGTTGATGTGCTTATAATCGGCGGCGGCGGCGCAGGTGCATCCGCTGCAATCGAAGCGGATAACGCAGGCGCAAAGGCTATGATAGTTACCAAACTCCGTTTGGGCGACGCCAATACAATGATGGCAGAGGGCGGAATACAGGCTGCCGATAAGCCCAACGATTCGCCTGCTATCCATTTTCTTGACGCTTTCGGCGGCGGCCACTTTGCCGCAAAGCGCGAACTTCTTTCAAAATTGGTTTGCGACGCACCCGAGGCGATAAAATGGCTTAACGAATTGGGTGTTGAGTTTGACAAAACGCCCGACGGGACGATGATAACCACGCACGGCGGCGGAACTTCCAGAAAGCGTATGCACGCCGCAAAGGACTATTCGGGCGCGGAAATTATGCGTACTTTGCGTGACGAAGTGCTTAACCGCAATATTCCGGTTGTGGATTTCACGGCGGCGGTTGAGCTTATACTTGACGACAAGGGCAATGCTGCGGGCGCGGTGCTTATGAATATGGAAACGCACGAACTGCTTGTTGCGCGCGCAAAAACCGTAATAATCGCAACCGGCGGCGCAGGCAGAATGCACTACCAGGGTTTCCCCACCTCAAACCATTACGGCGCAACGGCTGACGGACTTGTGCTCGGTTACCGTGCAGGCGCAAAACTGCTTTATGCCGACACCTTGCAATACCACCCCACGGGTGCGGCGTTCCCCCAGCAGATATTCGGTGCGCTTGTTACCGAAAAAGTCCGTTCGCTCGGCGCAAAACTTGTAAACCGCGACGGTAAGGTGTTTATGCATCCGCTTGAAACACGCGATGTTGCGGCTGCCTCCATAATCCGCGAATGTTCGGACCGTGACGAGGGTGTTGACACCGGCAGCGGCAAGGCTGTTTGGCTTGATACCCCGATGATTGAAAAAATCGGCGGCGAGGGCACTATTGAGCGCCGCATCCCCGCTATGATGCGTATGTTTGCAAGTTACGGCATAGATATCCGCCGCGAGCCTATTCTGGTTTATCCCACCCTGCATTACCAGAACGGCGGTATTGACATAAATGCCGACGGTATGAGCACCGCAGTAGAAAACCTGTATGTAGCAGGCGAGGCTGTAGGCGGAATACACGGCAGAAACCGCTTGATGGGTAACTCACTTTTGGACATTATCGTGTTCGGCAGAACGGCAGGTAAAAATGCCGCTGCCCACGCGGCAGATGTCAAACTCGGCAATTTAACGCTTGAACACATAGCAAAATTTGATGCAGAGCGTGCGGCAGCAGGCATCAAAACCGACGCGGTATCGCCTAAACTGCTGCCCGATTACAGAAGAAAATAATAGAAAGTTAGGTTTAAATGGGTATTATAACAGATTTGCTTGAAGCACTCACAATTTTTTGTTTCGGTCTTTCGTGGCCGCTGTCAATCCGTAAGTCACTGGTGTCACACACATCTAAAGGTAAAAGCCTGTTTTTTGAGGTGTTTTTGCTTTTCGGTTACGCTTGCGGAATTGCCAGAAAAATTATACAGACGGTCGGCGGAGCGTCGGGATTTATATTCTATTTGGGATTTTTCTTCTATGTCCTCAATTTCATAGAAATTTCGATAGATATAGGCCTTTATTTCCGCAACAAAAAATTTGACGAGGAAGCCGACCGTGCAGCCGCTTTGGAAAAATCGGCAGCCGAATAAAAATCAATAAAAACCAAAACAGGGTGACCGATTTGTTCGGCCGCCCTGTTTTAATATTTCCCCGTTGTACCCTAATTGTTTTGTCTAAGTATAAAAAAGTTTTTAAGCGGCAAAAATAAGCGTGACATTGTTTAAACGGAGGAATATTTATGAACGGTGAAATTATAAATGTAAAAGGGTACGAATTTCTTGATTCGCGCGGCAATCCGACAGTGTACGCGGAGGTGCAGCTTGATGGCGGATACTGCGGTGCGGCGCTCTCGCCTTCGGGTGCGTCAACAGGGCGGTACGAAGCGCTTGAACTTCGCGACGGAAACGCAGAACGCTATAACGGCAAAGGAGTGCTTTCAGCCGTAAGAAATATTAACGACCGCATAGCCCCTATGCTCTCGGCAGGCGGTGTTTGCAATCAGCGCACGCTTGATTCGGCAATGATTGACCTTGACGGTACCGAGGATAAATCGGGTCTCGGCGCCAATGCTGTTCTTGCCGTATCGCTTGCAGGCGCACGCGCCTTTGCAAAATCGCAGAATCTGCCGCTTTTTAAGTATATAGGCGGCATATCGGGCGAAAAACTTCCTGCGCCGATGATGAACATACTCAACGGCGGCGCTCATTCCACAAATAATATTGATATACAGGAGTTTATGATAGTGCCCGTGGGCTGTAACTCTTTCAGCGAAGCGCTTAGAACGGGTGCGGAAATATATCACGCCCTCGGCAGCATATTAAAGGGTGAGGGGCTTTCCACCGGCGTCGGCGACGAGGGCGGTTTTGCGCCCGACCTGAAAAGCGATGAACAGGCTATTGAATATATCTTAAAAGCCATTGAAAAGGCAGGATTTGACGATAGCGATGTTAAACTTGCGCTTGATATTGCCTCGGGCGAATGGTACGATAACGGGACTTACCACCTGCCCAAACGCAATGTAACTATGGATTACGAGGAACTTATAAGTTATATTGAAAACCTGATTGACGCATACCCGATTATATCGGTTGAAGACGGCTTGGGCGATGACGACGCCGAGGGTTGGAAAGAACTGACCGAGCGCTTGGGCGACCGTGTAATGCTTGTAGGCGACGACCTTTTCGTTACCAATATAAAACGGCTTAAAGAGGGTGTAAAACAGGGCGCGGCTAACTCAATTCTTATAAAACTTAACCAAATAGGCACATTAAGCGAAACGCTTCAAGTTATCCGCTACGCAAAATCGAAGGGATATACCCCGATAGTGTCACACCGTTCGGGCGAAACCGAAGACAGTTTTATAGCCGACCTTTCGGTTGGTATGAATTGCCCCTTTATAAAATCAGGCGCACCCTGCCGAACCGACCGCGTTGCAAAATATAACCGCTTGCTTAGAATAGAAAACTACCTCAAAAACTAAAATTTAAGTCCAAAGGTGAATGTGTATGTCACTGACAGATTTTATAACCCGACTTGGCGAAAACCCGATATTGCTGGTTTCATCGCTTTTAATTTTCGGCGTTATCCTTGTAAATGGCTGGACCGACGCACCCAACGCAATTGCTACCTGCGTTTCAACACGCGCAATAGGCGCGCGCAAAGCCATTATTATGGCGGCGATATTCAATTTTTTGGGTGTGTTTATTATGACCGCGCTTAACCAGTCGGTTGCCGTTACAATATATAATATGGTAGATTTCGGCGGTGACGCGCACCTTTCACTTATTGCGCTTTGCGCGGCAATGTCGGCAATAGTTGTTTGGGCAACGGCGGCGTGGTATTTTGGCATACCTACAAGCGAAAGCCACGCCCTTATTGCAGGACTTTCGGGTGCCGCTGTGGCAATACAGGGCAGTTTTAAGGGTATAAACGGCTCTGAATGGGTAAAGGTCATCTGGGGTATTCTGCTTTCTACTGCGCTTGGGTTTGCACTTGGGTTCTTAACCGCGAAAATAACCGTGTTGTTTTGTAAAAATCGCGATAGAGTAAGCACGAAACGCTTTTTCGACGGCGCACAGATAGCAGGCGGCGCGGCAACCGCATTTATGCACGGTGCGCAGGACGGACAGAAGTTTATGGCGGTGTTTTTGCTGGCATTTGCCTTTTCAAACGGTGATTCGCAAACGGCGCAGTTTACCGTCCCGGTGTGGCTTATGGCGGCCTGTTCCGCCGTTATGGGGCTCGGCACCTCAATAGGCGGTTATCGCATAATAAAATCGGTGGGTATGGATATGGTAAAATTAAAACCGTACCAGGGTTTTTCGGCAGATGCGGCTGCTACACTGTGCCTGCTGTTTTCGTCCCTTACAGGTATACCTGTAAGCACCACACATACCAAAACCACTGCCATAATGGGCGTGGGCGCCGCAAGACGGGTAAGCAATGTAAATTGGGGCATTGTTAAAAGCCTTGTGTTTACCTGGCTGTTCACATTTCCGGGGTGCGGCGTTTTGGGGTATATTACGGCAAAACTGTTTTTGATTCTGTTTTCTTAAAGCAACCTACACGGGAGGGGAACGCAAATGGCAAAAACAAAAAATGATTATTTTAAAATGATTGAAGCACAAACCGAACTGTGCGTTCGTGCGGCGGCACTGCTGCAGGAAATGATGGCAGATTACTCGGTTAAAGTGATAACCGCAAAAAAGGACAAAATGCACGAAATAGAGCAAAAAGCAGACGAGCTGCAGCACGATATAATCAAGCGGTTAAGCACCGAATTTCTGCCGCCGATAGACAGCGAGGATATACTGCGTCTGGTACAGATAATAGACGATGTAACCGACGCGGTAGACGAGGTTGTGTTGGATATTTATATGTATTGTATCGACAAAAAGCCAACCTACGCCGAATATATCTCAAAAACGGTGGGACGGTGCGTTTCTGCACTGCACGACGCCGCAAAGTGCCTGCGCACTTTTAAAAAGCCTGTGGCTCTTAGGGACGCACTTGTTAAGGTAAATACAATTGAGGGCGAGGCGGACGCCGCATATGCTGAGGCGCTGCACGAATTGTTTGGCAGTGAAAATGACTGCAAAACCCTTATAGGACATAAGGCGGTATATGAAAGTATGGAACACTGCTGCGACCTTTGCGAACACGCCGCTGATGTTATAGAACAAATTATAATGAAAAATACCTGATTGGGTTATTCCCAATCAGGTATTTCCATAGGTTCAAAAGGTATCGGTTCGGGCAGGCTAAAATCTTCGCCGTTTATTATGTGCGCCGGGTTGGTTTCAAGAACCGCGCGGCTGAAATCGCTTCCGTACATACGAGTCAAATAATCCCGTATTTTGCCCATTTCCGTAGTGCGCGTATCGGCGCGGTGCGCGTCGCTTGCCACTGCCGCAATAAGCCCGTGTTCGGCAAGCAGTTCGGCGCAAAGTTTCTGCTGTTCCCCAAAACTGCCGAAAAAACTGCTTTTATTAACCTGCAAAAGGCAGCCCATATTTACAAATGCGTATGCAATTTGTGGGTCGCGGCGGATAAAGGCGTATCTTTCAGGGTGTGCAATTACAGGCACATAGCCAAGTTCTAAACACATATCCATTGTTTCAAAAGCATAATCCGGAAGTTCATCAAAAGAAAATTCGGTTAAAAAATATTTGCCGCCGTTTAATGTCCGTATATGTCCCCTCTTAAGCAGGGTGGGAAGATGGGAGGTAGCAAATATTTCAGCCCCCCTGTAAAGGTTTATGGGTATTTCGGCGCGGCGCACCGCATTCACAAGAATGTCGAATAAAATCTCAATATCGTCATCTTCATAATTTCCGCAGACATTGGGTATATTGCAATGCGGTGTTGCAACAATAGCCTTTACACCGCTTTGAGCCGCTGCGTCCAACATTTCAAGCGATTCTTCAATGTTGCGAGAACCGTCATCAATTTCCGGAATTATATGCGAGTGGATATCGGTCAATTCATTTCAACTCCTTAAATATATTACCCATAAGGCTTAAAAGGCAACACCTCGGCAGATAGCCGATTTGTTGCCTTATTTGATTTAAAAATTCATCAGCGCGCAGGGTTGAATCGTCATCAGTCCTCTTTATCGGCTGCGCCTACCGATCCGTCGCTTTCCTTTTTTAGTTTTCCGTTAAACTGCGCATCGGTTTTATAATTTCCGGCAGCACCGTATCTTCCGTAATTACCGTACTTTCCGTAGCCGCTGTAGCGCCCGTATTTTCCGTAATAATTGTAGTTTGCGGAGTATGAGGACTCAACCCCGTTGAATATGCAGCCGATAATCGGCGTGCCGTAGTTTGTCGTGCTTTGTACACCGTCCGATATCTGGTTGCGCTTTGCGTAGTCCTGGCGGATAACATACAGTATACCGTCGCACTGTTCGGATATACTTGAAGAATCGGATATAAGGGTGCAGGGCGGCGTATCAAGAATAATGTAATCCCAATCCTTTTTAAGTCCTGAAAGGAAGTTTGCAAGGCGGTTGGAATTGAAAAGCCGCAAAAGCCGCTTGTTATCGTCTTTTGGATTTTCTTTTGCCAAAACATAAAGGCGGCTGTCACCCACCCTGTAGGCTTCGTCATATTTTCCAAGCAAGACATCAACAATATCGCCTTTAAGCTGCGCCTTATCGTCAATATAGCGGTGTATAGACGGATGGTAAAAGTCTAAATCAATAAGCAAAACATTCTTACCGTTTTCAGCTAAAGCCTTTGCTGTATTGTAAGCGCAAAGCGTTTTTCCTTCGCCCGAAATCGTACTTGTGAACATAAATATCTTTCCGCCGTCGTCCGATGGGAAGTTCCTTGCAAGTTTGAGGGCTATGCTGTAAAATTCTTCGCGGAATGCGTTGCCCACATTGGGGTTAGCAATATCCAGTTTTTGTTTTTTCGGGTCTGAACTGCGTTTAATGCTTATTTTAGGTATTGACGACATACATTTAAGGTTGAAAAGTTCCTTGATTTCCGAAGATTTGCGGATAGTTTTTCTTGTAATCGAATAAACGAAAACAATAGCAAACCCGGCAACAAATCCGGCTGCGGCACCTTTTGCCGCGCCCAAACCGAGTGATGGGGTATTGGAAGGTTTTGTTGCCTTTTCGGCAGGCTGGATAACATTGTATCTTGCTTCGCCTATTACCGGTTTTGAAATCTCCGGCAGATGTGTAAACGCCGAGTTTAAAACATTATATGAAAGGTCGGCGTCGCCCGATGTTACAGTGAGTTCCATAAGGTTGGAGTTTTTAAGTATATCAATTGAAATTGTTGTAGCAGTCGCCTTTTTGCCGATATCCTCAAGCAGGTCGCTTTTCAGCGCGTCAGAATTTATAAGCGCGGGGAATATTTGTGAAAAACGGTCGGGGTCGGTGTTATTGTAGTTGTATGAATATGATGTATCTTCTTCACTGTAACTGGCCTTTGTGCTTACAGAGAAGGTAACGGACGATGTGTAGGTAGGTTTGTAAAACACCGTCAAGCGCAATAAATTAGCCGCCGTGCCTAAGAATATAAGCAATATGAGTATCCATTTTAACTTTTTAGCGCCCCTGAAAATGTCGCAAATTAAAACGAAAATATCAATAGTGTTTTCATTTTTGGTGTTTGTTTGGTTATCATTCATATTTTACCGTTCCTCTTTTTCGGTTCCGCCGTGTAACTGCCGTAATACTTGCTGTTGTACAGGTTGTGGGCACCTGCAGACGCGCCGACCGCATTTTTCGTAATGTCGAAATCGTTTAAAATATATCCGAGATAATTACTGCTTGAAGCGGTTCGTCTGTCAATTTCATCGTTTATTGAAATGTAGTTTGCCACATCTTGTTTAATTACAAGAACCGATGCGTCAGCCGCGTCAAGCAACAGTTGAGTTTCGGCTTTTATAAAGCCGGGCGCCATATCCATAATAACAATGTCCATATTTTCTTTTGCGTAATCCAAAAGCTTTGTAAAACGCTCGCTCTTTATAACATTTCTTGCGTCGGAATAAGGCTTGGCGTTAATACAGAAATAAATTTTCCTTTTAGCGTCATACTTTATTGCGTCCTCAAGCGAAAGTTCACCGTTCAAATATTGTGTGAAAGTGGCTGACGACGCCGGAATATCAAATTTTTTATAGATTGCCGGCTTTCTGAAGTCAACATCCAACAAAAGGACTTTTTTGCCTTTTTCGGCAAGAGTCAGCGCAATGTTGGAGGATGTTGTTGTTTTACCCTCGTTTTCGTAAACACTTCCGACAGCCAAAATTTTATCGCCGTTTTTACGCATTTTATAGTCAATATAATCGGCTGCGCGGCGATGCGATTCGGCATATCTTGCCGAAAGCAGCGGGTTGGTTATAAGCAGTGAAATCATCTCTTTCCCGAAGCGGGTTCGCGATTTTTCGTGTACAATTGTTCCTATGCACTTGCCCTCGATATTATTTGCGGCATCTGCCTTTGTTTTAACGGTATCGCGCTTAATGGATTCATATACCGAAACACCTGCAACAGCCGCAGCAAACAAAAACATACCTAACAGCGTATATTTACCGATATTGTTATCAACATTCTGCGTAGTGGGTATTGAAGGCTTTTTTACGGTTTCAATAACGGCGTTGCCGAACATTTCATCAGTGACGCTGTGACAGTTTTCAAGTATCGTATTAACAGCCTTATAAGCATATTCGGGACTGTGTGATGTTACCGATACATTTAATAAATTGGTAGATTCAACTGAGGTTACATTAAGTGTGATTTTGTTAAAATCCAATCCGGTATCCTTCTCAACACGCTGCCGCACCGCCTTGCCGGTAAGCACATTTTTGTAAACATCCGCCATTGATATGGCAGTGTCAATGGAAGCGTAGGCTTTGGAATTGTTGCCCGACGATTTGGCTGTTACCGCAATCATCGCTGTAGATGTATAAGAGGGTTTGCTGTTAATTACACCGTACGACAGGGAAGCGAAAAAAACCGTTAATGCCGCAAGTATAATGAACGGCAGATTTTTAAGCAGATCCCGTACAATTATTTTAACGTTTACTTCGGATTTTTGTAGTATCTTACTGTTTTCCATTTACATTATCCTCGTTTTAAGATTCCTCAACCACTACGACAAGATAGGCAATACCGGTTTTGCCGGATTCGTTTGTGTAGCGGTAATTTATTTCATAAACACCGGGGGTGCTTGTATCAACCGAATTTGTTATCTGGAGTCTTTTATCGTTCCAAGGCATTACCGCAGCGTCGGGCGTGCCGTTCGGCGACGATATGCCGGCAAAGTATGACATAGGGTCAATCGCCGTGCCTACTGGGATATATGTGATGTAATCGGTTAAATGAACATCTAACTGCAAGTCGGCAGAGGTGGTAAGGTGAACCGGCAAATTAAGGCGCGATTCATCACCGCCGCTGTTTGCTACCTTAACGGTTACTGAATAATTGCCGCTGTCGATAAGGCTTATATTGCTTGTAATAATGCTTATGTTGTCATCAAGTTTTCCGTCAAAAATATCGGCGGCGCCTATGCGGTCAAGCAACACCATATTTCTGCCCGTTTGATATACAAGCGATTTTTTAAGCGTAAATCGCGGTGAATGGTAATCGGTAAATTTAACTCGGCGCTTGTATGACGATACATTGTTGCTTTTGTCGAACGCTACATATTCAAGTGTGCAAACGCCATTTTCTTTGAATTTTGAGCGGTTGCCTATAATCATCGTAGAAGTAACATCACCGTCTCTATCGTCCTCAGCCGTAAGTCCTCTTTTCAATTCCTCGTCGGTAGCGGTTGAAGATACCTCAATTTCGCCCACCGAATCGTTTATTACAGGCGGCGTACTGTCATTCCCCAATTTTATAGTTATATACAGTCCTGCATAGGCAATTAAACTTGCCGCACACAAAACAGATACTAAAACCCTTAAATATCTCATTTTCTCACCCTTTGTAATATTTACATAATTATACTATAAAACTACAGTATTCGTCAATATGCAATAAATGTAAAATACGGTAAATTCACAACATTTTACTTATAAGCCTCAATTTACCTTTTAAGCAACGGCTGCGACTGTCCCTTTGATACCGAGCGGTAAAAAACAGCATTTGCAGCTTTAATATACGGTACAACGCCTATAAGCGCAATACCTAATGTAGGTATGCATAATAATATCCATCCCGTAAAACTTAAATGCAGCCTGAAAAGCCTTAACTTATTACCCTTCATAAGCGCGCGTGAACGGCTTATTACTTTAAGCGGGTCGCTTTTAGGCTCGTCCGCTAAAATATAGGGCGTAAGCGCATAACCGTATGCGACAATTACCGCAGGCGCCAGCGCTACCGGAATAAGTGCCATAAGCCAAATATTTTGGGGCTTTATAAACACTATTATAACTATAAGCAAAACCGACCATACCGCCGTGAAAACGCTTTTGAAGAACCGCACCGCAAAAGCGCGAAAAAAACATTTGAACCGGGCAAAAAGTGCATCAGCGTCGGCAACGCGCCCCCTTGTGAGTTCAAGAAAAAAGTGTGCAAACCCAACGCTTATAACTCCGCCAAGCAGAAATACCGCCCACGCCCAAATGTCAGAGCCTAAGGACACAAAAGATGTGAATTTAAGCCCAAACGCTTCGCCCAGCGGTTCTTTGAATTTATCGTAATTAAGTTTTATAAACGGCGTTATCCAAGTCACCGTTCCGCCCAATGCCATTGCAATAACGGTAGTAAAAACCGCCGACACCCAGTTGCCTGCAAGCGCCTGCCGCGCCGTTTTTCTGTAATCCTTTGCCGTCATTGCTTTGCCCTGCTTTCTTACCGACTTTGCGGTTTGATCATACTTTTTATAAAATATTTGCCGATTATCCTTGATTGCGCCAATATTTTCGGTCAAGACTGCGGTACTGTATAGCAGCCGAGATATGCTTAAAACCTATATCGGTTTCACCGTCAAGGTCGGCAGCCGTGCGTGCAACCTTAAGTATACGGTCATAACTGCGCGCCGACATTCCAAGATTGTCAAACGCCGCGTGCAGCGCTTTTTCAGCCTGCGGCGTGAGTGTGCAGAATTTGCGTATAAGCGCAGGCGTAAGGCGCGCGTTGCAGGTTATACCCGTCCCGGCGTAGCGTTCTGCCTGTATTTTTCTTGCCGCTTCAACCCGTTGAGCTATTTCGGCGCTTGTTTCTTCTTTAACCGTGTTTCCCGTAAGTTCTTCATACTTTACGGGCGGTACTTCTACATGAATATCCAATCTGTCCAACATCGGGCCGGATATCCGCCCAAGATAGTTGGCAACTGCCGCAGGCGAACAGGTACACTTTTTGGTGGGGTGCCCGTAATATCCGCAGGGGCAGGGGTTCATAGCCGCTACAAGAGTTATCGAACAGGGGTATGTAACGCTTGTGAGCGAGCGCGATATGGTAACACAACCGTCCTCAAGCGGCGCACGCAGCGTTTCCATAGTATGGCGTGAAAATTCGGGCAGTTCGTCCAAAAACAAAACCCCGTTGTGTGCAAGTGATACTTCGCCCGGCTTCGGGAAAACTCCGCCGCCGATAAGCCCTGCAATTGACGCCGTGTAATGCGGATTGCGGAACGGCCGCGTGGATATTACCGCACCGCCTTCGGGCAGCGTACCTGCAACCGAATGTACTATAGTTGTTTCAAGCGATTCTTCAAATGTCATTTCGGGCAGTATCGTGGGCAAACGCTTTGCGAGCATACTTTTACCCGACCCGGGTGGACCTACAAGCAGCACATTGTGACCGCCCGCGGCTGCAATTTCAAGTGCCCTTTTGGCAGTGTACTGACCTTTAACTTCGCAAAAATCAACGTCATATCTGCGCTGTTCGCGTGTTATGGGCGAAAATGGAGCAGGCGTTATAAGTTCCCTGCCGCGCAGATGCGCCACAAGTTCTTTCACCGTGTTTACCGGGTAAACCGTAACTCCGTCCACCACCGTTGCTTCGCGCGCGTTGCCTGCAGGCAAAAACACCTCGCGAAAACCGTTGTTCCTTGCAAATATCGTCATCGGAAGTATACCTTTAACGGGGCGTACTTCACCGTCAAGCGATACTTCGCCTATAAACACGCTTTCGGCGCTGTCGGCGGATATTTCGCCCAACGCGTCCAAAATCGAAATAAGTATGGGCAGATCGTAAACCGCACCCTCTTTTCTTACTCCGGCAGGAGCAAGGTTTATGGTAACAGAGGTTTGCGGCAGTTCAAAACCGTTGTTTTTAAGGGCGGCTTTTACGCGGTTTTTAGATTCTTTAACGGCAGCATCGGGCAAACCGACAATATCAAATGCCGGCATACCGGCGGAAATATCGGTTTCAACCGTTACCGCAAATGCGTCAATTCCGCAAAGTCCGCAGCTTGTCTGTTTAGAAAACATACATCATATCCCTTAGTCGTGGGTCAAAAAATCCCCCATTTTCATTTGCATACTTTTTAAGTATAGTGCATTTCACGGAATTTAGCAAGAACTTTATAAGAAATTTATTGAAATATCGCGCAAAAAGTTGTAAAATAACAAACAAATACACTTATAGTATGGAGTGAACCGGAAATGATAAAAGTATCACCTTCAATATTAACCGCCGATTTTCTGCGTCTGGAGTCGGTTTTAAAGGAACTTGAAAACGCAGGCACCGATATGCTGCATATGGATGTTATGGACGGTATTTTCGTACCGAATATATCTTTCGGTATTCCGCTTATTAAATCGGTAAAGGCGCACACCTCACTTCCTATGGATGTTCATTTGATGATTGACCGTCCGCACAGGTATATTGATGAGTTCTGCGGCGTTGCGGATATTCTCGGTTTCCATTATGAAGCAGGCTCACCGGTTGAATCAACGCTTAAAAGAATACGCGAAAACGGGGTGCGCTCCTGCCTTACAATAAAGCCCTGCACCGCAGCGGAGGAGATATTTCCGTATTTGCCGCTTTGCGATATGGTGCTTGTAATGTCGGTTGAACCGGGATTCGGCGGACAGAGTTTTATGCCCGAGTCGCTTGCCAAACTGCGCGCATTAAAAGCAGAGGCGGAAAGGCAGGGGCTTAATATCGATTTAGAGGTTGACGGCGGAATAAACGCCGCTACCGCACCGCAGGCTGCAGCAGCCGGTGCAAATGTCCTTGTTGCGGGAAGTTTCCTGTTCAATGCCGAGGATAAAGCCGCTGCGGTGCAGAATTTAAAATTGCTTTGATTATAATTAAAACCGAGAGTTAAAGGGGACGGTAAAATTGAGAAAAACCAAAATAGTATGTACAATAGGCCCGTCAAGCAATAACCATTCCATCCTTACGGGAATGGCTCAGGCAGGTATGAATGTTGCGCGCCTTAATTTTTCACACGGAACGCACGAGGACCATAAAAAGAATATTGAACTTATAAAGCAGGTAAGACGGGAACTTAATTTACCGATAGCGATTATGCTTGATACCAAAGGCCCCGAATACCGTATAAGAACATTTAAGGACGGCCGCGTTTTTTTGAAAAAGGGTGATAAATTCACCTTTACAACCGAGGAAACCGTGGGCGACGAAACCCGCGTTTCGGTAAGTTACGAGGGGCTTGCGCGCGACCTTGAAATCGGCGATACAATATTGCTTAACAACGGACTTTTATCTTTTAAGGTAGAAAGCAAAACCGATACCGAACTTAACTGCGTAACCGTTATAGGCGGCGAACTTTCAAACCGTAAAAGTATGAGTTTCCCCGGTAAGGTCTTAAAGCAGGATTTTTTAAGCCGCCAGGATATGGACGATATTAAATTCGGGCTTGAAAATGATATTGATTATATCGCCTGTTCATTTGTTTCACGCGCCGAGGATCTTATTGCTATGCGCGAATTTTTAAAACAGTGCGGTCACGAAGATGTTTCGCTTATCGCGAAAATCGAAAATCAACCCGGCGTTGATAATATAGAAGAAATCTGCAAATATTGCGAGGGTATAATGATAGGCCGCGGCGATATGGGCGTTGAAATTCCGTTTGAAGAACTTCCCGCAATACAGAAAAAACTTATTACAAAATGCCGCCTGCTCGGCAAGCGCGTTATTACCGCAACCGAGATGCTTGAATCTATGATATACAATCCGCGCCCGACCAGAGCGGAGATATCCGATGTTGCCAACGCCGTGTATGACGGTACAAGCGCCATAATGCTGTCGGGCGAGAGCGCCGCAGGCAAATACCCGGTTGAAGCGGTGGCTACAATGTCCAAAATTGCCGAAAGTACCGAGAGGAACATTCATTACGCCAAACGGTTCTACGGCTCTGATTTTAAAATCCGCAACACGGTGGATGCTATATCCCACGCCACCTGCGCTATGGCGATGGATATCGGCGCGAAGGCAATAGTAGCCTGCTCACTTTCGGGTATGACGGTGCGTATGGTTTCGCGTTTCCGCCCCGATGTTGATATTCTCGGTATAACAACTAACGAGAAAACCTGGCGGCGGCTTGCGCTGTCGTGGGGCGTTACACCGCTGCTCTGCCGAAAATTCAACACTATAGATGAACTGTTTGAAAATGTTAAGAAGATAGCGGGGGATGTTTTTTCTCTTTCCGCAGGGGATGAAATAGTAATAACCGGCGGCGTCGTAAACGGCTGCTCAGGCACTACAAACCTTATAAAGGTTGAAAAATTTAAATAGTGCGCAGCACTCTGTCCGCTTTTACGAGGTGCGCCGCACGATACGAAACAGCATTGGTTCCCTTGTATGGTGCGGATATTCATAACCCACCTAAAATCTATATAATCAACACCGTATTACTAAAAAAAGAGAGAAGCGCAGTCTGTATGCAAACGCATACCCGGCTGTGCTTCTTTTTTATCGGTTAAAATATCCTGCGTTATAACAGCAAACGATGATTTTTCCATAGGGGACGCCCTAATTTCCGCTCAATGTATATTCATCGTTCCGTCTGCAAGGTCCTGCGCTGCAAACGGGATAAAGTAAAACGGTATAGTAAGCAGTTTCTGCTCAGGGTTATATCCGTAGTTGTTTTTAGAAACCTTGATTGCATATTCGAACTTATTATGGTTTGAGAATTTTTTAAGGGAGTTAAGTGTGCCTCTGCCTTTTTTGACATCAAGCGGGTACAGTTTATTATTTGACTCAATAATAAATTCAAGCTCGGCCGATGCCTTGCCGCGCCAATAGAACAGTTTGTGCTCTTTTGCAACCAATTCGT
>CAVALG010000041.1:0-6973 GCA_963589585.1 Roseburia sp. AF12-17LB
CCTTTCAGGCGGCGCAGAACCTACTGCGCTCACGGAAAACAGAAAGATGCAAAAGAAAGTCCTATCCGCTGACCGGAAAGCTGCGCTGCCCCGAATGCGGCAGAGCCTTCCGACATCAGGTGATAAACGGCAAAGCACATTGGATATGCTCCTGCCGCTCGTCCGGTGCGACCGACTGTCAGCACCGTCACGTGCGTGAGGATATCGTATATGAGATATTCACCGATATGGTTATCAAGCTGAAAACCTACCGAGCCGAGCTGCTCGGTACACTGATTCACCAAATGGAAACCATGCAGGACCGCACAAGCCGCAATCAGGAGCGTATACGGCAGATAGACAAAGAAATTGCCGACCTCGGTGCAAAGAACCATATCATCGCACGGCTGCACACAAGCGGCGCTATGAACGCCGCCGATTACGCCATGCAGACTTCGGAGATCGGCAATCGCCTCACCGAACTGCGCATTGAACGGCGGCAAAAGCTCACCGAGGATGAGGACGACCAATTACTCGCCACCCTCAAAGACTTAAACGGCATCCTTGATGAATACGAATCGACCGTCGAGTTTGACAACGGACTGTTTGACGAAATCGTTGAGAGCATCACGGTGGACAGCAGTGAACAGCTTACCTTCAAGCTCCTTGGCGGCATTGCACTGACCGAGCAAATCCCCAAGAAAGGACGGTGAGAACCGAATGAAAAACAGAACCCTGCCTTACGGCTACTGCTGTAAAAACGGCGTTATCGTCATAGAACCGCAGGAAAGCAAAGTGCTGAAGCGGATATATGCCGCCTACCTTGACGGTTCCTCAATGCTGACCATAGCCGATCAGCTAAACAGAGAGAAAATCGAATACAGGGACGGCGTTACCGGTTGGAACAAAGGACGGCTCAAGCACCTCATTGACAATACAAAGTATCTCGGCACAGAGATGTATCCGCCGATCATCGACCAAGCGACCTATGAGAAAATACAGAAAACAAAGCATGGGCGCAACACACAAAGGAACACGGACAAAACACAGGACATATTCAAGCTGACCGTCCCCATCCGATGCCCAAGCTGCGGTGACCGAATGCGCCGCCGGCACGACAGCCGATGCAAATGCCAAGAGCGTTGGACTTGTGAAAATACGGCCTGCCGTCTGCGAATTGATATATCCGATGCCGAACTGCTGACCACACTTGCAGACCTTCTCAGCACGGTAACCGCCGACAGCATCAAACTACCTGCCGAAACACCCTACGAGCCAAGCGCCGATGTAATACGGCTGAACAACGAGATCAGCCGAATGCTTGACGCAGCGGAAATAGACAAGGCTGTGTTGCGAAGCAAAATGACGGAGTGCTTCAGACAGAAATATAAAGAACTCGGCAATGGGTGCTGTGCCGTACAAAGGCTGAAAGCCGAAGTTGGCAGTACGGCAGACATTGTCGAGCGGCTGAACCGCACGGTCAGCGAAATACGCCTATACACCGATAAAACGGCAGACATCATACTGCTGAACGGACAGATCATACGAAAGGAGAACAGCGATGCAACAGACAACGGTCGCCCCTCAAAGAGTGGTGCGGGTCATCGAACCGACCATATCAGTCAGAGAGAGCGTGAAAAGCCAATACCGAGTCCTTCGGGTGGCGGCATACTGCCGTGTTTCCACTAAGCAGGAGGAACAGCTCAACAGTTATGAAAATCAGGTGGAACACTACACCGAACGCATCAATTCCGAAAACGGATGGACGCTCGAAGGTATCTACGCCGACAAGGGCATCTCCGGCACAAGCGTGAAAAACCGTGATGAATTCAATCGGATGATACGCCGATGCAAGCAAGGAAAAATCGACATGATCATCACGAAATCCATCGCCCGGTTTGCGAGGAACACGGTAGACTGCTTGAAATATGTCCGACTGCTCAATGACCTTGGTGTGGATGTCTACTTCGAGGAACAGGGCATCCACAGCAATCAGCCCGGTGCAGAGTTTTACATCACCATCTACGGCAGCATTGCACAAAGCGAATCGGAAAATATCAGCGCCAACATTAAATGGGGCAAAGCGCAGGCCGCCCGTGAGGGCAAGGTAGTATTCAGATACAAGAACTTCCTCGGCTATCGCAAGGGCGACGACGGGCAACCCGAAATCATCCCCCAAGAAGCCGAAACGATCCGCCTTATATATGACCGCTTCCTCGCAGGCGACAGCCTAAAGGGAATTGCAGAACTACTTGAGGAAAAGGGTATCAAAAGCCCGACGGGAAAAGCTCAGTGGCAGTTTTCCACGATACAATCCATTCTCTCCAATGAGAGGTACAAAGGCGATGCCATCATCAACAAGACCTACATCACCGACTGCATCAGCAAAAAGGTCAGAGTCAACAACGGCGAACGCCCAAAATACTATGTAGAAAACAGCCATCCTGCCATTATCGACTCGGCTACCTTCGGCAGAGTTCAGGAGGAACTTGCAAGGCGCTCCGGCAAACGAAAGATCAGCCGAAAAGCCAAGACTGAGCAAGGCAAATATTCAAGCAAGTACGCTATGACAGAACTGCTCGTCTGCGGCGAATGCAAATCCGCCTACCGCCGATGCACATGGACGGCAAGCGGCAAAAAGAAAATCGTGTGGCGATGCATTAACCGCATTGAATACGCCAAGAAATACTGTCATAACTCACCTTCCGTAGAGGAAAGCGTACTGCAACGGGCAGTGATGGCGGCAATCATGGAAACCGCCAACCAAAATGCCGAGGTGCTGCGAACACTAAAGACGCACATCGGCATGGGCTTGGCGGGAGAAAAAAGCGAGGATAACAGCATCGACCTACAGATACGGATCGCCGAGATCGACGCAGAATTCAAAAAGATGCTCGACCAAGTGTCGACCGACACCATCAAAGCCTTTGACGAGGAAACCGCAACTCGGCTCATGAATGAAAAAAGCCGTCTGCAACAGCAGCTCGACAGCATAGCCGACGCTGAGCAGCGGCGAGAAAACGCAAAATCCCGACTCGATGACATCTACACGATACTCGACGGCATAAAGAACCGCCCGATGGAATATGATGACCAAATCGTCCGCCAACTGCTCGAATGCGTAGTGGTGGACTCCAAAGAACAGATTACCGTAATATTCAAAGGCGGTCTCAAATCGGTGCAGCCGCTGACGGAATGACAGCGGCTCACCTCCGCCCCTAACCTTGAAAGTTCAGGATTTTTCGTAAGGGAACAAATACTACCTCAAAAAAGGCGAAAAAATCTATTTTATAGTCCTCCCACATATCGAGTGTTCTTAACCAACCTGAGAGTTGGACGAGGACACTCGATTTTTTAATTATTTTTATGTGCGTTTTGCGGTTGCATTTTTTGCAAAGATGTGATACACTAATAGTAAACGAATGATAATTTTAAAAGCAAGGAAATATTATGAAAACAACACCCGAACAACACAATGAAAAAAAGCAGATGATTATGGAAAAATGCTTTGAATGTTACGCCGAGAACGGTCTTACCGGAACGGGGATTAAAGCATTGGCTGACGCCTGCGGCTTTACGCGCGCAAATCTGTACGGCTATTTTGAAAATCTGGACGATTTAATTATCCAATCCACCGCCTACTGTATGGCAAAGGTGGAGGATGATTTTATGTCAAAAGCCCCGTCCGACCCTGCGGAACTTATGAAATTTATTGATGAAATCCCGTATTGGACCGCCGAAAAGCACGGCAAGAAATACCGCCTGATGTACCAGGTGTACACCTTGCCGAAATACATAGAACACGGCAAAAAATTCTTTGAGGGCGTGAATCGGCGCTACACCGAATACGCAATCAGCCTTGAAGACAAGTTGGGCATTCCGCACGAGGTGCTTACGCCGCTTATTTTTATACTTGTCCGCGCAAGCGTCCACTACGCGATGTTTGAAGATGAGTATTATTTAAAAAGCCAGCTTGAAGTTTTAAAACAAAGCATTGTAATGTTTATGAATAAATATAAATCTTAAAATGAGGAGGACGAAATCTATGCAAACGAAAAAGGCCTATGAGGACGCACGGATGCGGGTAATTCGTCTGTCTTCGGCGGACATTCTTACGGCGTCGCCGTCCGAAGAACCGCCTACGGGCGACCCGACCGATTGGGACATATTTGGCCAACAAAGAATGGAGGACGAACTGATATGAAAAAGAAATTGTTATTATTGGCAACTGCGGTAATCGTTGCGGTTTCGGCTTTCTGCCTTTCGGCAGGCGCCCAAAACACAGGTGCGAACTTGGCTGCAGGCAAATCTGCCGGCACGGCTGTAAATGCAGACGTAAGCATAGAGCCGAAAGTAACCGTATATTCCGGTCAGCTTTTGCTTGATAACCAGGTGTACATTAAGTATGGGGTTAAGGTTGAAAATGCAGGCGATATTGAACCGTCCGATGTCGGTATCCTTGCGTGGAAAGAGGCGCAAACGAACCACACAGCAGAAACAGCATACGATATTAAATCGACCTGTACAGAAGATATTAACGGTACGGAATGTTATACTGTGACCTTTACACGCCTTGTGGCAAAGGAAATGAACGATATTGTTACTGTAAGACCGTATGTAACGGTAGGCGGCAAAACCTATTACGGCAACGATGTTGACTACAGCATTTGTATGTATGCCAAGCGCCAATTGGGACTGGAAAACGGCGTAAAGGGAACAGACGACCCCAACCTTGTCGCCCTGCTTCGCGATATGCTCCGTTACGGCGCAAGCGCACAGCGCTACACTAAGTATAAACTCGATAACCTTGCGGACGCTATGCTTGATAACCGCGTAAATATTGATTATGACTTTACTTCTTTAGATGAAAATGTTAAGGTCAACAATCCCAACCCCTCTTCATTTGCGCTCTTTACGGGCAAGGCGGAACTCTTAGCGCCTACAGCGGACGGTTACACCTTTTTAGCTTGGTATGCCGATGACGATTGGGAAAACCCCGTTACCGAAATTGACACATCAAAGGAAGCTGATATCACCCTGCACGCAGTGTGGAGCACTAACAGATATGCCATTACCTACGAAAACACAATGGGTGTATCTAACGAAAATTACAGCGAATACACCGTTATGGATTATATTAGCCTATTGCCGCTCAATAAGTATGATTATACCTTTAATGGTTGGTCAATAAAGGGTGAAAACGGCGAATACACCAAAATTGAAGAAATCCCCGTAGGCACCACGGGCAACATCACACTGCGCGCAGATTGGACTTTAAAACCCGAATTTGAGGGATTTAACTATGTAATTGACGAGAATTACAATATCGACAACAACGGCACCAAGTTCTGTATGCTCACGGGTATTGTGGATGAAC
The DNA here is from genome assembly GCA_963589585.1 of Roseburia sp. AF12-17LB. Taxonomy (GTDB): domain Bacteria; phylum Bacillota; class Clostridia; order Oscillospirales; family Acutalibacteraceae; genus CAVALG01. Next base: position 5,357 of record CAVALG010000041.1, read on the forward strand.
CGAATGCAAAAAATGTTAAAATTTCCTCTGTGTTCAATCACATTCAAATGGGCGCGCTCCAAAACTGCCATTGGTTGGAGGAACTAGAGTTGCCCTATCTTGCTTCCGACTATACAACATCTCGCAACACCAACCTCGGCTATCTGTTCGGCTATGTGAGCAACGCCGAGGCAGAGGGCGCTATCCCGACAAGTCTTAAAAAGGTCACCGTAAACGGCGGAGCTGTCGGGGAAATGGCATTTGCCAACCTTAAAAATGTTTCTGAAATTGTGCTCTCCCCCGAAGTTAATTCAATCGGTCACAAAGCATTTTCAAATTGCTCAAACCTTGAAGACCTCACAATGCCTTTGCTTTATGTGAATCATAGCACAAGAAGGGCTGCGGACGAACACGGCTATGTTATTACTCAAGCAGAATATTACGATTTACCCGGTTGGGTGGACAGTGAGCGTGACAGCTACGACGGCAAGACATTCAAACTTCATATTAACGGCGGAGGCGTTCTTCACGCTGCCGCAGGCGATGCGAGTTGGGAAAAAGACGGCGCCACAATCGGAAACGGTTTCGGCGGGAGTCTTTTCGAACTGTGTAAGGGTATCAGCGAGGTTACTATCGATAACATCACGGTGATTCCGTATAAAACATTTGCGAAGTGCAGCAATCTCAAAAAAGTCACCATCGGTGACGCGGTTCAAAATATCATGTCGGGCGCATTTTGGTGTACCGCCATCGAAGAAGTTGTGATTCCCGATACGGTGAAGGAAATGGGCGAATATTGGTATGCCGAGTATTCTAATGCCTATGCTGATAGAGCTTTTAGCTATTACAGCAATAGCGGTCATGTGTTTGCTCAATGCGAAAAACTGAAAAAAGTGACAATAGGTAACGGCGTGGAAAACATTCCTAAGGCGATGTTTAACGGCTGCAAAAACTTGGAAGAAATCGTAATTGGTAAAAATGTTCATTTTGTCGATAATGAGGCATTTTCGAACACTAACGACACTTTCAATGTCATCAATAACTCAACACACAAGGAATGGGTTGTCAGCGGCCCGGTCAGTGAAAGATTTATGAACTCGCTGTTTGAGAATAATGAAAACGCCCCCGAAAAGGTGTACTACGGTTACGAAGAATTTGTTGATAAACGGGTCGATGGCTTCACCGAGGCGCAGATTAAAGACTGGAATATTGTGTTCTACAGCCCGACCGACCCCTATGCCGATAGCAGCGAAAGTTCCGATCTTGAATATTGGTATCATAAAGACGGCGCGGATTGGTATAGAAATCAGTATACCGTCACCCCGAAAATGTGGGAAAAACCGCAGTCATAATTCATAAAACAACACTTGCGGCAGACTGACGGGCTCACCCGTTAACCATTTAAAAGGCAAATTGCTTAAGCCGAAGAAAGCCGAATTCCATACAGTTTTGCTCCCCTCGGCTTACCGCGGTAATTACACAAACCAAAAACAACCGTTACCCGTAAAAGGTGACGGTTGTTTTAACGTTAATTTATATGTTAGTCATTAGATGTGGGATACTAGACTTTAGACATTAGATACTAGACATTAGATGTGATTAAAGTAAGATAAAAGATGGACGGTAAACGCTGCTTGC
>CAVALG010000042.1:0-2591 GCA_963589585.1 Roseburia sp. AF12-17LB
ACCGTAACCGGTGATTCGTCATCGTTATATGCCACAACCTTTTTGGTGACATAGTAGGTCTTGCCGTTTTCTACATTCAGAATTTCGGGCGGGGTCGTATCGGCGTCCATTGCCATAACGCTTACGGTGCCGGATACTTCGTTTGAGATGATAAGCACCGGAGCGCCGCTTTTATTTTTGTTTGCAGCAACAAAGGTCAGCCCCTCGGGGGAAACATCGTCCTTAATATCAGCGGAATAATCGCGGCTGTTAAAATAGTTCTTAAAGGCGGCATTTGCGGGATCAGTGATGTCATAGATCATCACGCCGCCGGTGCGTTCAAGGCCTACAAAGGCGTAGGTATGACCGTCGATCGTGCCCACCGTAACGCCCTCAGGCTCGGGGCCTTTTTTGCCGGAACGGTCTTCGACCTCTATGGTATCATTGGAGCAGTTAAAGTAATCGGGAACAGTTTGCGCGGTAATTTTTTCAAAGTCGCTGCCGCTGTCGAAAACTTCCTCAAGACCGTTTGCCGTAACCTTAAACACTGTAAAGGAACGCCCGCCGAAGATGTAGTCGGTTCCGGCTTCCAAACCGTCGTACTGGCTTACATCAAACCAGGTCACCTTTCCGCCGGTCTTGATACTGTTTACCGGGGAGGTCTTGCTTTTGATCTCATTTACATCGGTTTCTACGCCCACCGGCCAGGCACGGCTGTCACCCTCGTTAGCGGTCAGGAGATAGGTTTCTCCGTTTATCGTGGCGGCGGAGATTCCGTCCGGCATACGGATGCCCTTGATATTCTCATAGGTTTTCGGGTTGTATTTCCCGTCGCTCTTATTCAGATCAATGGCGACCTTGCTGTGATCCTCAAATCCGAGACTGAAAATATTCTCAAATTGCAGCGTGTCGATATTCAAAACGGCCACGGCGTTTGCCTCCTGCAAGGCAACATACGCTTTATTTCCGCTCACCGCAATATATTCCGGCTCCAAATCGACACTGGGCACTGTATTCTTTTTCAGCACAATACCCACGGAGGTAAGTTTGCTGCGCTTGGCATCAAATGCACTGAAATCAACGGTGGTCGCATTTTTCGTCTGCGCATCAATGACCGTTACGCTGCCTTTCGGGTCAATCGCCCCGGCAGCGCTGTAGCCCTGACGGGGCTCGCCCTCATCAGCGGTTAATACCTTTGCGCCATCCTCGGTAAAGGTCACCATATCCGGCTGGACGCCTGCTGCGGCAATGCCGCTGTAGGTAAGACTGCCGTCCTTATTGCAGGCAAAGAACAGGACACGGCCGGGTTTTGTATAATCGACATCCTGCATGGCAACCGCCAGCGTTTTGCCATCAGGCGAAACAGCTACGGAGGTCATATCGCCGTAGACAAAGCCATCCCCGGCGTTTTCGGCAAGCTCGGCGGCTTTCAGCTCTGTGCCGGCAAGTGTTTCTACCTTGCTGCTGTTTTTCAAATTCTTCATATTCACGCAGTCCAGCGTACCTTTCACGCCGTTGACCGAATAGGCAAAGCCGTTTTGGGCGTTATAGGCGGTGATTTCCGCCGAGCCGCCCTCGGCACTGTACGCACCCGCATTGTAGCGGGCAATCAGCTTGGTCTTTACCGCGGAGTCCGCATTGAAATATCCGGTATACTGTGTATTCGTTGTCTCAACCGGGGTATAGCTCGGCGTCGGGATCACGGAAGTGTTACCTGCGTGCGGACCTTTATCCGCAGATACCGATTTACTGTAATTGACTTCTTCAAAATCGGCTTTGTTATTATCGGTATCTGCAAACCCGATACGGCGGGCCGCTTTCTTTTTGGACTGAATCGAGGCGAATGCACCTTCATAAGCGGGCGGTGCCTGATTCGCCGTGCCGTCATTTCCGCCGACAGCCGCCAAATCGACAAAACCGTCAGGGAGGGCAAAACCGTCTGCCGTAACATTGCCGGCAAAAGTATCGATCAAAGGAGTATCATTGCTTAAAAGCGCTACGGACACACCTTTGTTGTGCAGGGCAACATTCCACTCCTGATTGCCCTGCGGCACTTGATAGGAACCGGAGGGTTTTGTGACCGCTCCGCAACGGATCAGATAATATCCGTTCGCCTCGATAACACCTGTCAGCTTCAGCACCGCCCAGTCGCTTGCCTGATTTCCGCTTGCCGAAGAACGGTACTGAACAGACCAACCATTTAGATTGACGTTTTGGTTTGTAGGGTTATACAGTTCGATAAAACTGTGATCGGCATACCCGTCGTTCGACGCGCCGTATACCTGATTGATGATTATATGACCGTTTTCTGCTGCATAGGCCGGAAATACCGCCGTCAGCAAAAGAACCAGTGATGTAATAAATCCCAATAATCGTTTCATTTATCATTCATCCTTTCTGCTCACTTACACTATTGAGTTCAATTATTATTGTAAAGATACAATGAAAATTCTGATACCGCACTTGTGTAAAAGCTGTGTTAAACATACAGATAACAAAGATTTATATTACGATGCACTGGCGCAGTCCCAAAGCGGCTGGTATGAGGGAACGGAAAATGTTCTGCCATTTATCAAGTATCTGCTCGGGACGATTTTGGCGGCGTATAAGGA
>CAVALG010000043.1:0-5109 GCA_963589585.1 Roseburia sp. AF12-17LB
ACTTGCGGAAAGGCAGCAACCCGCAACTGAAGTTGTTCCTGTTTTAAGTCCTGTAGCGCCATCATAAAATTTCACTAATTTATTGGTATTAACAAGCTCTGTTTTTCCGTCGCGCAGCGTATCCATCCAAACGGTTGAATAGTTTTTAATTTTATCGTGTTTTATCAATTCGGCTGATATTATCGCGATATCGTAAGCCGACATATAATGTCCCTCTGCATCAAGGCCCGTGGGATTGACAAAATTGCAGTCGTTCGCACCGAGTTCCTTTGCCCTCTCATTCATTCTTGCTACAAAATTTTCGCAGCTTCCGCTTACTGTTTCAGCCAATGCAACGGTTGCATCATTTGCCGAGGCTATTACGGCGGCGCGCAGAAGTTCATCAACCGTCATTTTTTCATTAGGTTCGAGCCATATTTGTGAACCGCCCATTGACGCTGCATATTCGCTTACCGTCACCTGCGTATCAAAATTAAGTTTTCCGTCATCAATCGCTTCAAATATAAGCAAAAGCGACATTACCTTGGTTACTGAGGCCGGCGCTAATTTTTCGTGTGAATTTTTTTCAAACAACACCTTCCTTGTTTTCTGTTCAATTAATATTGCCGACTGCGCGCTTAGTTCAAGCACACCGTCTGTTGCGGCAGCTGTTTCCACTGCGTCAAGCGGTTCTGTTAAGTCGCTTGTCATACATTCTGTTGCTATTCTGTTTGACAACTCAGCTGTCGCAGACACGTTAACTCCTAAAACCGTTACCGATAACATTGCCGCACATAAAAAAGCGGCTGTAAATTTTAATTTTCGCATAAAAATACCCCCTGCTAATATTAAGTCAAGAATACTCTGTCAGTAGATATTATGCAGGAGATATTTTTTCAATTCATTATGTCACTCTTATAGTCCTATTAAGGTGGAGCGAGTAAATATACTTTTCTTTAACAGGTTCGGAAAATGTGTTTTCCATTGCTTTGGCATAAATGTCAAGTTGCAGTTTATATTTTTCGGCAAACTCTTCTTCGGTTTCAAAGCGGGTTGTTTTAAAATCAACGATAACCAAACCGTCATTTTCGGCAAATACCAGATCAACAGCACCTTGTACGACCGTGTTATCGTCCGAGGGTTTGTCTCCGTCCGCACAGTCAGCATAAATAAATCGCTGCTCCCGTTTATAGAACTTTGCCGCCTTAGCTCGGTTAAACACCTCACTTTTGAAAAATGCCGAAACCGCTTCACGGTCGATACTTTCCGCTTCCGCCTCGGTTAGATATTCCCATTCGATCAATCTTCCTATTTCGCCGTCAACATCATTTACAGCGCCATAATCAACATATTGCAGAAATTTATGTGTGGCTGTTCCCCTATCCACAGCCGAAAGACCGTTTTTCGACAAACAGCACGGTGATGATGGAAATTCAAATACAGTTCTCTCCTCATCGTTAAGCATTTCAGTTACTGTGGTTTTAGAGGGGCGGTTTACGCAATCTGAATAAGGATATTCAAATTCAAACCGTTGTTTAAACTCATATATTAAATTGGGGTCCACAGCAGTTTCTGCCTTTTTATCTTCATACTTTTCTGCCGTGTTTTCATCACCGCACGGTGTGTCAATAATAACGCTCATAGGTTCTTCGGCAGAAATAACGCCGTTATCGGGCGCACCTGCCATTGAACGCAGTATTTGCGCGTTTGGATGGAACATTGCGCCGCGAATAATTAAATCAGAAAAACTTGTTGCGCTTAATATGGATTTTGCATCAAGTCTGCCGTTTTTTAGAACATTATCACCCATTTCCGCATACTGTTTTTCAATGTATTTTGTCATATCCTTTGCGGTTACGGATATATATAATTTTTCTTCGGCGCGTGTAAATGCAACATAAAGCAGGCGCAGTTCTTCGTATATACTTTTAAGATTTACGGCGGTTGCCGCGCTCATACGCTGCGGTGTATTAACACGGCCGCCTGCTAATCCGTCAATAACTTTTAAGCCAATACCCTCGCTATCGCTTATAACAACAGAGTTTCTTGAATCAGATGCATTAAAGTTTGAAGAAAGCGAGCCCAAGATGCATACGGGGAACTGCAAACCTTTTGATTTGTGCATACTCATAATTTTAACGCAATTGCCCGACATCGCGCCCTTTGTAACCTCGGTTTTTTGATTGACCGACTTTTCCATATATTTTAAAAAGCCCGAAAGTCCGCCTTTATCGAATTGATAATAATTTTGTGCAAATCGGCGCAGCATAAGCAGGTTTTCCCTTTTAACTGTCCCGTCCTCATATGCCGAAAAAATTTCAAGCGCCGAGGTTTCGGAATATATACGGTCAATCAGTTTAACAACATTTTCGGTTGCTGCAAAACGCCTGAAATGTGCAATGCTGTTTAAAATCATTCGGGCGTTTTCATTACCGCCTTCCGCACTGATAATAAGTGCCGAATACATAGAACCGCCGCGGTTGCAGGAGCGTATTTTTGCAATCTCATCAAAACTGAGATTATACAATGGTCCCGACATTACCGAAATAAGCGGAATATCCTGCACAGGGTTATCAATCACCTGTAAAAGCGAGAGTACTGTTTTAATTTCGGGGTCATCAAAATTACTGTCCGCAATTATGTTTGCAGGTATACCGTGTTTTTGAAATTCTTCAAGATATACAGGTCCTTTTGCGTTATGAGCGCGCAGCAAAACGGTAAAATCGCCGTAGTCGGCAGGGTGTGTTTTTTGCGGATCGAAATCGCGCAACTGTAATTTGCCGACATTTTCTTTAATATATTCGGCTATTTGTGCCGCCTCGTTCTTAAGGGTTTGCTCCGCATTACCCTCACACTGCAGCAGGTGCAGTTCCGCACAAGGTGAATCACAAGGCGGATACTCTGCCATAGCGTTCAATTTTTCATCATCGTTATACTCAATTGACCCGACTTCACGCCGCATAATTCTTTTAAAAATAAAGTTTGTAAAATCGCATATTCCCTTTCTGCTGCGGAAGTTTGCGTTAAGCAAGATTTTAGATTTTTTTGCACCTTCCGTATAATCGGGAAACAAATTCTTTTTGGCAATAAAATTTTCAGGCGCAGCGTTTCTGAAACCGTAAATACTCTGTTTTACATCACCCACGACAAATAATCTTTTACCGAAATCAGAAATAACATTAAAAAGCGAATCCTGCAGGTCATTTACATCCTGATATTCGTCAACCAAAACTTCATCATACATTGAGGTAATTTCTTTTTGCAAATCGGTATATATTTTTTCTCCGTTTTCGGTACGGCACATAAGTTCGTATGCCTTATGTTCAGCCAAAGAAAAATTAAGTGCGTCACGGTGCAGCATTTCGGCTTCAAATCTTACTGAAAATTCTTTTACAAGTTCACACAAAACTTTTACAGCATACGCTCCTGATTCATTAAATCGCTTATAATCCGCAAGGGTATAACGGAATTCGTCCTGCAGTGATTTGATTTTTTTGTATTCTGTTTTGAGTTCTGCAACAGTTTCTTTAATATCCGCAGGCGGCTTTTTAAACGCCCCGTTAATAAAATCGGTAAACGCGGAAAATTCAGCACGCGTACCGTCAAAATCACGCTCATTTATCTTTTTTGAAAACGAGACTGTTAAACTTTTAAGAGCAGATATATCTTTGCCGAATTTATCCGAAAGTTCAGGGCTTGAACCGATAATTTCCGATAACCCCGAAATTACGGGTATAGCCACTGTAACAGCGTCTGTAAGTTTATCAAAAACGGTAAAATACCACAAGGTTTGCTCTATCGGAACTAAGTATTTTTTCTTTGCAAGTTCGAGCCAACCTAACGGGTCAGCCATACTCATTGATTTATTGTAAATTGTATGTATGTAACCTGTTATTTCGGCAACTGATGTATCGTGGCCGATAATATCCAGAAACTTATTAAACTCTTCATTTTTGTCTGAAAGTTTTTCGCATACAAGTTCTGTAGATACTTTGTGCATTAAATCGTCTTGAACGGCGGAATCAAGTATTTTAAAGGACGGCGAAACACCTGCCGCTCCGAAATGTTCACGAAGTAAATCAATACAAAAAGAGTCAATTGTACAAATCTTGGCGGATTCAAGCAATGCGCGCTGTTTTTTAAGATTTAAATCGGTCGGGTGTTCATTGCACTCTGCGTCCAAGCGTTTTTGTATACGCGAACGCATCTCTGCGGCGGCAGTTACGGTAAATGTTACAATAACAAGCCTATCGGCCGTTATTGGATTTTCTTTTGTTAGCAGTCTGATTACACGCTCAACTAAAACCGCTGTTTTTCCGGAACCTGCGGCAGCTGATACAAGGACACAACCCTCAGCGTCAATGGCGTTTTGCTGTTCCGCTGTTGCTTTAAACGGCATCGCTTTCTTCCTCCTTTTGTTTTAAAATTTCAATTGTTTCTTCATCGCTGTATGATTCCAACGGGCGCGCAGGCAAGCCCGACGAGCGCAGACAAAGTGCGCTGTAATCGCAATACTCACAACTGTCATCGCCAAGCGGGTCGGCACCTATATCGCCCGAAAACAGCGACTGTCCCATATTTTTTAAATGCCGTTCAACATTTTTAAAAATGAGGTTAAACGCACCGTCGGGTATAACTTTTGACACTCTTTTATTAAATGCTCCTGTTTTTGTAACATCAACTGGAATATACCTTTTTGAGAAATCATCTGTCATTTTTTTTAGAATTTCAATATTATCGGTAAGCAATCCGTTTGCTTTAAACGAAACTCCGCTGTCATCATCATTTCCGATTTTTTTATATGCATTAAGATAGAGTATCCCTGCAGGCTCGGTGTTTTCACCGTAATGCCTGATAATTGCGCAGAGGTAAATAAGCATTTGTAAATTAAGTCCTGCCAAGGTATCGCTTAATTTAAAAACTTTTTTGCCCGTTTTATAATCAACAATTCTTATATACATATGCTTGCCGTCATTATAGGCATCTGCTCTATCCACACTGCCTGTAAGGGTGATTTGTTTATCTTCACTCACGGGCATAGTAAACGCAGGTATATCCCCACCGTTTCTAATGGATATTTCGCACCCTATCACCTTAAATTCTGACTGTGCAAACTCACTGTTTATACGC
>CAVALG010000044.1:0-6844 GCA_963589585.1 Roseburia sp. AF12-17LB
GCGGACAGGTTAAATTGCTTGAAGAAAAGGGCGAGGAAGACCGCTTTATTATGGGCTTTGAGGAAAGTTACGGTTATCTTTCGGGTTCGTTTGTACGCGATAAGGACGCTGTTATAGGCTCAATGCTTATTTGCGAAATGGCTTGCTACTATAAATCGAAAGGAATTAACCTGCTTGAAAAATATGCGGAACTTGAAAAGGAATTCGGCGTATACCTTAATGTTCAAAAAAGTTTTGTGTTTGAGGGTCAGCAGGGTATGATTCATATGTCGGAACTTATGGATAAATTCCGCGCAGACGCTCCGTCCGAGGTTGCAGGCGCGAAGGTAACAAATGTTCTTGATTATGAAGCGTCGGAAGACCGCAACACCGTAAACGGTGAGATAATCGAAATCAAACTTCCCAAATCTAATGTAATAGCCTATAAGTTGGATAACGGCAGCGGCGTAATAATCCGCCCGTCGGGGACCGAGCCGAAAATAAAACTTTATATATCGGCAGTAGGGGAGACCCGAAGTGAAGCACAGGCAACCGCCGACGAGATAAATAAGCATTTCTCGGCGGAAATGGTGTAAAACCAAAATTTAAATTAAATTTAAAATCGCACCGAAAGACAGTTGCCCGTCGGTGCGATTTTTGTATATTAAATTATGCGTCGGACAGCCGAATTGCTTTGTTTTTGCGGTTTATTACAGTAAATGCGGTAACGCAAATTATAACCGATACAAACGAACCTGCCGTTGTAGCTAAACCCATAGGGAACAGGGTATAGGGGAAAAGTTTTGAGGTTATGTATGCCCCCGGGATACGCGCCAGCACGATTGCAAGTATGTTGTGTAAAAACGAAATACCCGATTTGCCGCAGGCGCAGAAATATCCGCTGAAACCGAAATGTATACCTGCAAAAACACAATCCCAAATATAGCCGCGCAGGTATTGACCGCCTAACCGTACAACCTCGGCGCCGCCTGCCGTGTTTTTATCCGTAAAAAACAAAACAATGTTTTCCGCGGTAAACTGTACCGAAACGGCAACAACAAGCCCGAAACATACGCAAATCAAGATGGCGTACCGCAGCGTTGAAACGGCGCGTTTGGGCTTTCCTGCCCCGATGTTTTGCGCACCGAGCGCTGAAACAGCCGAAAGCATAGAGGAAGGCACAAGAAACAAAAATCCTATAACTTTTTCAACTATCCCTACCGCGGCAGCGTCATTAAGTCCGCGGCGGTTGGCTATTACGGTTATAACTATAAACGCAATTTGTATAAGCCCGTCCTGTAACGCAATCGGCAGCCCGATTGACAAAAGTTTTTTCATAACCTGTACCGACGGCTTAAAATCGCTCTTTTTAACGGTAATCAGTTTTCTTTTTATTATAACAAAAAGTGAAATCGCAACGCTTATCCCCTGCGATAAGGTAGTTCCCAAAGCGGCGCCCACGGAGCCAAGTCCCATCGCGCCCATAAACAGGTAATCGAGTGCAATATTTGCGGCGCAGGCAACGGCTATAAAGTACATTGGGCTTTTGCTGTCCCCAAGTCCGCGGAAAATCGAACTGATTATATTGTACGCCGTTATAAACGGTATGCCGATAAAACAAACAGTAAGATATTTAATTGTGCTGTCAACCGCCTCGCTCGGTGTTGACATAACCGAAACTATAGGGCGGGCAAACAATAAAGTTACAGCCGTAAGCCCTAATGATACCATCATAAAAAGTGAGGCGGTATTGCCTATGCTTTTTGCCGCGCGTTTGCGATCGCCGGCTCCTACAGCCTGTCCTACGCTTACTGTAGTGCCCATAGCAAGGCCTACTATCATAACCGTAAGCATATGCATAATCTGCGACCCGATTGATACGGCGGTGGTGCTTGCCACGCCTTCAAATTGACCTATGATGAATAAATCTGCCATACCGTAAAGGGTTTGCAGAAAGTAAGAAAGCAGGTATGGCAGTGAAAAGAATATTAAATTTTTAAATACGCTGCCGTTTGTCAGGTTTTTTTCCATATGTGTGCGCTGAACCTTTCAATTTGGGATATATAATTTTATACACCAAGCTACCTTCCGTGTCAAGAGGGAAACAAATATATCATCGCTTAAATCAATAATTCCCCCGATTAGGCACTTTAAAGGTACTTATAGGAAAAATGCTTGAAAAATATGTCTGAATTGTGTAATATATAGGTAGTTGAATAAGCACTTGGATTTTTGGTTAAATACAACGGTGGTTTTAAATGACAACTTCTATTGATAAAGTATACAGTATGCTGCCTTGGAACAGTAAAGATCGTGTTCTATGAGGTGCATAATGAAAAAATATTTAAAATTATTAGCGGTAATTGTACCTATGATATTGGTTCTTACAGGCTGCAAAAATATATTTATTGAGTAGAAGCGCCCTGATAATCAATTGGGCTCTAAATGGTTGTCATCCGATAAGAAAATAGAACTTGTGATAAAGAGCGATTATGATCATGATTCATTTTGTAACATTTCTTTTGACACGGGTGAAAACAAGTGCTTTTATCTTTCTTTTGATATGGGTTGTGGTTTAGAACTATATGACGAGTCGGTGATTTCCGATGATGTTATTCATGGATATGACAGATATGAACATTGGAACTGTTCATTTATAAACAGAAGAAAATTTGTAGCAACAGTTGAAAAGACAACATTTTTTGAAGTTGGGCAGAAAATAACTTTCTATCGTGTTGACGAAAAATAATATAATTATAAATTATTTCGGCACACAGTTTTTATTTACAACAAACAATCCGAGTGAAACATTAAAATTTCGCTCGGATTGTTTTATAAATATAAACCCAAAAATCAAATATCGTACATGGTCATATAGAAGTAAAGCGCAAAATCCTGGTCGTTAGCCCAATCGTCATAAAACGCGCCCTTACTGCCGTTTACCTTATATGGGTAAACATAAGCGCAGGAACCCTCGCCCTTTTCGTTAAAAAGGCAGAAACAGTTTCTTATACATTCGTCTGCGGCGGCAAGATATTTTTTATCGCCCCCTGCGCTGCAGTAATCGCAGTAAGCTCTTGCGGTAAGGCAACTCCAATAATGGGGGAATGTATCGCCCTGCATTCGGGCTGAGCCGAACCAAAAATCGTCCCAATATCTTATCGGCGTTTCGTTCATATGGCAGCTCGGCTGATTGCCGTTAAACCGTTTAAGTAAATTTATGTGTTTTTCGGATTCCCTTAAATAAAAATCATCGCCCGATATTTGTGCAAATTCAGATAAAATCGTTACGGCAGGGGTTACTATTGTTTGTTCATAGTTTACCTCGTGGCGCGGGTAACTCAAACCGTTTTTTGCAATATTGTCGGCGTGTTTTTTAAAGTGAATTTTAACTCTTTCGCAGGCGTCGTTCATTCCCGCTTTTTTAAGTGCGTTATAGGTTAAAAGCATAGAAAAGGCGTTCGGATAGAATTTATATCCGCCGTTGGTGTAGTAAAAATCCAAACCCCGTACGCTGTATTCAAGGTATTCGGTGTTATTGGTCAGATTGTACATTTCGGTAAAAAACGAAACCATCCAGGGGATATTGTACAGTCGCGTAAATTTTTTGTTCTTGCCTATACCGTCAAAAACTTCGCCCGTTTCGGCGTCAAAAAACTCTCTTAATGCAAACGCAACATAATCATCAAGCGAAGCGCGCAATGCGGCGTCCTTGTGATTTTGTAGGTAGCGGCACATCAAAAGCGCCATTCCGACCCGTTCACGGCAGGCGTTGTGGTCACGCGTCAACGAACTGAAAATTAAGTATTTATTCTTGTTATCATAGGGTAAAAACGCACCGTAAAGCGCACTGTCACGCCGCTTGTACTGTTGTTTTTCGGCAATAAAATGCAGTCTTTTTTTAATTACGGTTTCGGGCTGTTCACTTATGTAAAATTCGGCAAATGTATGTACGCCGTCGGCATAAACCGTCAGTCTTACATCGCCTAAACACCGCGGCGTTTCCTCAATATAATATTCACCGTCTTTTTCGGTTACGGCAACCTTGGTTTCGCCGAGAAAAGCAGATATTTTTTCGGGCTTGAACCCGATTTCAATTTTACAGCGCAGTTTTTCGCCGGTAAAAACGGTGTGCTTTTCGGCTTTAATCATTACTGTGTTGTGATACTTTTTGATAATGCGCTCAAACTCTTCGGCTGTTTTAAATGGGAACAGCTTCAGGTTCCAAACATATTCTTCATCCGGCAGCAGTTCGATGTGTTCGCAGTCAAGCAAAAACACGCCGCGCCGGCTGAATTTATTTGCATCGGACAAGCTGTAGCTCGCAAACGCCCCGTCGGTTAAAATCAGACCTAAATTATGCTCTGATACACCCATTTTAACCGCGCTTATGTAACTTGTGTTTCCTGCACACCAAATATGAGTGTTGCAGCGGTGAACCACACAGTCGTCTGCGTATGTGTATATATCGTTAAAAGGTGCGGCAACGCTCAAATCGCCCTGCTCAAGAAACAGGTCGGCATCACGGACATTTTTAACCGTGTATTTTTCGTTTAAAAATCCATCGCTGTCAAATTTGCGCTCTACGGTTACGCGCACATTCCAATCTTCATAAACAGAGCGGTAGATACCGCTTTCTTCCGAAAAAGAAACAAAAGGCAGCACCTTTTCGCCCACAACCTTTTGCACGCCGTTTTCGTCCGCATAGGGTAATTCATCAAAAAAACGAATCTCGCCCCAGCCTGAAATGCCGCTGCACCAATTCATTTCCTGCCCGTCATTTTTTAAAACTATAGAGGATATTGCCCCGTTTTCGGGCGAAATGTTTATTTTAAAAAAATTGTTTTCCATACTAACACCTGCTGTTAAAATAAGTTGTTTAGACGGCGGATTTTCCGCATAGTCATATTAAAATACCCATTAATCCGATATGACATATTAAATGTTTTATTGAAAATCGGTTATCAACTGTGCATCATACCTTAAGATAGCAATAACATCATTTGTATTAATGTGCTTGTCGCTGTTTACATCTGCGGCTGTTTCTTGCAAATCCGTCAGGGTGTCTATTCCTGCGTCATACCTAAGTATGAGTATTGCGTCCTTTATATCAATTTTGCCGTCGTTGTTTACATCACCGAATTTTATTTTGTTTTCCACAACAACATAGGTGCCGAAGTGGTCGGTCATAAAGGTCAATTTTCCGTCTTTAAAAGTTGCCTTCATATCGGTGAATGTGCCGTCGCTTTCGCCGCGGAGGACAGTGAATTTTGAGCCGTCCAAATTTTTGGGGGCGTCGATCGAAACCCGGATTTTGCCGTTCGGCTGGATACGGACGCCGTTCTTTTCAAGCGTTATGTCATACACGGCGGCGTTTTCAATGTTGTATCTGTCGGCATTAACGGCGGAAGTGTTTATATCCGCTGTTGATTTTTTAATGACCTTGGCGGACACATTACCGGGCACTACGTCGGTTGTGGCGGAAATTGAAACCTCCTCATTGCCCGAAACAATATCTATATTTTCGGGGACGGTTACAAGCAAATTGTTTGCCTTGGCGTAATTGTATGCCGCAGAGTCTTTCGGGCAAATGATTTCCGTCGGTTTATAATTAAGGCGAATGTCGAATTCCGAAGACCAGTATTCGTAACTGTAATAGTCGCTGTAGATGTAGCCGATCGAATAATCCCGCAGCTGCGTGTTCGGGTTGGTGATCTTAACCGCGGAAACATCGCTTTCGATAAATGCGCAGGCGGAAATTTCGGTTACGCTGTCGGGCACTTCGTATCTTTGTGCCGTGCGTTTGGGGCACCAGATAAGTTTTGTTCCGTCCTTGCTGTAAAGCACACCGTCTATACTTTTGTAATTCGGGTTGTCGGGCGCGACATTTATCGCGGTCAGCGAAGAACATTTTATAAATGCCGACGGGTCAATGTCCGTTACCGAAGCCGGAATATATATTTCTTTGATTGCAGAGCAGTTATAGAATGCAAAACTTCCGATTACCCTTAAACCTTTCGGCAGGGTAACGGCACCGAGCGCGGTTTGTTCTTCCAGGGCATAATCGGCTATTACGGTCGTGCCGTCCTTTATTGCGATTTTTGTGTTTTGCGGCATATCTCCGTGGTAACCGATGAAAATATGTTTAATATACATCGGACCGTCACTGTGCGAATTCGCCCAGGCGGTGTTATCAAATGCGTAACCGCCCACACGCATTACGGTTGACGGAACATCAATTTCCGCAAGTTTTGTACAGT
This sequence comes from Roseburia sp. AF12-17LB, assembly GCA_963589585.1. Taxonomy (GTDB): domain Bacteria; phylum Bacillota; class Clostridia; order Oscillospirales; family Acutalibacteraceae; genus CAVALG01. The sequence continues at coordinate 6,240 of CAVALG010000044.1, forward strand.
CGGCAAAGTTGCCGTAGGCAATGCTTGTTACACTGTCCGGCAGGACAAGTTCGGTTATATCCGTACCCGAAAAAGCATAGTCACTGCCTGCGTTTTTAATGCCGTTAGGTAAATTCAGTTCTTTAATGGGGCAGTTTGAGAATGCGCTGTCGCCGATTGAAATTTGCGGATTTGTAAATATTACTTCGGTAAGATTTTCGCAATAACTAAATGCACCGTTGCCTATAAGTGCAATCTTATCGGGAATACGCAACGACGTAATTGCACATCCGCAAAATGAAAATTCGGGTATTTGGGTCAAGCCGCTGCCTAATGTAACGGATTTAAGTCTTTCGCAGCCGCAGAAAACATGGTTTCCCATAAATGTAACACTGTCGGGTATTCGTACGGCGGCTAAGGAACTGCAGCCTAAAAATGCCTCACTGCCTATGCTTGTTACATTATTCGGGATGTTGATATCATTTAGACAAATGCATTCGTAAAAAGCACTGCTTCCTATATTTGTCACACCGTCCGGTATAGTAATATCGGAAAGCCAATCGCATCCGCTGAACAAGCCGTCAGCCAGATATGTAAGTTTATTCGGTAATTTCACGCTTTCCAAC
>CAVALG010000045.1:0-2052 GCA_963589585.1 Roseburia sp. AF12-17LB
TTGTGTTTTTTAATACGGAAAATAATGCAAGGCGCATTATAATTACACAGCAATTTATGCATAAAAGCGATTTTGAAAAGCATGTAGTTATAGGTATGACTGCTAATGAAGTAGAAAGTTTTGATACAAATACAATTCCAATGCCTATATCTTCGGTTGAAACAACAGTTCATATTGTAGTTGAAGGAGTCTATATTGTTAGATATACGAGATTTTCAGATGAAAAACTAACAAATATCCACACTGTTGAGTCTATAGAATTTGTAGAAAATAAAAGTTTATCCAAAACCGATGATTTACTTGTTAGGAATCTAATACCCTACATTTTTGAACTTGATAAAACCGATAAATAATTAATGTTTATTAATAACAGCAACCATAGAAATCATTATTTTACCGGCACACCTGTTCCTGAACCATGGAATTCAACTTATTTTGGAGGTTGATTATATGGTAATAAACGCGGCAAATGCAAAAATTTTAAATTCGGGCGAAATCTATATTCATGATGATATTCTTGAAGGCCTTCATTTTGACCGTATTAAATATAAATTGCACCTTACCGTTGCGGATGAATTGGTTGAGGAAAATAAGTATTACATTGATTTTTTAAACATCGTTGGCTTCAAAATGTCTTCTTGCGATTTTTGGGGGCGTTCTCTTCATATTTTTGATTTTGAATATGTAGATAGTGACGATAATACAATTGTGCCGGAATTGCTTAAAAGAGTACAAAAAGATTCGCCCTGCAGATTGGACAACCCAAAAAAATATTTTGAAAGTGTAATTACTTTCACTTCCGGCGACCGTTTAATAGTTGCCTGCGAGAGCATAGTTTTCAGTGATGACGAGGCGATAAAATATAAGGCAAGAACCGCGCAGCCCGAATGATGAAACAGTCAGGAAATATAACATTTTAGTGTGAATTAAATTTAATCACTAATATAGTAATCTGCCGAACGGAGGGCTTATTATGTATTCAAGTGTTGCAAAAATCAAAAGGTCTAAAAGAACGGTTTTGTGTTTGACTGTGGCGGCGATTCTAATCGTTATAGCAGCGTTTGTATCTCCGTTTGTGTATTTGAATTGTCGGTATTCCAATTTTAAAAAAACTGATTCGATCGAGGAGTATTTGAACGGTAATTACATTGAATATAACGGCGGAAAGGAAGCCCACAGCTTTTTTAAAAACTTTGTAAAACCCGATTCCGGCAATAACATTTCATTCAAATACAGGGATAATGACGCAAGGTTTACTTTAAAAAGTGCGTCACATACAGTGTTTGTATTAGATGTTGAATATGAGCCTGAAACCTATTTTTCTCAAAAGGAAAATATATCGAATAGCACTAACCGCCCTGATGAAAACAATAGCAAAAATTATTACGCTTCGTTTTTAATAACTTCGGTCATTCTTGATGACAGCCTCTATAAGGATAATTACTGCTGTATAGGCTTTGACGATGATAGAGGTATTATCAGATATATGTTTTTTTATAACACCGACCGTAAGAAAGTTTTAAGTGACGGAATTAAAGGTATTAAAATCATAGCAAATTCAAGTGTTATGCTTGATTGGGGAACTTGTTAAGGTTGAAAAATCAGAACCAAGCACGGCAGGTTTGTTTTGCAAAAAAGTTTGAAATCAATCGTTTTTAAGAGAAATGTTTTTAACGGGGGATATATGAAAAAGAAAATAATTGTGCCTATTGTTGTTTTGATATTAGCGGCTATAGTTTTATATGCGTTGTATTATTTTAATTACATTCCTCACAAAAAATATACAAACGCGGATTTTAATATAGCAACTTACAAAAGCGCCATTGACAAGGACAATGACGGTGTGGATGACCAAACAGATATATTAAATAATGCAAGGGATTACATAAAAACAAAGCCTAAATATAAAAGTAAATACTATAACACAGGTTATCCTGATGATGAATACGGAGTTTGCACCGATGTGGTGGCTTTTGCACTGAAAGACGCCGGTTATGATTTAATGGAATTGGTGAATGAAGATATTAAAGCCGATAAGGCTTTATATGGTAT
>CAVALG010000046.1:0-17393 GCA_963589585.1 Roseburia sp. AF12-17LB
TACCATAAGAACAAGCGACATTGCCGCACCGAGCGGATAGTTAGGTATTTTAAATTGATTTTCTATAACATCGCCTGCCAGCAGGATCATTCCGTTACCGAGTTTTTGCGATATATAAAAAGTACTTACGGACGGAACAAATACCATAGTTATACCCGAAATTACCCCAGGCATACTTAGCGGCATAACAATTCTTTTAAGCGTTGTGAGTGAATTTGCTCCGAGATCCTCGCTTGCTTCATACAGCGATTTATCAATTTTGGACATAGTTGTGTATATCGGCAATATCATATATGGTATAAAATCATACACCATACCGAGTATAACCGCAAAGGGCGTGCCCATAAATTGGACCTTGCCGATACCTATAAATGAAAGCAGCTTGTTAAGCACACCGCTGTTATCAAGAATTACCGTCCAGGAATAGGTTTTTATAAGCAGATTCATCCACATAGGCATCATTACAAGCAAAATCATCATTTTTTGAGAGCGGATTGATGATTTTGTAAGCAAATAGGAAAAAGGATATGCCAACAAAAGACATATAACCGAAGCAACAGCAGCGTATACAATTGAGGTTAAAAATACGCCTTTATAGTCTTTAAGTGCATATAAATTCTGTAATGTAAATCCGCCGTTACCGTCCGAAAATGAGTAATAAAGCACAATAAACAGTGGCACAACAATAAATATTGCGGACCAAACGATATACGGAGCGTTTATGAGTTTTCTTCCGAAAGACGGTTTCATTCCTCTTCCTCCTCCGGAGCCTCGTTCATTTCCTCCATCTCTTCACTGTAAGTTGAGTAATCACCGAACATACCCGAGTATTCTGATTTTTTCATAATGTGTATGGCGTCGGGGTCAATGCTCAGCCCTACATTATCGCCTACATGGTGTTCATCAGTCGTCTGAATCATCCATTTAAATCCGTTAATATCAACAATTATTTCAAAATGAACGCCTTTGAATGTTACTTCGGTAACGGTTCCTGTAAGCATACCGTCATTGGGCTTAACTATGTCAACATCTTCGGGACGGATAACTACATCAACTTCCTCGTTTAATTCAAAGCCTTTATCAATACAAACGAAATCTTTGCCGGAAAATTTAACAAGAAGGTCCTTTTTCATAATTCCGTCAAGTATATTGCTTTCGCCTATAAAATCGGCAACAAAGGCATTTTTAGGTTCATTATATATATCGATGGGCGAACCGATTTGTTGGATTTTACCCTCGTTCATTACAACAACCGTGTCGCTCATTGCAAGTGCTTCTTCCTGGTCGTGCGTAACAAATATAAATGTAATACCCAGACTTTGCTGAATCTTTTTAAGTTCAATCTGCATATCTTTGCGCAGTTTAAGATCAAGTGCAGCCAAAGGCTCGTCAAGTAAAAGTACTTTCGGTCTGTTTATTACGGCGCGCGCAATAGCTACACGCTGCTGTTGACCGCCCGACAATTTGTCGATGCTGCGCTTTTCGTATCCTGCCAGATTTACAAGGTTAAGCATTTCTTCAACGCGTTGCTTAATTTCCTTTTCCGGCACTTTTTTTACCCTTAAACCGAAAGCAATGTTTTCATAAACATTAAGGTGCGGGAAAAGGGCATAACGCTGAAAAATGGTGTTTACCTGACGCTTATATGCCGGAACACCATTGATTTTTTTGCCCTCAAAAATAACTTCGCCGCTGTCCGGGTCCAGGAACCCGGCAATAAGCCGTAAAGTGGTTGTCTTACCGCAACCCGACGGACCGAGCAGAGTAATGAACTCTTTGTCGGAAATATAGAGGCTGAAATTATCCAGAACAACCTCATCGTCAAACGAAACGGTAATGTTTTTAAGGTCAATTATTTTATTGTTATGCATGTCAGCATCCCCCTTTGCGGACACTCAAGTGCCGCGAAAGCTATACAGCCCTGCGCGATACCCGCAATATTTATGCTTTAAGACCCCGCAAAGGTTTTATATAACGCGCAAAGTTCCGCGTTACAGTCGTAAGCTATCATATTGCTTTTTCAACACAGATGCAAATATGCAATATAAATATTATGAAAAAACTCATAAATTGTCAAGTGTTAGGCGTAAAATAATTCACTTTCTCCGCAAATTTCTTCATATTATTTAAAACCTACTATAAAATATGTATCAATTTTGTTATAAACTTGCAAAAACGAAATAGATGTAGTATAATATCATTAATTATAGTTTTAAATGGGTAAGTGTTACTTGTGGAGTTGACAAATTTATGATCAGAAGTATGACAGGTTACGGCAAAGGCGAATCAACCGACGGTAATATATCGGTATCGGTTGAACTTAAATCGGTTAATCACCGTTTTTTTGAACTCAACGCTAAAATTCCGCGCGGATATTTGTATGTTGACGATATGCTTAAATCCGTTGTGTCCGAAAAGGTTGCAAGAGGTAAGGTTGACGCGTTTGTAAACATTTCTTTGGGGGACAGCGAAAAGATAGATATTTCTGTTCGCCATTCGTTTGTTAAAGCGTATATTGACGCTTTGAATGAAATTGCCGATACATACGGCGTTAAAAATGATATAACCCTTTCGGATATTGCCGAACAATCCGATTCGTTTGTAATTAACGAAGAAACGCCTAATGCCGAGGTTATAAAACAACTTGTAAAAGAGTCTGCAGGCGCGGCTTTGGATACCTTTTTAAAGATGAGGGAAACCGAGGGTGAAAAACTTTACAGCGATGTTAAATCGCGGCTTGGAAGTATGAAAGAAATGGTTGCCTTTGTTGAACAAAAATCACCCGAAACCGTTGCGGCATATCGCGAAAGGCTTAAGCAAAAAATGACCGAGTTGCTTGATACGGCAACATATGATGAGCAGCGACTGATTACGGAAACCGCCATTTTTGCGGATAAAATTGCGGTAGACGAAGAAACCGTAAGGTTAAAAAGTCATATATCACAATTTGAAAAAATGCTTGAGAGTGATCAACCGATAGGCAGAAAACTTGATTTTATTGTTCAAGAAATGAACCGTGAAACCAATACAATCGGCTCAAAATCTCAAAATACCGATATAGCCTATACCGTTGTTAATTTAAAATCAGAGATAGAAAAAATACGCGAACAGATACAAAATATCGAATAGGCAGGGCAGAGTATGAAACTTGTTAATATAGGCTTCGGTAATATGATTTCAGCCGAGAGGGTAGTTGCGGTTGTATCACCCGAATCGGCACCCGTTAAGCGTATGGTACAGGAAGCAAAAGAGAAAGGCAACCTTATTGACGCGTCGCACGGAAGGAAGACAAAGTCTGTATTGATAACCGACAGTGACCATATTGTGCTTACATATCTGCCGGCAGAAAAAATCGCCGAAAAGATAAACGGTGAAGATGAATAAAGGGGATAATTATGAAAGGCAGACTATTTATTGTTTCCGGTCCTTCGGGTTCAGGTAAAGATACGGTGCTTAAACGGCTTTTAAGCGTTAATCCGGATATTTTCTTTTCAATATCTACGGTAACTCGTCAAATGCGCTCGCCCGAAGAAACCGATAAGTACAATTTTACAACGGTTGAGCGGTTTAAAAAAATGATTTTAAACAATGAATTGCTTGAATATAACGAGTATTGCGGCAATTTTTATGGTACTCCGGCGGCGCCTGTCAACTCCGCCATTGAGGACGGCAGGAATGTAATTGTGGAAGTAGATGTAAACGGCAAAAACAACATCTGTAAAAAATATAAGGGTGCCGTTACGGTCTTTATTATGCCGCCTTCGGTTTCGGTACTTAAAGAACGCCTTTCGGGCAGAGGTACAGAGAAAGCAGAGGTTATTGAAAAGCGTATGACTGAGGCTATACGCGAAATTAAAGATGCTTGTAACTATGATTATGTTATTATTAACGACCGTTTGGAGGACGCTGTTAATAATATGCAAACAATCATAGATGCAGATAAATTAAAAACAGAAAGAAATATTGAATTTTTAGAAGAGGTGTATAAATTATGTTAAATCCGGCAATAGGAAAACTCATAAACAATACCAACAACAGATACGAACTTGTATTAAATGTTGCGCACAGGGCAAGAAAAATTGCAGATATTGCTAACGAAAACGGCGATATGATTGTTGAGAAGCCTGTTACAATAGCAATTAATCAAATGGCTAAGAAATTAGACGACTGATATTCTGCGTAGTTTTGATTTTTGGCAGAAAGGGGATATAACGGTTGAACGAACGCGTTGTTGCCATGGTAGCGGTTGATGTGGGCGTATATTATCTTGATAAGTTGTATGACTATTTAATTCCATCGGAACTTATAGAACATTCAGCGCCCGGAAGCCGTGTATCCGTTCCGTTCGGCAGGGGCAACAGGCGTAAACAGGGTGTGATAATCGCGCTTAAAAACAGCGCAGAGTTTCAAAACTTGAAGCCTATTATTTCCATTGAAGATGCAGAACCGATTTTAAATGCCGAACTTCTCGGACTTGCACGGTGGCTTAAGGACAATACTTTTTGTCTGTGGTTTGACGCTTTCAGAACAATGATACCTTACGGCATTGCCTGTAAAATCGTTGAAAAGTACCGTATAAATGATGGAGTAACATTTGAAGATATTTCAAAGTTGCCCGAAGTTGAGCAAGGTCTTGCGAAACTGCTGTATGATGTGAAAGGGCAACCGCTTGATACTAAAAAAATAGCAGAAGTTCTGGGCTTTTTGCCTGAACAGCGTGTCTTTTCATCGCTTTGTCGTAAGTCAATTATTCTGCGCACCGATAATACCGTTCGTAATATGAATGACCCCACTGTCAGAATGGTTAAGTTAAACGAAACCGACGATAATTCTCCGCCGCCTAAACTTACAAAAAAGCAGTCGGATGTTTTAAAAGTTCTTAGCGATATAGGCACCTGTTCGGTTAAAGAACTGTGCTATTTTTCGGGCGTAACACAGGCTGTAGTAAGGGCCTTGTGCAAAAAAGGATTAGCCACCGAATATGATTGCGAAGTGACCGATTCGCATAATTGCCCCGATGAAAAAACACAACCGCACAAAACCGAAAACCTTACCGAGGAACAGTCGGGGGCATATAACACCTTGCTTGCCAAATACCGCGAAAATAAAGGTTCGGCAGCGTTGTTGTACGGTATAACCGGTTCCGGTAAAACGCAAGTGTTCTTAAAACTGTGCGATACCGTTTTAAAAGATGGTAAAAATGTTATAGTTATGGTACCCGAAATATCGCTCACGCCGCAAATGCTTGGTATTTTTCGTTCAAGATTCGGCAACGGAATTGCCGTTTTCCATAGTAATATGTCACAAGGCAAACGAATGGACGAATGGAAAAGGGTAAAGGCAGGTAAAGCACGCCTTGTGTTGGGAACTCGCTCAGCCGCTTTTGCTCCGCTTGAAAATATAGGACTTATTATTATGGACGAGGAGCAGGAGCATACCTATAAATCCGAGAAAAGTCCGCGTTTTCACGCGCGCGATGTTGCGCGTTACAGGGCTGCAAAGAATAACGCTCTGCTGCTGCTTGCTTCCGCAACTCCGTCGATAGAAACTTATGCCGCCGCCGAATCGGGAAGATATACATTGTGTACATTGCAAAATCGGTACGGCAATGCACATCTCCCTGAAGTAATTGCGGTAGATATGAAAAAAGAACAGGCTGAAGGGAACACGGGAATACTAAGTAAAACTTTATATGATATGACGGAGCAGGCGCTCGCGGCGCATCATCAAGTGATTTTGCTTTTGAACAGGCGCGGTTATAATACATACATCTCCTGCCCATCGTGCGGATATGTAGCATCTTGCCCTAATTGCAGTATTTCTATGACATATCATTCCGCTAACAATCGCCTTATGTGCCATTATTGCGGATATTCTGAAGATTTGCTGTCCGCCTGCCCGAATTGCGGCAGCAATTATGTTAAATATTCGGGCGCGGGTACTCAAAAAGCGGAAGAAGAATTATCAATGCTTTTCCCCGGTGCTTCCGTTCTGCGTATGGATGCCGATACAACTATGACGAGAGATGCCTATGAAAAAGGTCTTAAAGCCTTTGCAAACGGCGATTATGATATTATGATAGGCACGCAAATGGTGGCTAAAGGACTGGATTTTCCAAATGTTACTTTAGTAGGCGTCATAAATGCCGATGCTTCTATGTACAGCGACGATTACAGAAGTTACGAGCGTACTTTCTCGTTGCTTACGCAGGTAGTAGGGCGTTCCGGAAGGGGGACCGAGGAAGGCTATGCAGTTATACAAACCTCCACGCCTGAAAGCAGCGTTATAAAATTGGCAGCAGAGCAGGACTATATCGGGTTTTATGAAAATGAAATATTAACCCGTAAACTTATGATATATCCGCCGTTTTGTACCATTATGGTCGTCGGCTTTTTATCTGAAAAGCGAGAAGATGCATATGCTGCTGCGTGCGATTTTTTGTCAATGCTTAAACAAAAAATCAGCACGGAATATACCGAACAAAAAGTTGTAGTTTTAGGCCCAACGGTTGCTGCGATACCGCGTGTAAGCCGAAAATACAGATATAAACTTATCTTAAAATGTAAAAATTCGCAAAGGTTGAAAGGTATGATGTCGCAATTGCTTTGCGACTTTACAAAATCCACAAAAATAAAAGATATTTCCGTGTTTATTGATGTAGACCCGGAAACGATAATATAAACTTAAGGAGTTAATTAAAATGGCACTCAGAACAATAGTCGGCGGAGATGACCCGATTTTATATAAGGTTTCCCGTTCCGTTTTAAATTTTGACGCTAAACTGGAACAGTTGCTTGATGATATGCAGGAAACTTTAAAAAGCGCTGATGGTTGCGGTCTTGCCGCACCGCAGGTCGGCATATTACGCCGTGTTTGTATTGTTGATGTGGGCGACGGGCTTATTGAACTTATTAACCCCGTTATAACCGAGGAAGAAGGCGAGCAGGAGGATTACGAGGGCTGTCTTTCTTTTCCCGGGAAATACGGTGTGACAAAAAGGCCTATGAAGGTCACCGTTCGTGCGCAAAACCGCAACGGAGAAACATTTACAGTAAGCGGAGAAGGCTTAAAAGCACGCGCTTTTTGTCATGAGATTGACCATTTAAACGGTATTGTTTTCTTAAATCATCTTATCGGTCCTGTTGAATCTGAGACCGAACAGGTTCCGCAAACCCACGCGTAAAGGAGTATTCGCTTGAGAATTGTTTTTATGGGTACGCCCGATTTTGCCGCTTTGACACTGAAAAAATTAATAGAGGAAAATCATACTGTTTCCGCAGTGTTTACACAGCCCGATAAGCCTGTGGGGCGTAAACATATTATTACGCCGCCGCCTGTTAAAACCGTTGCTTTGGAAAACGGAATACCGGTGTATCAACCGCAAACATTAAAAAATAATGATGAGCCGCGAGAAATTATTGCAAATATTGCACCCGATATTATCGTTGTGGTTGCCTACGGTAAAATCTTGCCGCCGAATATTTTAAATATACCCAAATACGGTTGTATGAATGTACACGCTTCGCTTTTACCGAAATATCGCGGCGCTTCACCTATACAGTGGTCAATTGTGTGCGGTGAAAAAACTACGGGCGTAACTACAATGCTTATGGATGAGGGTATGGATACCGGTGATATACTGTTAAGCAGCACCGAAGATATTCTGTCTGATGATACTTCCGAAACCCTTTTTGACCGTTTGGCAGTCAAAGGTGCGGCTCTTTGCTCAGAAACTTTAACTGCCCTCAATAACGGAACTGTTACGCCGCAAAAACAGGATAATGCCGCCGCAACATATGCGCCGATAATCACAAAGGAAATGGCAAAACTTGATTTTTCAATGTCTGCCGAGCAAATTTGCTGCCGCGTTCGCGGATTTTACCCGTGGCCTGTTGCTTTTACGGTACTGCCCGACGGTAAAAAATTAAAAATTTATTCCGCAAGAGAGGTTGACGGTTCGGCGGCTCCCGCCGGTACTGTTACAGTATCGGATAAACGCTTGGTTGTCGCCTGCGGCAATAACACATCTGTGGAACTGATTGATGTTCAACTTGAGGGTAAATCGAGAATGCCAGCAAAAAATCTTTTAAACGGCTACGGCATTGTAAAAGGAACGGTGCTGAATGGCTAACGCAAGAACGGTCGCCTGCGCCGCAATCAACGAAATATTTTCGGGCGGTTACTCAAATATAGTTATCGACAAACATCTTCAAAATTCGGGACTGCCGTCGCTTAACAGAGCTTTTGCAAGTCGAATAGTGCGCGGTGTAGTTGAAAGAAAAATAACTATAGATTATATGATAGCCGTGGCTGCAAACAGACCGATAAACAAAATTGACATTGCTGCGCTTACACCTATCAGAATTGCGCTCTACCAAATGTTTTATATGGACAAAATACCTGACAGTGCCGCAATAAATGAGTCTGTTAAAATTGTTAAAAGGTCAAAAAAACCGTTTCTTTCGGGGTTCGTAAATGCCGTTTTGCGAAAGGCGCAGTCACTTGGTGAAAATCTTAAACCTACTTTGTCCGATACTCCTGAATCACTATCAATTTATTATTCCTGCGGCATTGATGCGGTTAATTTACTTATAAATCAACTTGGTATCAAAGGTGCGAATGATTACCTTGCGGCAACGCTTAACCATACCGAACTCACCGTGCGTGTCAATCAGTTGAAAACCACCGAAGAAAATCTGATTGAATCTTTTAAAACAAACGGAGTTACTGCAAAACCGACTGCTCAACCGAATGTGCTTTCCGTAACGGGACTGCAAAATATTGAGAATGATTTACTCTTTTTAAAAGGGCTTTATCATATACAAAATTCTTCATCGGCACTCTGCGCTGCATCTCTAGAAGCAAAACGAGGAGAGCGCATCTTGGATATTTGCGCGGCACCCGGCGGAAAATCTTTTACCATAGCGGAATTGATGGAAGATAAAGGCGAAGTTGTATCCTGCGATATTTATCCTCATAAGGTAAAATTGATAGAACAGGGAAAATGTCGTCTGGGCCTTGAATCTGTCAAGCCTTACCTTGCGGATGCAAGAAAATTTGATGCAACGCTCGCTTTGTTTGACAGGGTACTGTGCGACCTCCCGTGTTCGGGACTCGGCGTTATAGGCCGTAAACCTGAAATTAAATATAAATCGGCTGATGAAATAAGAAGGCTGCCCAAACTGCAGTTGGAAATCCTTAAAAATGCGGTTAAATACCTTAAAGCAGGCGGCAGACTGATATATTCCACCTGCACAGTGCTTAATTCGGAAAATGACGATGTTTTTAAAAAACTTCTCGAAACCGAAAAATCGCTGAAATTTATTTCTTCAAAAACATATTATCCTCATATAGATAATATGGATGGTTTTTATATTGCAATTGCGGAAAAAGTTAAATAATATTATGAGTATTAAACTAGTCTTTGGGCAGCACCCTTATCGGGATTAATATCGGAGAAACTGAACTATGTCGGAAAACAAAAAAATAGATATACGGTCAATGAATATAAATGAAATATCCGATTTTCTTGTTACGCTCGGGGAACCTCGCTACAGAGCTTTGCAGTTGTTTAAATGGTTGCAACAGGGTACGGCAGATTTTGATTTAATGACCAATATTCCTAAAAATCTAAAACTCAAATTAAAGGATACCTGTTATATTGCAGATGTTAAAATACTTAAAAAACTATGCTCCCGTTTGGACGGTACCGTTAAATATCTTTATGAGTTGAATGACGGCGAGATGGTAGAATCCGTCTTAATGAAGTATAAGCATGGGTATTCGGTCTGCATTTCTACACAGGTTGGTTGCAGAATGGGATGCAAGTTTTGCGCTTCCGGTCTTGAAGGGCTTAAAAGGTCGCTTACACCGTCGGAAATGTTGGCTCAGGTAAGAAAGGCAGAAACTGATAATGGCATAAGGGTTTCAAATGTTGTTATGATGGGAATGGGCGAACCGCTTGACAATTATGATAATTCGGTTAAATTTTTACGCCTTGTGTCCGACGAAAACGGTATGAATATAGGGCTAAGGCATATTTCTCTTTCAACTTCCGGTGTCGTTACCGGGATTTATAAGTTAATGCAGGAGCATTTGCCCATAACCCTTTCAATTTCTTTACACGCTCCGAATGATACTATAAGAAACAAAACAATGCCTGTAAATAAAAAATGGAATGTAGAACAACTTCTTAAAGCCTGCAAAGAATATACAAAAACAACAGGTAGGCGTATTTCTTTTGAATACGCGGTTATTGACGGCGTTAATGACAGCCGCGATAATGCTTTGGAACTCAGCACACGGCTTAAGGGTATGTTGTGCCATTTAAATTTAATTCCCGCAAATCCGGTAGCGGAAAATAATTTCAGAAGTCCCGAACGACAGCGTGTTAACGCGTTTTGTGAGTATATGAACGATCTTGGCATTAACACCACTGTAAGAAGAACGCTCGGGTCGGACATAAACGCCTCCTGCGGTCAGCTAAGAAGGAGAGAAAAAGATAAAAGGCAGGTGCTTCAAAATGATAACGATAATCGGCAAGACCGATAAAGGTAAGGTCAGAAACAGCAATCAAGACAATTTTTTATTTAATATATTTTCGGATAATTGCGGTTATGCCGTAGTTTGTGACGGTATGGGCGGCGCAAACGGCGGAGAAACCGCAAGCCGTCTTGCTGCCGAATCCGTTAAGCGTTCGCTTGATGAAGCGGTAAGGCCCAATCTTTCCGAAAGGTCTGTCCGCTTAGTGTTTGAAACAGCGGTTTTTAACGCAAATCACGAAGTTTTTGCCGCATCGCTTGAAAATCCCGAACTAAGGGGAATGGGAACAACGCTTGCGCTTGCGCTTGTTTTAAACAATACCGCATATATTGCCCACATAGGCGACAGTAGGGTGTACCTATACAGCGGTAACAAACTTACCTGCCTTACGCGCGACCATTCAATAGTTCAGAATTTGGTTGAAAACGGACAGTTGACGCCGTCAGAAGCGTTGAAGCATCCGCACAGAAATATCATTACGCGCGCCGTGGGTGTAGACGAATATGTTGATATGGATTTTGATGTTTTGGCACTTGATGAAAATGACATTCTGCTTCTTTGTAGTGACGGTTTGACTAATTATGCAGACGAAGCCGAGATTGCAAAAATTTTATCGCTGCAAAAAACCGAGGATATGCCGCAATCGCTTATTGATGAAGCGATAAAAGGCGGCGGAGGCGATAACATAACCGCAGTAATAATAAAAAACTGAAAATCATTTAATTATTTGCAGATAGGAAGGTTTATTTATGGACAACTACATTGGAAAACGACTGGACGGGCGGTATCAATTAAAGGAGATTATAGGTATCGGCGGAATGGCCGTGGTGTATAAGGCATACGATAATGTTGAAGACCGCATTGTGGCTGTTAAAATACTTAAGGACGAATACTTAACTAACGAGGATTTTCTTCGCAGATTTAAAAATGAATCGCGCGCCATATCGTTACTTCAGCACCCTAATATTGTAAAAGTTTACGATGTAAGTTTCGGTGACCTTATTCAGTACATTGTTATGGAATATATTGATGGAATAACGCTTAAAGAGTATATTGAGCAGAATGGCAGCATTGTTTGGAAAAATGCTGTGTATTTCACTGTACAGATACTTAAAGCACTTCAGCACGCACATGACAAAGGGATTATCCACCGCGATGTTAAACCCCAAAACATAATGCTTTTAAAGGATGGTACCATAAAAGTAACCGATTTTGGTATTGCGCGTTTTGCCAGAACCGAAACTCAGACAATAACCGATAAAGCCATAGGCTCGGTTCATTATATCAGCCCCGAACAGGCAAGGGGAGAACCCACCGATGAAAAAGCGGATATTTACTCCGTAGGAGTAATTCTTTATGAAATGCTTACTGGACAACTGCCGTTTGAGGCTGACAGCGCCGTATCCGTTGCCATAATGCAGTTACAAAGCACACCCAAACTTCCTTCTTTAATCAATCCGTCAATTCCTAAAGGACTTGAACAGATTACAATGCACGCTATGCAAAAAGACCCCGAAAGAAGATACCATTCGGCGGCGGAAATGCTTAAAGACCTTGAAGATTTTAAGCGTGACCCCGATATGCTTTTTGACTATGATGTATATGTTGATGACGCACCCACAAGGTTTGTGGATATCGGCAAAAAGAAAGAACCGGAAGAAAAACCCGCTGAAAACAAAAACTCTGCTATTATGATATTAGCAGGTGTTGCTTCGGCGTTTGTTATTGCATTGATCGTGCTTGCTATTATATTCCTCCCCAAATTGTTTAACGGCAGTGATAATGAAATTTCCTGCCCCAAATTAGTCGGGCTTGTTTATGAGGATATTAAGAATGCTGATAAGTATAAAGACTTGAATATTGTACCTACTTATAAAGAGTCTAACGAAAAAGCGGGCGTTATTATAAGCCAAAATCCTGCCGAAGGCAGAAAGATAACTCCTAACCAAAAGATTAAGGTTGTGGTAAGCGCAGGCCCCGAACCGATAAATATGCCTGATGTTGTGGGCAAAGATAAAGCCGCGGCTGTAAGTTCGCTTGAATCTATGGAACTGAAGGTTAAAATCATAGAAAAAGAGGATGAAGAAGTTGAAGAGGGGTTTGTTATTTCAACAGATCCCGAGCCGAATAAATCGGTTGCCAAAGGCTCAACTGTAAAAGTTTATGTAAGTTCGGGCAAAAAAATTAAGTATGTTCCGCTGCCTAATGTTGTTGGAATGGATCTTGAATCAGCCAAAAAGGCGATAACGGACGCTAAACTGAATGTAGGCAATATTACAAAGGCTTCAAGTGATAAAGAGAAAAACACTGTTATTTCACAAAATCCGAGTTCAACTTCAACAAGCGAAGTTGCTGTGGGTTCATCCGTAAACCTTGAAGTAAGTTCGGGTGAAGAGCCTAAGGTGGAAAGAAGTTATAAGGTAACGCTTGACCTGCCTAAAGACCTTGCGCACCTTGTGACTATTTCGGCTACACTTGACGGAGTTGACTGCTTAAATACCAACACTCTTGAAGATTATGCCGGTAAATCATTTACCTTTACTGTTACATCTGATAAACCGAAAGGCGAGTTGATTATTATGATAGCAAATGCCTACACAGGCGAAAGTCCGGAAATTTATAAAAAATTAAGCGTCAATTTTGAAACATCAACATCATCCACAACCTTTACAGGCCGCTACCCGATGCAATCTGCCGGCGAATAATATGCGTGGAATAATTACAAAAGCAATTTCGGGTTTCTATTATGTACTGTGTGACGGAGATTTGTACGAATGTAAAGCCAGAGGAAATTTCCGTCACAAGACAGAACAGCCTCTTTGCGGTGATATTGCAGAGTTTAATGCCGATGCTTCCGGCGGAGTAATCACTTCAATTGTTGACCGCCGCAATTCTTTAATACGGCCGCCGGTTGCAAATGTTGACAAACTGTTTATTGTGCAAAGCGTTGCCGATCCGTCACCTAATTTACTGCTTATTGATCGCTTAACAGTCATTGCGGAAACTAAAGGTATAGAGTCTATCTTGATTTTTAACAAATCGGATATCGCTGACGCCGAGAGGTACGCAGAAATATACACTGAGTGCGGTTTTAAAGCTTTTGCCTTTTCCTGCAAAGGCGGCGACGACCCGACGGAAATACGAAAATTAACAGAGGACGGTTTGTGTGTGTTCACGGGTAATTCGGGTGTTGGTAAATCAAGTATTTTAAATGCCGTGTTCCCGAATTTGGCGCTTAAAACCGGCGAAACCAGCCGCAAACTCGGGCGTGGCAAACATACAACAAGGCACATTGAACTTTACGGTACAGGCAGCGGCTATGTTGCCGATACTCCCGGTTTTTCTTCGCTTGATATTGAGCGGTACGAGCCTATTTTGAAGGATGAATTACCACGCTCATTTAGAGAGTTTGCACCGTTTATAGATAATTGCCGTTTTACTTCCTGCTCGCATACTTCCGAAAAGGGCTGCGCGGTGCTTGACGCTGTAAAGGACGGTAAAATACCGCAGTCACGCCACAACAGTTATGTTTCAATGTATAATGAAATAAAAGATATTAAAGAATGGGAAATCAAGAAGAATAACCGCTGATTTTTAATTTATGTTTTAAAAGCACACTTTTCCGATTTTTACGTATGATATTGGTAGGAGCGATAATAAACTCCGCTAATGGTCGGAAAGGTTGTGACAATGTGAAAAATAACAGAAAACGCAGGCGCGGTACAATCGCTATTGCTTTCGGCATAGGATTGCTTGTTACTTCTTTTTGCTCAACCAATACCCTTATAGTAATCCTTTCTCTTGTCATAATCTGCCTCGGCTGTTCTGCAGCACATTGCTGATGAAGGGAGAATGTATTATGCAAATTGTTGTGGTAAAAAGCCCGAAAATATTAAGAGGTATTTTAAAAATGATATTTAAAATTAAAAAGCAGGAAATATCGGAATAAATACATAAATTTTCGGCGGTTGTTCGGTCAGTTTGAAAACTTGCAACAACCGCCGATGTAATTTTATCCGCTATGCGGCATTTTACGGACATCAAACCTCATATACTTTTTAAGAGGTGATATTTTTGAAAACCGTTATTGTGCTGCTTGTCATTACGGCGGTTATATATGCCGCTATGTTTATTTCCGCCTGTGTAAAATCGGGTAAGTTTTTTAAATTTTTAATTATATCCGTAATCAGCGGCATAGGCGCTTTTGTGCTTGTAAATTTGCTGTCATATTTCACGGGTATAAGCATACCGGCAAATTTATGGACCGTGTCTGCGTCCGCAGTTTTGGGTGTACCGGGCGTTATCGGTCTGCTTGCGGCTAATCTTTTACTTTAAAATAAAATCAAGGAATTTTAAATTAGGGGAATGTACTTATGCTAAATATCACGGTGGGAAGATCGGGAACAGGTAAAACCTATTCTATGTTCGGCAAAATAAGCGAACTGATAAAAAACGGCGCAGATAATATCTGTCTCTTGGTTCCGGACCAATTTTCTTTTGAAGCGGAACGAATTATTGTTTTGCTTTGTGGCTCATCTGCCGTTAATAAAGTTAAAATATTCGGCTTTAACCGCCTTGCTACCGAGATTTTGGGCGAGTTTGGCGGAATTTGCGGTATAAATATTGATGACGCAACAAGAAAAGTTATTATGAAACGCGCGGTTAAATCGGTTAAGGAACAGTTAAAACTGTATTCAAAAACCTGTGAAACCGACAGTTTTATAGACGAACTGCTTTTTACGGTAACGGAATTAAAGCAGGCGGCACTTGACCCGAACGAACTTATAAAAAAACCCGAAATAAACCGTTATCCCAAACTTTCGGACAAGCTGTATGATATTTCGGTTATCGGTGAGGCATACAACGCCATTGTAAAGAATACCTTTACCGACGGCGACGATTTATTGCTTTCGGCATACGAGAAATCTAAAAACAAGGGCTTTTTTGCCGATAAAATTTTCTTTGTTGACGGGTATGACGGTTTTTCGGGACTTCAGTTTAAACTGCTTAAGTCAATAATCAAAGAATCCAAAGAATCAAATTTTTATTTTACCTGCAACGATACCGATTTTTACACCGATAAATCGTCATATTTTTCGGGTGTTAAAAAAGCGGTTTGTTCCGTTATGGCAATAGCTGCGGAGTTTGGCGTTACGGTTTCCGACCCTGTATTGCTCAAAAATCGCCGTAACAAAAAAGAGGACTTGGAAATCTTTGAAAAGATTGCTTCGGGTGAAAATGTTGCGCCCGATTCCTGCAAAGCGGAAAACATAACTCTCTGCTGCGCCGATTCACCTGCCGATGAATGTGAGTTTGCAGCCAAACAAATTATGCGTCTTGTAAGGGACGGCGGAATTAGATATAAGGATATCATTATTGTTACAGGCGATAAAGAGGGCTATAGCCGAAATATCGGTGAAACTATGAAGCGGTATAATATACCCTGTTATATTGATGAGCGTGTGCCGGCTGACGAACTTGTTTTGCCGATATATATATCAGCACTTTTAAAATGTGCGGTTTCATTTTCAACCGAAAATGTTTTTAGAATGTTAAAAACCGCATTGGCGGGGCTTTCGGTTGAAGAAGTGGCTGAACTTGAAAATTACTGTTATGTTTGGGGAATTGAGGGCGACGATTGGAAACGCGAGTGGGATATGAACCCATCAGGGCTTAATACACAACTTAAAAACGGGGATATCAATAAAAAATTGCAGCATCTTAATTCGCTTCGTAAAACAGCAATAATGGATATCTTACGATTAAATAAAGTCGGTAGAAGCAATATTGATGAGTATATTAAAACTGTTTATTACATAATGAAAAATACCGCTAAACCTGCCCTTGCAGAGTTTATAAGCAGTTTAAAAAACGATGAATCGGGCATATCGTTTGTCACAGCCGAAACCGATAGTTGGGACGAGGTGATACACGGGCTTGACCGCCTTTCGTTGTGTTTCAGCGACTGTAAGGTTGATATAAAAGATGTTTCGGACGCTTTTGATACATATATCGGTTCGCTTACAATCGGTGAAATACCGCAAACTATAGACCAGGTTCAGTTCGGTGCGGCTGACCGTATACGACCACGCTATCCTAAAGTTGTTTTTCTTTTAGGTGTAAATCAAGGCGTCTTCCCGAAATTTGTTAAAAGCGGCGGTATACTCAGCATAGCTGACAGGGTGCGGCTGAATGCCGCAGGGGCAGACATCGATAACCGAACAGATGACGCGTATATAAATGAAAATTACCGTTTTTATTGTGTCAGCACCTGCGCATCTGAAAAATTGTTTATTTCATATTCGAATTTAAATGCCAAACATGAGGCGGCGGAGCCTGCTGCAGTAATTCCAAAGATTATTTCGGCATTCAATAATCCGATACTTTTGCGTGAATCGTATTATGCCGCAATAAACGAAGATGATATACAGGCAAAACTTCCTGCTTTTCAAAAAACGGCTGTAAATTGGAAAGAAAGTAATGTTGTGGTTGACAGCCTTAAAAATCTGTTTGAAACCGATGTTGAATTTTCAAAAAAAGTTAAGGCGCTTGACTCTGCCGTATCGGGTAAAAAATTTGCAATTTCGCCCGATTCAGCTTTAAAACTGTACGGCAATAACTTGCGATTTTCGGCTTCAAAGGTTGATACATTTTATCATTGCCCGTTTTCTTTCTTTTGCAGATTCGGACTTAAAGCCGAAAAACCGCAAAAAGCCGAACTTTCGCCTATGATTAAAGGTACTGTTGTACACAGCGTGCTTGAATATGTCATAAACCGCCATAAAAGCGATCTGGGAACACTGTCGGATAATGTGATAAAAAGTGATGTTGACACCGCAATATCCGAATAT
>CAVALG010000047.1:0-2747 GCA_963589585.1 Roseburia sp. AF12-17LB
TCAATTTCAACCGTCGGACTTCTGATAGGTATCGGTACAATATGTTCGGTGGTTATGATTACGGTAATACTTCCGTCTGTATTGTATCTGCTAGATAAATTCGTGCTCAAACTCTCAATAAAATCAAAAAAATAATATATGCAATATTACGGCGGTGCCTTTAATCGGGTACCGCCGTTTAATATCATAGTTTGGTAGAATTCATTTAACTGATCTTTTAAAGGACGAAAGATAAAATCCCACAAGGCAAACCGTCAATATAAGCGAGATTGCGGCAGGAACAGAAATATCGCTTTTGCCAGATATAAAATTTACGGAGTTTGACAGTGTTGCCGCTGTTACAGGCGTTATTATAAGAATTATTTTACATATAAAGTACGATAATGCGCCGTGCAGCAGCCTTGTTATAGCAAACTGTATGATGTTGGGCGAAAAGGATCGTGCGGCAGATAACACCTGTAAATGCACAGAAAGACCTGAAAAACCAAGAAAAAACGCCGTTAAGGGAATAGAAAATCTAAAATCGGAAAGCCCGCTTGTTACTTCAAAAAAACAAGAAACATACGCCTTGATATTATAGCTTAACGGTAGTGATTTAATAACCGAATCGACTGCTGAAAACAGCACAACACAAGCGCAGATTGAATACATTGAATTTGCAGCATTTGCAACCGAGTCAACGAAGCGGTCGGAAATTGCCGGCATTTTATTTTTTGTTCTACCGTTAATGTACCTTTCTTTGTTAAAAAGCGTAGAAACGCGGCAAATTGCAAACGCCGCCGTAATATGAGAAATAAACAGGATAATTCCTGCCTTGCGGTAACCGAACATTCCCGACCCAACGGCTATTATAATAAATGACGGTCCGCCGTTCACACAAAAACCAAGGAGTGTTTCTGCGCGTTTTTTAGGTATGCAGTCGTCTTTATACAATTGATTTACAAGGTGTGCTCCCATAGGATAACCCGATATCATTGACATTAAAAAAATTTCGGTTTCTATTGCAGATAAGCCGAAAATCAAATGCGTCAGTTTATCTGCGAATTTCGGTTTAATTCCATAAAATGATGAATTAATAAAAAAACTTAGAACAGCAAAAGGGAAAAGCGATGGAATTACAATTTTAAAACAAAGGATAATCCCGTTTGTAACGCCGTTTTTAACGGTTTCGGGAGAATAAAATATTGCAGCACTTGCAAGAACGCATACGACAATAGTTAGAATAATTTTGAATTTTTGCCCGATAAGTTTCAAGGTCATAAATATCACCGTTTAATTATACTGTATTAACCGTAGAATTATTAGCCGAGGTTAGGCATATTTTATAGTAACACTACCGAAAGGATGATAGCAAATTGGCTAAAAAAATCAGGCTTGGAATAAAAAACAGATCCGATAAAATACGCTTATTTTCCTATGAAGATGACCTAAAAAACGCAGTGGGTAAATATTTTAAAGTTGAAATAATATCGGATAAAAGCGCACTGATTGAGGGATGCTGCGGAGTTTTGAACTACTATGATACTGTTATAACTCTGGCAGTTGAAGGCGGTTCGGTATGCTTTTGCGGCAATGGACTTGATTTAAATTCACTTTGTGACGGCACTTTGGAAATCAGCGGTTTAATTACTTCGGTTGAATATAACATAGACCACCGTAAAAAAAGAAAAAACAGGAGGTAATTTTAAAATTGTTTATCGGTAAACTTTGGCGGATTATTTGCGGATATGTTAAATTTTCCGCCGTCGGCGACGACCCTGAAAGCATACTTAATTCATTTTTCGTAAACGGTGTGCATATATGGAATGTTCGGAGAACGGATAGTGAAATTATCGCCTGTGTAAGTGCGCGCGATTATAAAAAAATACACACTTTTAGGAGAAAAGGTCAAAGGGCACGCATAAGGCAAAAGTGCGGACTTCCGTTTTTTGCAAAAAAGTATCATTGCCGATACGGCATAATTGCAGGAGCGATTATGTTTACCGTGCTTGTGCTTTTTTTGCCCACAAGGGTGTGGAACATTGAAATTTGCGGAAACAAGACAATTCCAACCGAAACAATAAGTAACGCACTTGCAGGCCTTGGGGTATATGAAGGCGTAGAGATATCTTCGCTTAACACAGGTAAATTGAAATCACAATTACCTTTAAAAGTCCAGGGTATCGCGTGGGCGGCTGTTAATATTGACGGAATGAAGGTTACGGTTGAAATAAGCGAAACGGAGAAAACCGAAATAGAAGAAAACACACCTTGTAGTCTTAAAGCCTCGCAAAATGGGATAATTAAATCAATTAGAGTTAAAAACGGAACCGCGGCGGTTAATGTGGGACAATCGGTTGCCAAAGGTGATGTGCTTATTTCTGGGGTTGCGGAATATAAAGATACAAGTGCGGAATTTAAAATGGCTGACGGAGTTGTAACCGCCGAGGTTGAGCATTGTTTTAAAGTTTATGTTCCATTTGAAAAAACAGTTGCTCATAAGGCGGGAAAAAGCGAAACACGCGTTGTTATGCAAATTATGAAAACCGATGTGCCGTTATTTATAGGCAAAGTAAAATATGACCACGAAAAGGTTTTAAGCGAATATCGCTACGAAAAAAACAGTGGATACCTGCCCGTTACTTTTAAAAAAGCTGTTTTTTACGAAATTAAAAAATCCAAGTACATAATGTCATATGATGAAGCAGCAGCAGAGGCTGACAGACGCTTAAAAGAAAAAATTTTAGAAGATAAAAATGTGGTTGCTG
>CAVALG010000048.1:0-2347 GCA_963589585.1 Roseburia sp. AF12-17LB
GTTGAGGTGCATGCTGTACACGAAGGGTATCTTCTTGACCAGTTTACGCTGCCATATGTCAATAAACGCACGGACAAATATGGCGGTTCGTTTGAAAACCGTTATCGTTTTGCGGTAGAGATTGTGCAGGCAATCAAAAAGGCCTGCGGTAAGGATTTCCCCGTTTCTCTGCGCTACAGTGTACTTTCCAAGACCAAGGGATTCCGCAGCGGCGCTCTGCCGGGGGAGGACTATATTGAGGCAGGCCGTGATATGGCGGAGTCGGAACGCGCCGCAAAATACCTGCAGGATGCCGGATATGACTGCCTGAACTGTGACAACGGCACCTACGATGCCTGGTACTGGGCGCATCCGCCGGTTTATATGCCGGAAAACTGCAACCTTGCCGATGTTGAGCATATTAAAAAGTTTGTAGACATTCCCGTAATTTGCGCCGGACGGTTGGATCCGCGCACGGCGGCGGAGTCAATCGCGGCAGGGCAGCTTGACGGCGCCGGTTTTGCCCGTCCATTCCTTGCCGACCAGCAGTGGATCGTTAAATTGAAAGAAGGCAGGGAAGATGATATCCGTCCCTGTATTCTCTGTCACAACGGCTGCTTCAATATGTGTCACTATAAAGGCGTTCCGAATGATCAGGATCTTTCGGACAGTCTGCACCTTGCCCGCTGCGCCGTCAATGCGGAAACTATGCAGTGGAATAAGCATTACATACGCCAAACGGGCTCTCCTAAGACGGTACATATCATCGGCGGCGGTATCGGCGGTATGGAAACCGCCCGTGTACTTAAACTGCGCGGACATCATCCGGTTATTCACGAAAAAACCGGTGAACTCGGCGGTGCGTTCATTGCGGCCGGCGCCGAATCCTACAAGGGTAAACTTCGTGATTTGCTTGCTTGGTACCGTCGCCAAATGGCGGAACTCGGAATTGAAGTGCATTTGAACGAAGAAGTAAAGGATGTTTCGGTATTTCGGGGTTGTCCCGTCATTGTCGCTACCGGCGCAACGCCGCGTATTTTGCGCCGTGTTCCCGGCTACGAAAAGATGATTGAGGCGTGTGAATACCTCCGCGGCGCACCGACCGGGGAAACCGTTGCCGTTATCGGCGGCGGTCTGACCGGCTCGGAAATTGCCTATGAACTTGCCTTGCAGGGCAAGAAGCCGATTATTGTTGAAATGAAGGATGATCTGGTCAGTCAGAAGGGTGTCTGTCTTGCGAATTCTTCTTATTTGCGTGAATGGTTTGCGCTGCATAAGGTGCCTGTCTATCTTCAAACAGCCCTGAAAGAAGTGCGCGACGGCAGTATTCTCTGCACCGAAAAGGACGGAAAAGAACTGGAAATCCCCTGCGACAGCGTGATTTCCTGTGCAGGCTACCTCCCTGCCCCGTTACCTAAGGCAGGAAAAGCGCGGTTTGTCGGTGACTGCCGACAGGTTGGAAATCTGCGCAGCGTAATTTGGGACGCCTATGAAGCGGCAATGAAGATTTAAGAAAGGAATTGGCAGCAATGGAATATCAAATGAAACTCACACCGGAGCAGCAGGAAATCCTGAACGGCTCCCGCGGTGAAACTATAGCGAATGTTATGCAGACGCTCATCCGTTACGGTGAACTGTTCGGTGCGGATGAAATGGTGCCTGTAACAAGCAAATACAATCATCTGGTAACATCTTTCGGCCTTAAAGCTCTCGGTCCGGATTATCACCTTATGGAGCAGTTGCTTGATGCCGGTGCGGTTTCCGCGCAGAAGTTTTCTGCCGACCCGCGTCCGCTGGATCCGAAAGTCCCCAGCAGTTTTTTGCAAAACTTTGTGTTCAATCATTTTATGTATACACGGCAGGACTACTATGAAAAGCAGCTGAGCAAACTCGGCTTGATGGAGCCTAACGCCTTCACCTGCACCTGCTATATGGATGAAGTCGGCAACACGCCCGGCTTCGGGGAAGTCCTTTCGTGGTCGGAATCGTCGGCGGTAGTTTATGCAAACTCCGTGCTTGGCGCGCGCTGCAACCGCAATTCCGGTATTATTGACCTGATGGGCTCTATCGTCGGCTACGTTCCGTCATTCGGTCTTTTAAAGGACGAAGGACGGCGCGCGAGCTGGATTGTAGAGGTTCGCACAACGAAGAAACCGGAGGCGCAACTGCTTGGTTCTGCCATCGGGATGAAGGTTATGGAGGACGTGCCTTTTATCCGCGGTCTTGACCGCTGGCTGGGCGGATCGCTGGATGATGCCGCCAAGACCTATTTGAAAGATTTCGGTGCGGCGACCGCTTCCAACGGCGCCGTTGGACTGTACCACGTAGAAAACATCACGCCGGAGGCGGTCAAATACGGGCAGGCGCT
>CAVALG010000048.1:2393-4004 GCA_963589585.1 Roseburia sp. AF12-17LB
GGAGAATGCACAGGTTTATGTGATTGATGACGCCGAACTTCAACGTGTCTATGACAGCTACCCCGTAATCTGGAAAAAGAAAGACGCCAAGCCAAAACTCTGCTTTATGGGTTGCCCGCATATGAGCTTGGAGCAGCTGATTTCCTGGACGCAGCGAGTAGAAGAAGGCTTAAAAGTCGCCGGAAACAGCCGCGTGGTCATTCCCACCGTCTTTACCGCGGCTCCTGCCGTGCTGAAAAAATTTCAGAGTACGCCCTATGCCGCCCGCTTAGAAAAAACCGGTGTAATTACCAGCTATATCTGCCCGCTTATGTATATGAATAACCCGCTCAGCACCAGTATGCCGGTGATTACCTCAAGTAATAAACTGCGCACCTACACGAGCGCACGCTACTACACCGACGACGAAATTCTTGAGCAGATCACAAAAGGAGGAAGCAAGGCATGAAAAAGACTTTTCAAGGCAGGGTTGTGGCGGCAGGACATGTGACCGCGGAAGCGCTGGTTTCTCACGGCGGATTAAATACGCTTGCATCCTTTCAAAAGGCGTTGCAATTCGGCGACAAGAAAGCCACCTGCGGCGACCAGAACAACCCCGACCTATACGGAAAACAGATGCTGGGGAAAGCACTGTGCCTGCCGCGTACCATCGGCTCGACAACAGGCGGACTGGTGCTGTACTGCGCCTGCTCTATGGGGCGCAACCCGGCGTGTATGCTTTTTTCCGAACCCATTGATTCGCTTGCCGCTGCCGGAGCGATTCTCTCCGATGTGTGGCTTGAAGGCGAAAATATGCCGGTTATTGACAAGTTGGGTGATAAATTCGGCTTCTTCAGACTGTTAGCAAAGTTCCGAAAGGGGCTTTGTTTTTGCAAAAAAGGATAAAAAAGAGGTGAAGGGCGGTATAATTTAGATATAAAAGAGGTGTCGGAAATGCTGAATAAAAGTGAAGAAAAACGAAATCAAATGCAAATATCTTGTATAGATAAAACAATTAGGGTACCTAAGCTGTGTAAAATGTAGGTTAAATCGGCGCAGATAAAAATTTCGGCGTACCCCTGCGGCGGTACGCCGAAAATTCTTAATTTCTGCTATTTTATTTATGTTGTGATAACGCCGCACACTCGAATTTGTCAGCTAATGTTTGAACCACTATTCATACTAAACAAGGCTTATTCGGCCGATTTTTTCCTCTTGCCGACTACCGTTGCGACGACCAGTGCGCCGCCGCTGACAAACAGTAGAGCAACCCACAAGAGTATATTGCTTGTGTCCCCGGTTTTCGGAGAAGTTGTTTCTCCGCTTGACGGTTTTTCAGTTTCATTTGAAGGCTCCTGCGGCTTGTCCGGGTCTTTTGTCGGCTGTTCGGGCTGAGTCGGTGTGCCGGCACTTTTTTCGATCTTTTCAAGCAGTCCGTTAATGGTGGAAAGCAATGCTTCGGTTTCGGCTTTTTCTGCCGATGTGAGATTGTCGGAGGAAAGCAGTACTTTTGCATCTGCTGCCAGCTTCTCAATATCCGCCTTATCTTTTTCAGTTACCGTGTCGACGGAATAGCCGTTTACGGCTGTGCGGAGAGCGTCAAGTTTTTCGCTGACCTCTATGATTTTATTC
>CAVALG010000049.1:0-16923 GCA_963589585.1 Roseburia sp. AF12-17LB
GGGTTTTTCTCATTTTTTACCTCAAAAATCGTGACTTCACTTTGACAATTTAGGTATAAAACAAGCGTATTATAGCATATCCACAGTCCCATAAATCGGACTTTTGTAGAAAAAACAAAGATTTTATACCTTTATTATACATTTTTTGCTTTTATCAGTCAATTATTTTTGGATTATATACTAATTTTGATTTTTTAAATTTTATAAAGCAATTAAGGACCGGCAAACTCTAAAACAGTTTACCGGCCCTTAATTTAATATTGAGTTTTGTTTTAATACTCAATTAAATTTTCAACCCAATTATCAAGGAAATGCATCTGTTCCACAGTGTGAAACCAGTGTTCACCGTTTTCCATCACAGTAAGCGGCGCGCCGATTTTTACAGCGAAGTCGGATACGGTTTTATGCGATGTTAGATTGTCACACTCACCGTATAAGATACGGGTTGAAACGCTCCAATCAATCGGGTGTTCACGCACATAACAAAGATATTTCCAAGACAGTGTTTCGCCAAATTCGGTCGGGATTTCTTTTTGAATTTCAAGTTCTTTTTCCGTTACGCCTGCCCATAACATCATATCGGTAATCAGTTTTTCCATATCAACTATAGGTGAAATAAACAAGGCATTATCAACCGTTTTTGTATCAAGCGCACACATTGAGAAAAAAGCGCCGATGCTGTTTGCAATTAAAGTAATTGACCCGTAGTTGTCTTTTGCATCCTCAAAAAATCGGCAAAATTCAGGCACGCAATCCCACGGGGTTTGTGATTTATAATCAAAACCTATAACTTCACTGTCGTTGAACAGCAATCTGTAATGCTCCGCCTCGTCGGCGCTGCCGCCCTTGCCGTGTACATATATTACTGCATTTTTCATTTTTAAAATCTCCTCCTTTACAGGGTTTTGCCGCATAGTTTTCACTTTAAAATTATAATAATCGTCATTTCGGCTGTCAATCAATTTTCCGTTTCTTATGAAAATCTTAATTTTTATACCGACGCCTTGACATCGCAAAAAAATATCGCTATACTAAATCATATGTTTTATAACATATGTTTCAAATCAAAACGGGAGAAATTATATTATGAAAATATTAATGTTTAACGGTTCGCCGAAGCGTGAAAAAAGCGACACACTGCATATAACAAAGGCGTTTTTAAGCGGAATTAATGAAACAACAGCCACACAGGTTGAGGTTATCAATGCAGCAGACCGACATATTGAATACTGCAGCGGATGTTTTGAATGCAAACGCAACGGAGGCAAATGCATCCACAATGACGATATGCCGGAAATTTTGCAAAAAATTTTAAGCAGCGATGTGTTGCTGTTCAGTTTTCCGTTGTATTGCTACGGAATGCCGGCTGCACTTAAAAACCTAATAGACCGAACGATGCCGCTTTCGTCAATGGCTATGAAAAAGGTGGACGGGCGGTATGAACACACCGCGCAGGCTGATTTCTCGCACCTGAAATATATTATGGTATGCGGTTGCGGATTTCCTAATTCAAAACAAAATTTTGAGCCGATGGTAATGGCGTTTAAGCAGATGTTCCCGCAAAATCATACTATTATCACCGTCCCCGAAAGCCCGATGTTTAACGCACCCGAGGCGGCTTCCGTTACCGTTCCAAGGCTTAAGTTAATACATAAAGCAGGTTGCGAATACGGAAGAAACGGCGATATAGACGGTGAACTGCTTAAAGAGATCGCCTCACCTATGATACCCGAAGAAATGTACGCAAAAATTGCAAACGGAGAGCAATGAATTAAGGAAGGAAAAGAAAAATGGATAACAAAGGCAGTATTACGGCGCTTATGAGTTCGTTTGGCAGGGCGTTCCACACAATAAACGAAGAACACCCGATATTTTACGACGCTTGCGCAAAAGAATTGATGACGGCAGAGGAATACGCCGCCGTACAGAGATACATACTCGGCGGAGCAAAATTTTTTGAACCCGAAACCGATTGGGGACAATTCACAGAAACCGAAACGCTGCGGCACATAGTTAATGTACACATTGCGCCCTCGCCGCTTTGCCGTGCAGCATATGCCGAGCGGAGTTTGCAAACCGCTGTTGCGTGCGGCACAAGCCAATATATCATTTTGGGGGCAGGGATGGACACATTTGCATTCCGCAAAAATGCGGCACCGGAAAAGTTAAAAATATTTGAAGTTGACCACCCGTTGACGCAGGCGGATAAAGAGGCACGAATTAAGAGCGCAGGTTGGGAGATACCAGGCAATTTAACATTTGTACCTACCGATTTTACAAAAGACGATTTAGCAAAGCAACTGTTATCCCACGGTTTTGACAGGGATAAAAAATCTTTTTTCTCTTGGCTTGGCGTTACATATTATTTATCGGAAAACGCACTTAATAAAACACTTAGTGAAATTTCGGGTTTGTGTGCAGACGGCAGCGCCTTATGCTTTGATTATCCCGACGAAAACTTCTTTTCGGCAACCGAAAAGCGCGTGCAGAACACGGTTATGATGGCTAAAGCAGGCGGCGAGCCGATGAAATCAGTCTTTTCATATGCAAAACTTGAAAAATTGTTGGAAAATCACGGTTTTCTTATTTACGAGCTGCTGACCCCTGCCGACATTCAAAGTGAAATTATTGACGCAGCAGGTTCTAACATAAAGGCATTTGAGCATGTGAACTACTGTCTTGCGGTAAAAAAAGAATAGACAGAATTACACTTAAAGGTGGATTGTATGAATTATACATTTTGCGCCGCCGCAGAGGGCGATACGGAAAAAATCTTTAAACTGTATACGGAGCGCGTGGCTTGGATGGACAGAAAAGGTATTAGGCAATGGAATGTGACCGACTATTTTAACGCATATCCCCTACCCTACTTTAAAGTGCAGGCACGCGGCGGAAATTTGTTTATATTAAGGGCGGATGATGATATAGCAGGTGCTGTTGTCTTGCTTAAAAGCGATAAACGGTGGAACGGTGCGCCCGAAAAATCCGCTTATTATATTCATAACCTTGTTACTGCCTGTTCAGAAAAAGGGTGCGGCAAAATAATTCTTGCGGAAATAGAAAGGCTAGCAGCCGTAAACGGCATAAAATTTCTGCGCCTTGACTGTGCTGAAAATAACCCGTTTTTAATAAGGTATTATGAATCTTTAGGCTATTTAAAAGCCGGTAAATTCCGCGAGGGGAACTACTATGGAATTAAACTTGAAAAAATATTAGATTAAGACTGAACAAACGCAGAAAACCGAGCCTTACGGCTCGGTTTTCTTAATACATATTTTAGATAACCTTAATAAGCACAAGCAGCAGGAGCAGCGCGCCGAGTGCAATCCTATACCAACCGAAAACTTTAAAGTTATGTTTTTTGATATAGTTCATAAGAAATTTTATACAGATAAGCGATACAACAAAGGCGACCACGGTACCGACTGCGAGTACAACAAACTCTTGCGCCGAGAATGTATTTCCTTTTGCGAAATATTTAAGTACCTTTACACCGCTGCCACCGAACATAGCCGGAATTGACATATAAAACGAAAACTCCGCGGCTGCAACACGTGAGCATCCGATAAGCATTGCGCCGATTATGGTAGCGCCCGAACGCGATGTACCGGGAACAAGCGCAAGGGTTTGAAAAAGCCCCATATACAGTGCGGTTTTATAACCTATATTTTCGCTTCGGCGAATTGTAGGCTTTTTAGCAACATTCTCTACAAAAATAAAACATATACCGTAGAAAATAAGCGCCGCCGATACGATTATAATACGGGAATCTCCGGTAAGCATTTCGTCAATTTTACTGTCGAACGCGAAACCAACTATACCTGCAGGTATACTTGCAATTAATACCTTTAACCAGGTAAGCCAGATATTTTTGCGCTGCTGCGGCGTTTTTTTGCGCGAAAAAGGCCACAGTTTACCCCAAAAGAGTATCACGACTGCAAGAATTGCACCGAGTTGAATAACAACAAGAAACATTTCCTTGAAATCTTTTGACATATTGAGGCTCAAAAATTCATCAAACAAAATCATATGGCCTGTGCTTGATATAGGCAACCACTCGGTTATACCCTCAACGATACCCAAAACTATTGATTTAATGATATTTAAAAACAAAACTACCATCTCCCGAAAAGGTTCTGTTAATTATACGCTGAATACTGTTTAAAGTTTAACACAAAATCGGCAAAGTTACAATCAAATTATTAAAATTCGGCGATTTCGTAACATTTGGCATAAAAAAGAATAAAATATTATAGAAGTTTAGCAAAAGAACTATAAGCGAAAACGGTTGTAAAAAAGACGGCAACACGATTTGCGGGCAAGGCTCTTTAGCTAAACTTTAAATTTTTTAGAAGGAGGAAATAAATAATATGACAGAAATAAATAACTGCGAATCACCTTCAACCTCATTTAAAGAGGCGTGTTGTATAGACGCCGGCAGAGTTTACGACTCTTGCTGTGATCGTGATTGCCTTGAGGACTTAAGATGCTATTTTACGGAAGAAGATCAACAAATTATCGGCAACGCATTAAGCGTAAGGGTGAAGAACGCAGAGGTGGCAAATGTTTATGTAAATGTTGAGCCTGTATCTTTTAACCGTGGGTTTTACTCGTGCGACCTGACATTCTTTTTCCTTGTAGAATTTGATGTATTCACCGCGCCGAAAACCTGCCCGCAAACCATACACGGCATTACTTTTTACGAAAAAAAGGTAATCTTATACGGAAGCGAAGGAAGCGTTAAAACATTTTCAAATATATGTACATTAGAGGAAGAATGTAACGGAACCACAATGTCGACTTCCAACTGTCCGCGCTGCTCTGTACAGTGTGTTGACCCGATTCCTCTTGCCGCTAAGATATGCGAATTGAGAGATTGTTTTGAGGGTATCGGCTGTATTCCCGCAGGATTACAGGAGCGTTTGGGCGGAAATGTCGTAACCGGTTTGCCGGCCGGTTCACCGACGGTTTATGTGACTTTGGGACTTTTCAGCATTGTTCAGCTAATACGCAATGTTCAAATGCTTATACCGGTATATGATTTCTGTATACCCGAAAAACAATGTGCTAATATGACTGATGAGCCTTGCGACGCATTCAGGCGTATTAAGTTCCCGACCGATGACTTTTTCCCACCGCGACCGAGCAATGTAGGCAGCTGCGGTTGTGCAGGCGCTGCCGCTGCGGCTGCTGCAGAAACCGACACAGACGGCTGCTGCAACAACAATCGCGACGATAACAGACAAAGACATTAAACACACTTTCAGCGCCGCTGCGTTTAAGCGCAGCGGCGCTGTATCTGTTCTTATAACTGTGTAAAAATCAAGCTTCGTAAGATTTGCCTTCCATAATATTTTTAAATGTTTCGGCATCAATCTTTTCGTGTTCGAACAAGGCTTTTGCAACCGCATGGAGTTTATCGATATGAGTCTTAAGAATCTCCTCGCCCCTCTTGTACGCATCTTCCACTATGCGGTGAATTTCGGCGTCAATGCGGGAATTAACACTCTCGGAGCAGTTTTGGACATGACCGTAATCTCTGCCCAAGAAAACTTCATCGTTACTGTTGCCGTAAAGAATCGGGCCTAAATCCTTACTCATACCGTATTTTACTACCATATCGCGAGCGATTTTGGTAGCACGCTCAATATCGTTTGAAGCGCCTGTGGAAATATCGCTGTTGCAAAGGCTTTCGGCAATTCTGCCGCCGAGCAGCATAACGATTTCCTCTTCCATTTCGGTTTTATATTTCGAGAATTTATCCTCGCTCGGTAACGAAACCGTCATACCCAAAGCGCGGCCGCGCGGAATTATAGTTATATAATGAACCTCGTCCTGCGTTGGCAAGTAGTAGCCTGTAATAGCGTGACCTGCTTCGTGATATGCGGTGTTGACCTTTTCTTTATCCTTAAGCACCCAACTTTTCTTTTCGGGACCGCCTATAACTTTAAGGGTTGCTTCCTCAACAATCGGTTGTGTGATTGCCTTAAGTCCGCTGCGAGCGGTTAAGAGTGCTGCCTCATTCAAAAGGTTTTCAAGGTCTGCACCCGTAAAGCCTGCTGTGGATTGGGCTATTGTTTTAAGGCTGACATCGGGTGCCAACGGCTTACCTCTCGCGTGTACCTTAAGTATCTCTTCCCTGCCCTTTACATCAGGGTAGTTTACGGTTATCTGACGGTCAAACCGACCGGGACGCAGCAACGCTTTATCAAGTATATCGGGGCGGTTGGTGGCGGCTATAACTATAACGCCTTCATTTTTGCCGAAACCGTCCATTTCAACAAGCAACTGGTTCAAGGTCTGCTCGCGTTCATCGTGACCGCCGCCGAGACCTGCACCCCTCTGCCTGCCGACAGCGTCAATTTCATCAATAAATATAATTGACGGGGAATTTTTCTTGGCCTGTTCAAATAAATCACGCACCCTTGACGCACCGACGCCCACAAACATTTCAACAAAATCGGAGCCTGAAATTGAGAAGAAAGGCACGCCTGCTTCGCCTGCTACCGCACGCGCAAGCAAGGTTTTACCCGTTCCGGGAGGGCCTACAAGTAAAACGCCTTT
The DNA here is from genome assembly GCA_963589585.1 of Roseburia sp. AF12-17LB. GTDB lineage: Bacteria > Bacillota > Clostridia > Oscillospirales > Acutalibacteraceae > CAVALG01. Next base: position 6,565 of record CAVALG010000049.1, read on the forward strand.
AGGAATACGCGCGCCGAGTTCATTGAACTTCCCGGGATCTTTTAAGAAATCTACAAGTTCCTTCATTTCTTCCTTTTCCTCTTCGGCGCCTGCAACATCGGAAAAAGTGGTCTTCTTATTATCGTTCGGTTTTACTTTAACCTTACCGAATGAGAAAGTTTTATCCGTTCCCATTCCGGAATTAAAGCGTTTCATCATAAAAATCCAAACAAATATAAGCACAGCCGCCATAAGCAATGTGGGCAAAATGCTCATTATCCAGGAAGCGCCGCCGCCGCTTTTATAATCCTGTTTAATCATATCTTTTTCCGATTTTGCTTCCTCATTATGTTTAAGAACAAAATCGTTTACATCGTTATAAAAGATATCGGCATTGGCTACATTGTAGCGGTATTCTTTATTATCCGACCGCTTGGTATATAACAGTTCGCCGCTGTAGAGATTCAGTTGATATGACGAAATCTCGTTATTTTTTATCATATCGACAATTTCGTAATACTTCATACTGCTCTTTTTCTGCGTTGCCGACAGACCGATCATCACCGCAATAATCAAAATAGCAGGTATGCAGATATACAGCAGAACATTTTTCAGGTTTTTGTTCAATTAAAGTCAGGCTCCTTTCAAATCGGCTTATTCGTATATTTCCCTTTTTAAAACGCCCAATACAGGCAGATTTCTGTATTTATCGGCATAGTCAAGTCCGTAGCCGACAACAAATTCGTTAGGAACGGTACTTCCCACATAGTCGGCTTTTATATCGGCAATATGGCGTTCCGGCTTATCAAGAAATGTGCATATGCGCACGCTGTTTGCGCCGCGGCTTTCAAGCATACTTGTTATTTTTGAAAGCGTAACACCGGAATCCAAAATATCTTCAACTATCAAAACATCATAACCCGAAAGATCTTCGGCAATGTCAAGTTTTACTTTTACAACGCCGCTTGTAGCGGTGCTTTTGCCGTAAGATGAAGCCGCCATAAAATCAATTTCAAGCGGCAAATCAATAGCACGCATAAGGTCGGTTAAAAATACTACCGCGCCGCGCAAAACGCTTACAAGCAGAAGGTTTTTGCCTTTATAATCTCCGGTTATTTCTTTACCCAACCGTTTAATTATATCAGAAATCTCGTTTTCGTTAAGCAAAATTTTTTCAAGGTCTTTATACATTTCCATCTCTAACACTCCTCAATGGTTTTAACAACAAACAGATTCTTTGAATCGCCGTCCGCTCTTACGCGTTCGCTTATGCCGAAACGGTCAATCCAAATAACCCCATTTTCATCACTCAGCAATAAAAGTTTATCCCGTTCAAATACAGGTACTTTTTCATCTATAAGCAGTTTTTTTACACTTTTTGTGCAGCCCCTGCCGGAAAGTTTTATTTTATCGCCCGTTTCCCGTGTTCTGACTGTTAGATTACCAATGATTTTATCACAGTCAATCACATTTTTTAATAACATTTTGTTAACTTTTCCTTTAACGGGTAATATTTTTAACAGGGGGCAATCTAACACACCGTTTTTGGGGTCAAGCGTATAGTATATGCGACCGCTCTCATCGTTTTGCTTAATAATTTTAAGCCTGCCTCCCGAACTTACGGCAAAGCAGCCGCTTTTAAGTCCTGTTCTGCCCGACTTAAAGCATAATGCATCCATTTCATCAATAAAATGTTTTTCCGCATCTTGTTTTATTTCCGACTTATAATACATAGTTAACACCCTGCCGCGTATGGCTTTATGAAGTTTTTTTAGTTTTAAAACATCAAGCGAGTCTTGCGAAAAGGCATTTTTGAATTCATTTTCGGTAACGCTATGCAGATAATCCTCATCTGAAAAATTAAGTTCCGCCTCTGCCAAAAGCGTATTTTCAAGATTTGGGTTGAGTTCTTTAAGCTGCGGTATTATAAGTTTGCGGATACGGTTACGCGAGTAATAAACATCGGAATTGGTGGAGTCGATACAAAACGATATACCGTTTTGCCGGCAGTAATCCTCAATTTCAGCACGTGTGCAAAAAATAAGCGGTCTTATTACATTCCCCCTTATTTTAGGTATTCCGCACAGCCCCTTTAAAGCTGTGCCGCGCGCCATATTCATTACCATAGTTTCGGCATTGTCGCTTGCGGTATGCGCAGTTGCGACAACTCCCTTTGCAATGCGTGAAAAAAATTTATATCTTTCTTCACGCGCGGCAAGTTCCAGACTTTTGCCCGAATTTTGCGCAATTTGCGGTATCGGCAACCGTTCGCAAAACAGTTTTACACCTAATTTTTCACATTCTTTTTTTACAAAAAGTTCGTCACGGTCGGCTTCTTCGCCGCGGATGCAGTGGTTTAAGTGGGCAGCGGTAAGTTCAAACCCAAACCGCGATTTAATATCATTAAGAATATACAAAAGGCACATTGAATCTGCGCCACCGGAAACGGCGGCTGTAACCTCGGTTATGCCGTTTAACATTCCGTACTGCTCTATGGCAGAAACAACTTTTTCTATCATTCGTCAAAATTTGCAACAGAAGTGAATTTTGTAAACTGACCGTCCCAATACAGGTCAACGGTTTTTGTTGTACCGTGGCGGTTTTTTGCAATAATACACTCTGCTTTATGCTCGTCAATTACTTCGTTAGGGTCCTTTTTGTCGGAATCGTAATATTTATCCCTGTATATGAAAAGAACTATATCAGCATCCTGCTCGATAGAGCCCGACTCACGCAAATCGGAAAGGGCGGGCTTATGGGATTTGCCCTTAGTCTCGGTACCTCTGGAAAGCTGTGAGCAAACCAAAACGGGGATTGAAAAGTCCTTTGCCAACTGTTTAAGTTTACGCGTAATACCCGAAATTTCCTGCACACGGTTTTCGGTTTTAACGGCGGACTGCATAAGTCCCAAATAGTCGATTATAACAAGGTCGGCAGGTTTTTTCATACGCAGCAGTTTTGCCTTGATTTCCGGCACGGTTATACCCGGTGTTTCATCAAGATAAATATCCGCCTGCGCAAATTTTTCAGCCGCCTGACCGAAACGAACAAGTTCCTCGCCGTCAAGTTCGCCTGTACGGAACTTTTCGCTTTTAATTCTCGCCTCGCCCGATATCATTCTTTGAACTAACTGATCCCTTGTCATCTCAAGTGAAAAAATGACTACGGTTTTGCCCGAATTAAGCGCAGCGTTACGCGCAATATTAAGCGCAAATGAAGTTTTACCCATACCAGGACGCGCACCGAGTATTATAAGGTCGGATTTATGCAAGCCGGTAATAACGCTGTCGAGCCCCGAAATTCCCGTTGGGATACCGATATAGTCCTTACGCTTTTCGGGGTCGGCAAGGTTATTAAGCCTTATAATTGTTTCGTTCTTAATAACATCGGAAAATTTAACAAGTCCGGCAACCTCTTTGCCCTGACGGATGTCGTAAATCTTCTGTTCGGCATAATCAAGAAGCTTATCGGCTTTTGTTGAAACATCCGATGCTTTATCGACAATATCGCGCGAAGCAAGCACTAGAGAACGCAGGTAATACTTATCGCGGATAATGTTTGCATATGTTTCGATATTGGCGGACGACGGCACAGCCTCAATAAGCGAAGTAAGGTAAGCCTTTGCTCCGATATCCTTAAAAAGCGGATCGTTTTTTATTTTTTCAAGGATAGTAACAAAATCCTCGTTATTAAGCCCGGAATCGATCGACTCTAATAATATTTCAAATATGCGCCTGTTTTGCGGAATGTAAAAGCACTCTGGCTTTAAAATATCAATAATATTATTGATTGACGGCGGATCTATAAGTACAGAGCAAAGCACCGCCTGTTCCGCTTCGTTGGAAAAGGGCAATGCGGCACCCTCAAACAAATTGTTGTTCAATTCAGGCATAGTTTTCTCCCTTTACGGCTATTTTAACAGGTCGGGGCTATGCCCCGAATGCGTTATTCCTCAACCTTTACGGTAAAGGACGCTGATATACCTGTATAAAGTTTAACCTCGGCAGTATATTCACCGTAGTTTTTAATATCAGCCATTGCTATTTTCTTTTTATCAATAGCCATACCAAAGGTTTTTTCAGCCTCGGCGGCTACTTCTTTTGAAGTAACCGAGCCGAAAAGTTTACCGTTTCCGCCCGATTTTGCGTGGATAATCACCGTTCCGCCGTTGATTTTCTCGGCGTTTGCACGCGCCTCGCTCTTTTCAACCTCTATATGGTGCGCCTTTGCAGACTCACGGTTGTTAAAATCATTCATAGCGGCAGCGTTTGCTTCAACCGCTAATTTACGCGGAAAAAGGAAGTTTCTTGCGTATCCGTCGGACACTGTTACAAGTTCGCCCTTTTTACCCTTTCCTTTTACATCGGCATTTAAAATTACCTTCATATATTTCACCCTTTCTTGTTTGAAGTGTTTTGCATTTCTTCAAACTCTTTAATTGCATCTGTCAACGCATTTTGCGCAACCGAAAAATCGGTTGTATATATCTGGCAGGCAGCCATAGTTCTGTGGCCGCCGCCGCCCAGAAGTTCCATAATCAACTGCACATTAACAACACCGAAACTTCTTGCCGAAATATTAATACTGTCGCCTATTTTGCACATAACAAACGATGCTGATATGTCATTTATGCTAAGCAGTTCGTCTGCTGCCTGCGCCGCTATCATACGAGTATTTTCGTCATCGCCGATATCGGCTTTTGCGATTGCGTACCTGCCGTAAACAGCAGCCGACGCCACGATTTGGGAGCGCATTTTAAAGCACTGCATAGACTCAGAGAACAGCTTTTTAACAACTACCGGGTCAGCTCCGCGCTCACGCAGGAAAGCGGAGGCTTCAAATGTACGCACGCCCGTGCGCAGTACAAAATTCTTAGTATCCAACATAATGCCCGACAAAAGAGCGTCCGCCTGCAACTGCCGCAGCGACTTGGGGTTTATGTACTGTATAAGTTCGGTTACCATTTCGCACGCTGACGACGCGGCAGGCTCGTTATAAAAAATTACGGCATTATTTATGTAATCAACCGAGCGCCTGTGGTGGTCAATAACAACTACATTTTTGCAGGCGTCGAACAGTTCCTTGTTTTCAAGCACGGCTGCCCTGTGTGTATCAAGAATTATAAGCAGTGTACTTGCCGTAATATACGGGATAAGTTTTTTAGGGTCGGCAACCTCAAAACTTTCGTCAATTGATTCTATTCTTTGAAGCAATGAGGACGCCATAGTTTTCTTTCTGTCAATAATCAGGTGCGCCTCGTGGCCGAGTTGTTTAACGGTACTGTACAGAGCATAGCAAGAGCCTAAACTGTCTAAATCGGAGAAAGAGTGGCCCATTAAAATTACCCTGTCACTCCCGTCAATCAACTCTTTAAGGCTTGAAGCGATAAGCCTTGCGCGTACTCTTGTCCGCTTTTGCACCGACGCATTCACGCCGCCGAAAAATTTAAATTCATTATTGGGCATTTTAATAGCCGCCTGGTCGCCGCCGCGGCCGAGAGCCATATCAAGAGCCTGTTTTGCAAGTTCTTCACATTCCGACATTGTTGCGCCGCCGCGCCCTACGCCGATTGAAAGTGTTGTGGCGATATCGCCCGATTTTATTTGTTTAACGCTTTCAAGAATATTAAACTTATTTTCGATAAGGTGGTTATAGGTTTTTTCTTCAAAAATCATCAGATAACGGTCGCCCGTCATACGGCGGACGATAGCCGAACTGTCGGCAACCCATTTTTCGATTTCGGTCTGAACAGAACTTTTAAACGCGCTTAATTCGCTGTCCTTAACATAAGAAAGTTCGTCAAGGTTATCAATTGCGACAATTGCGACAACGGGGCGCGACTGCTCATATTTATAGCGATACCGTATCTCGGTAGTTACATCAACAAGGTAGCACACGGTGAAGTTGCCGGATGCGTTTACAACCGAAGAAGAATATATCTTAAAAATATGCTTATTATTAACAAATTCCGAAACACCGGTTCTTGCCAATTCATCGGAACATTTGTCACCTATCAGTTGTGAAATATTTTTGCCGATATACGATTCAACCGACGGCAGACTTTCAGCCATTGCGTTATTGTACCACACGGTTTCACCAGCCGAAAGTATCAGCACAGGTATTTTAAGTTCGGTAAGGGCGCCGGATTCGGCAGACGACAGTTTTTTTGAAACTTCAGCCAAAATTTTCTTTTGCCGTTTACCGAGATTGAGAATACTTACCGCTGTGCACAAAATCGCAATAACAAATGCGGCAGCCGACACGGCGAACGCCCACGAAGCAGGCAGTCGGAAACAGACTGTTACCGAAACTGCCGCCAGCAATACGAGCATAATAATATTAACCTTGCCGTATCTCCATAATCTTTTCAAAACGGTCACCTTCAATCAGGCTGACGGGAACCGAACCCATCACACCTGCAAACAATAATATTTCATCTTTTTATCTTATTACTTATTTAATCAGACATCCATTATTACAGGCAGTATCATAGGGCTGCGCTTGGTTTGTGAATAAAGAAATTTTGAAATATCGTCGCGAACTTTTGATTTAATTGCGTTACGGTCGCGAATATTGGAAATATAACACTGTTCAAGTGCGTCACAGGCGACATTCCTTGCCTCGGCAAGCAGTTCTTCGGATTCGCGGACATACACAAATCCGCGTGAAATAACATCGGGACCCGAAACGACTTCGCCCGTTACACGATCCATAGATATCACGACAACGAAAATACCATCCTCTGCGAGATGTTTACGGTCGCGCAATACAACACTTCCGACATCACCGACGCCCAAACCGTCAACCATTACTCGGCCTGCTGTAACACCGTCAACAATTTTCATTGAATTTTTGTTTAACTCAATAACATTGCCGATATCGGCAATAAGGATATTGTTATGGTCTATACCCATAGTTTCGGCAAGGAAAGCGTGCTTTTTAAGGTGCTTTTGCTCGCCGTGCGCCGGAATAAAGAATTTCGGTTTTACAAGGCTTAACATAAGTTTAAGTTCTTCCTGGCATGCGTGGCCCGAAACATGGACATCATACATTCTTTCATAAACCACTTCGGCGCCGAGTTTTATAAGTTCGTTTATAACGCGGCTTACCGTTTTTTCATTACCGGGAATAGGTGTTGCCGAAATAATTATCATATCGTGGGGGCTTATGCGGACCTTGCGGTGGTCGCTGAACGCCATACGGTGCAGCGCTGACATAGGCTCGCCCTGTGAACCGGTTGTGACGATTACAAGCTGCTCGGGCAGGTAGTTATTTATTAAATCTATGCTTATTATAACACCGTCCGGTATTTTCATATATCCGAGTTCGCGCGCAACCTCGACTGCCTTTTCCATACTTCTGCCCGATATGGCGACCTTCCTGCCACACTTAACGGCTTCGTCGATTATCTGCTGTACGCGGTGGATATTTGATGAAAAAGTAGCGACTATTATTCGCTTACCGTCGGCGTTTGCAAAAAGTCTTGAAAAAGATGTTCCCACAACTTTTTCGGACATAGTGTAACCGGGGCGCTCAGCATTTGTTGAATCCGAAAGCATAGCAAGCACGCCCTGTTTTCCGAGTTCGGCAAACCGCGCAAGGTCAATTACATCACCGTCAATCGGTGTAGTGTCAATTTTAAAATCGCCTGTTTGAACAACGGTTCCGGCAGGGCATTTTATTGCAAGACCGACCGCATCGGGGATAGAATGGTTGACATGTATAAGTTCAACCGAAAAACAGCCGAGTTTTACAACATCGCCCGGTACGACCTTATTAAGTTTTGCACTGCCTAAAAGTTTATGTTCTTCCAGTTTGCCCTCAATAAGCCCAATAGTAAGCGGCGTGCCGTAAACGGGAATGTTGATTTGCTTTAAAAGGTAAGGTATTGCACCAATATGGTCCTCGTGACCGTGCGTTACAACCAGCCCTCTTATTTTATCCGCATTTTTTATAAGGTAGGTAAAATCGGGAATAACGATATCTATTCCCGGCATCTCCTCATCGGGGAATGCCATTCCGCAATCGACCAAAAACATATCGTCCCCACATTCATACAGTGTGATGTTTTTGCCGATTTCGTTAAGTCCGCCAAGCGGCACTATCCTAAGCGGTACTTGCGGACTGCTTTGGCGACGTGTTTTTTTAGCTGCGGTTTTAGGCGTATTCCTAGCCGTATTTTTAGCAGTCTTTTTTGTCGCACCCTGCGTATTGGCAGCGCCTGCCGAACCATCCGCCTTGTTGCGGTAGCGGCGCTGTTTTGCAGCGCCGGCAGATGCCTTTTTGCCTGCCGCCTCACTCCTATTAATTTGTTGATTTGCCATAAAATTGGATACCTCCGTAAATATATATATAATTTATACAGCCGCCTCCCGACTGTTTATTTATATGTTTTTATGCATATCTGTTAAGATTATGAATGTAATCAAAATGCAAAAAATGCTCCATATTAAAAATTATACTATAATATTGTACCTAAATTTGCGCGATATGTCAAGCAAAAAGGAAGTTTAACGCCTTAATATGGACAAAAAACAGAGCATACAAACCAATAGTTACAATATATAACATTAATATTGTACAAACAGTTTAAAAATATGCTCTGTTTAATAATATCAGATTAAATTTTACTTTTAATTTAACTCGCAATAAGCCTCGTAATTTGTTAAGAACATAACATCGCGGCAGTTTGAAAGTTTTTTAAACAGGTTCTCAATAACCTGCCAATTGCCGTTACGCTCGAACTCAAAGGTATGACCCCACACATAAAAAAGTTTATCGCCGCTGCCGTTATAATTGATAAATTTATCGGTCAATTCGGGCAAATTCGGGTCATCGTGATGGCATGTTGGGTTAAGCAGAAGCCAATTTTGCGGAACATCAAAACTATGGGTTGATTTAATCGTACGCGCATACACTATGCCTTGATCCGCAAGGATTTTGCAGCACTCATCATCATATGTACCGAACGGGTAGGCAAAGCCTTTCGGACGTTTTCCTATCATCTTTTCTATGTTTTCGATATCTTTTGCGATTTCATCAAACTTCTTTTCGGCACCGAGCGCCGTTAAATCGGGGTGGGTAAGCGTATGTGAAGCGACCTCACAAAAGTCGTTGTCATACGCCTTTGCCAAATCCTTAAAAAGCAGCCTATCGTCCCACACGGGAACGCCGTTTTGGTCATAAACGCCCGTATTTATATTAAATGTTCCTCTTATCCCGTACTTTTTCATAAGTTCAATCAATTTTAAATCGGACTTTACGGAATCATCATAACTTACGGTAAATATTTTTTTGCCCATAAAATTCACCTTCAGAAAACTTGTGAGCGGTTTACAGTAAATAGTACGGCATATCTGCGCCCAAAGCTACCTTGTTTGACTTTTTATTTGCCGCTGCCGACGGCTTTTTAGCCGCGGTTTGTTTTTTGGATGTTGTTGTTTTTGCCTTGCCGTCTGCGGTTTTTGATTTGGCAGCCGATGGTTTTTTAGCAGCTTTACCTGCCGGTTTTTTAGCCTTTCCCTCAGTTTTCGGTGCTGCGGCTTTTTCGATGGTTTTGGGTTCTTCTACCGCTGTTTTGGCGGCTCTTGACAAACTGTTTTTACCTACTGACATTTTTAATTACCTCCTTAGCAAGTTGAGCATATTCCTGTGCCGCGCGGCTTGAAGCCTTATAAGCCGAAACCGGACGGCTGTTATCCTGCGCCCATTCCACCGCGCTGTCGGTTCTTATAACGGTATCAAAAACCGTTATATCTTCAAGTTCCGACAGGGTTTCAAGGGTTTGTTTTAAATAATTCTTTCTGGCATCCGCCTTTGTTATAACTATGCCGAGTAAGGAAAGCGACGGTGCGATTTCCTTTATACGGTCAACAAATTCAAACATATTTGCAAGCCCGAAAAGCCCCCAGGGGCTTGCCTCAACAGGGATTATCAATTTATCGGAAGCGCACATTATATTCATAACCCAGCCGCCCAAGGTAGGCGGCGAATCTATTAAAATATAATCGTATTTACCCGATTCCTTGATATTTTTTAAGCACTTTTTAAGTATAAATTCACGCTGCCATTTTGTAAAAAGGTCATATTCGACCGAACTCATAAGGGTGGAGGACGGTATAAGGTCAAGATTTTCATAAGGTGTAGTAACAATATAGTCCGACAAATCTTTTTCATCTTTTATAGCGGTATAAAGATTTTTTCCGCCTGCCGCCATAGCAAGCACATCATCTTCACCGAAAAGCGAAAGCGAGAGGTTTAACTGCATATCGCCGTCAATAAGCAACACCTTTTTACCAAGGCGTGACAACTCATACCCGACATTGCTGCAGGTTGTTGATTTACCGCTGCCGCCTTTATTGTTTGCAAAGGCTATTACTA
>CAVALG010000050.1:0-6309 GCA_963589585.1 Roseburia sp. AF12-17LB
TACAATATTATGAGCGATCCAAGCGAACATATAAACAGCCCCTTCCGATTAAGCGATATATAATTGAATTTACGCTTTAACTTTTACTTTAGTTGTAAGTTTGGTAGCCTCTTTATACGGACGAACGAGCATATAGATTATACCGACAAATGCTGCAAACGCAAACACAAGACCGATTATGCTGCCTACATCTCCGCTGTTACCCGTGAACAGGCGACCGAACTGATTTATCATCAATGCTACGATATAAGCAAATCCGCACTGATAACCGATTGCAAACCAAGTCCATTTTGCGTTATTCATCTCTCTCTTAATAGCGCCGATGGCTGCAAAGCAGGGGGCGCAGAGAAGGTTGAATACGAGGAACGAATATGCAGATATACCTGTAAACTGCCTTGCAATTTCCGACCAACCGTCGGGATAAAGTATACCCATAGTACCAACAATGTTTTCTTTTGCAACAAGGCCGGTAATTGACGCAACAGCAGCCTGCCAGTTGCCCCAGCCGAGAGGTTTGAATATCCAAGCGATTGCACCGCCGATTTTTGCAAGAATTGAGCAATCTATCTGCGATTCATCAAGCATCTGGAAGTTGCCGCCAACCCAACCAAAGTATGTGGTAAACCAAACAAGTATTGTTGAAAGAAGAATGATAGTTCCTGCTTTCTTTATGAAAGACCAGCCGCGCTCCCACATTGAGCGGAGGACATTACCTACTGTGGGCACATGGTATGCAGGAAGTTCCATAACGAACGGAGCGGGGTCGCCTGCAAACATTTTGGTCTTTTTAAGCATAATACCAGAAATGATTATTGCAGCCATACCGATAAAGTACGCACTTGTTGCAACCCAGGCAGAACCGTGGAATATAGCACCGGCTATCATTGCTATAAACGGAACTTTAGCGCCGCAGGGGATGAATGTTGTTGTCATAATAGTCATACGGCGGTCGCGTTCATTTTCGATGGTACGCGAAGCCATAACTCCGGGGATACCGCAACCGGTACCTATAAGCATCGGGATGAAGGATTTACCCGAAAGACCAAATTTACGGAATATTCTGTCAAGAACGAATGCGATACGAGCCATGTATCCGCAAGCTTCAAGTATTGCAAGCAGCAGGAACAAAACAAGCATCTGCGGTACAAATCCGAGAACCGCACCGACACCGGCTACGATACCGTCGTTAATAAGTCCCGAAAGCCATTCCGGAGAATTTGCGGCTTCCAAACCGTCGCCTACCAGTGTAGGAATACCGGGTACCCAAACACCGTAGTTGGAGGGGTCTACCCCACCGTCATATTTCTTATAAGCATCAAGTGCGTCGTTAAGATCGCTTATAGTTGCGGTTTCGGTGGTTTTTTCAAGAGTCTCTTCATCCTCAACGGTGTATTCAAACTCTTTAAAATCCACTTTCTTTTCAAGGGCAGAAACTTCATTTGCAGCTGCTTTTGCATCAAAATCATCAGCCTCACTGTCAAGAGCGGCTTCAACTTTTTCAACATCCAGTCCGTCCTCTTTTGCCGTATCAACAAAGCCTGCGATAATAGCGTCTGTATCGCCGTATTCATCTTCTGCCTCGGCAGTTTGTGATGAGCCGATACCGAACAGGTGCCAGCCGTCACCGAACAATCCGTCATTTGCCCAATCCGTAGCGGATGAACCTACAGTTACCATAGATATGTAATATACCAAGAACATAACCACGGCAAATATCGGAAGACCGAGCCAACGGTTGGTAACAACTTTATCTATTTTATCCGAATTTGAAAGTTTGCCTTTGTTTTTCTTTTTATAGCACGCTTTAATTACGGAACCGATATAAATATATCTTTCGTTGGTGATTATCGATTCAGCGTCATCGTCAAGTTCTTCTTCGGCAGCAGCTATATCCGATTCAATGTGTTCAAGAACCTTTGAATCTATTTTAAGGCTTGAAAGAACCTTATCGTCACGCTCGAAAATCTTAATAGCATACCATCTTTGCTGTTCTTCGGGCATATTATGAACCGCTGCTTCTTCAATATGCGCGATTGCGTGTTCAACCACGCCCGAGAAAGTGTGCATCGGAACGGTTTTACCGTCCTTTGCAGCGGCAATGGCAGCCTCAGCAGCCTCGGTAATTCCTGTGCCTTTAAGGGCGGATATTTCAACAACTTTACATCCCAATTGGCGTGAAAGCTCGGCTGTATCTATTTTATCTCCGCTTTTTCTTACAATATCCATCATATTAACGGCAACAACAACCGGTATACCGAGTTCGGTAAGTTGGGTTGTAAGATACAGGTTGCGTTCAAGGTTTGTTCCGTCGATTATATTAAGTATAGCGTCGGGGCGCTCACCAATAAGATAATTTCTTGCAACAACCTCTTCAAGTGTGTAAGGTGACAGTGAATAAATACCCGGAAGGTCGGTTATGATCACACCGTCGTGTTTTTTAAGTTTACCTTCCTTTTTTTCAACCGTAACGCCCGGCCAGTTACCTACAAATTGGTTAGAACCCGTAAGCGCGTTAAATAACGTGGTTTTGCCGCAGTTAGGGTTACCTGCAAGGGCAATTCTCAAATCCATACCTATTATCCTCTCTTTCTGCAATTAGTAATTGCTAACCGCACCGCATTTTTTGAGGGGATTTTCACCCCCATCGGCACAGCGTGCCGATAAATCAGCAATTTGTTCGAGTTTATTCAACCTCAATCATTTCGGCGTCTGCCTTTCTGAGCGAAAGTTCATAGCCGCGAACGGTTACTTCAATCGGATCCCCGAGCGGAGCAACCTTACGAACATGGACTTCTGCGCCTTTGGTGATGCCCATATCCATAATTCTGCGCTTTACCGCGCCCTCCCCGTGGAGTTTAACTACCTTTACGGTATCACCGACTTTAACAGCCTTTAAAGTCTTCATTCCTGCATCCTCCTTATCGTTATATATGTATAATAACCTTGTCTTGAAAGCGCACGCCCGACCGAGCAGCCGAATCCGCGCAATATGTTAAGACGCTTAAGCGCCGTTACACCATAATCTTTCTTGCCATCTCTTCGCTTATTGCAACGCGCGCCTCTTTTACATTTACAATGACGTTGCCCGAAAGCGCCGTTATAACCGTAACATCGCCGCCCACAACAAAGCCCAGATTTTCAAGATGTTTCTTCACTTCGGGCGAGCCGCCAATCTTTTTTATAGTCTGCAATTCGCCTACATCAGCCATAGCTAAAGGTAACATTACACATCCCTCAATTCACAAATGCAATTAGCATACGCTAACCGTTAGCTTTAAATAAAAGTTAGCCCTTGCTAACCTCTATAATAATACATTGAGTTTTTTTATTTGTCAATACCCTTTAAACAAAAAATTTAAAGAATTTTTAAAATTCAGGTCGCGCCGCGGCGAAAATGCCCGATAGTTAAGAAAAAGCTATGGTTCACCGCGGCTGCTTTTATTCTGTATATTGATTTCAAGGTAAAATGTTATAAAACACTTGGAGGTAAACGAGATGGAAGAACAATATATTACGGCAAGTAAGATTGCCGCCTTTAAGGAACACTTAATTTTATCCGAGCGCAGCAGGGCTACGGTTAATAAGTATATCCGTGATGTAAGCGCATTTGCAAGGTTTGCAGGCGGAAGTAAAATTACCAAAGAAACGGTTATAGAGTATAAGAAGAATTTGCAAAAGCGATATAAGGTAAGAAGCGTTAATTCTGCGCTTGCAGGGCTAAACAGCCTGTTTAAATTTTTGGGGTGGCATACTTTAAGGGTAAAATCGCTTAAAGTGCAAAAGCAGGTGTTCTGCCCCGAAGAAAAGGAACTCACAAAGGCAGAATATAAAAGACTTTGCCGCGCCGCGCGGCTTAAACATAACGAGCGGCTTAATTTAATTTTGCAGACCATTTGCGGAACGGGTATCAGGGTAAGCGAACTGCAGTATATAACAGTTGAATCGGCAAAATGCGGCGAGGCAGTTGTAAACTGCAAAGCCAAAACACGCTCGGTTTTTATTGTAAAAGAACTAAAACAAAAATTGCTCCGCTACGCAGCGGAGCAAGGTATAAAAAGCGGTATGATTTTTATAACAAGAACGGGTAAACCTATAAGCCGCACTAACATTTGGCGGGAAATGAAAGCGCTATGTGCCGAAGCAAATGTTAATCCGCAAAAGGTGTTTCCGCATAACCTGCGCCACCTGTTCGCCCGTGTGTTTTACGGAATTGAAAAAGATATTGCAAAACTTGCCGATATCTTGGGTCACTCAAGCATAAACACCACAAGAATTTATATTATTTCAACCGGCACCGAGCACCGCCGCCGTATGGAAAATATGCACTTGATTTTATAAAAAACGGGCATAAAAAATACCGCCCGAGAGCGGTAAAACTACATAATCTGCATTATGTTGTATTTTAATTTTATGAGCCTCGCCCATAAAATTACTTATCACCTAAAAGTATACTACAAAACATAAAAATGTCAATATTTTTTACATAAATATGTTAAACTAAGTCTTTAATTGTTAAATATAAGCATAGCAACCAAGCCTTTTTGTAATCGTTTTTTAAAAAACACTAAAAAGGCTTAATTTCCTGCACCCATTTTTCAACTACATAATATGCAGCCGACGCTTTCGCAATTACAAATACAACATAATGCAGATTATGTTGTATTTGATGAAACATCTCTTTAATAATTTTTTATGGTGCAAATTATGAAAAGGAGTCGGAGAATATGAAATTAAAAAAACTGTTATCAATTGCATTATCTATTTTGATGATAGTAACTGTTGCCCCTTTTGGAGTGCTTGACCTGGCAGCAAGCGCGGCGACTGCAAACGGTACAACAGGTGTATGCGATTGGACTGTTAAGGATGACACACTTGTTATCAGCGGCAACGGGAATATGGATGGGGACTTGTATAAGGCTCTTGGCTCGGTATGCAATGAAATTACAACGGTAATTGTTGAAAACGGTGTAACTTCAATAGGTAATTCTGCTTTCCGCGGATGCAGCAAAATTGTAAATGTAACGCTGCCTTTAAGCGTAACAAGTATAGGCGACTACGCATTTTACGGTTGCAGCGGATTGAAAAGTATTGTAATGCTTGAAAATCTTGAAAGTATCGGAAATTATGCGTTTTATAATTGCTCTGCTTTAATGGATATAACATTGCCCGACAGTGTTAAATCCATAGGTGATTATGCATTTCATCTTTCGGGATTTTATATGAATGACGATAACCGTATAAATGGCTCGCTTTATATAAACAATCATCTGATTAATGTAAAACCGGATGCTGTAACCGGTAGTTATGAAGTTCGCCCCGGAACCAAATGTATTGCTGAAAGTGCGTTTGCAAGATGTATGGGTATTACGGATATAGCGATACCCGACAGCGTAACGGGTATAGGCAATTCTGCTTTCTACGGTTGTAAAGGCCTTGTAAATATCAATGTCAGTGATAATAGCAAGGATTACTGTTCCATTGGCGGGGTGCTGTACAATAAAGATAAAACAGTGTTGATTAAATGCGGTACAAGCAAAACCGGTGAAGTGGTTATGCCAGATAGCGTGACCGACATAGAAGATGGCGCACTTTCCGGTTGTGCAAAACTTGACAGTGTTATTATATCTTCGGGTGTAACTAGAATTAAAGCATTCGGATTTTCGGGATGTACCGGACTTAAAAGTATTGAAATAACAGATAATATATGGGATATCGGCGGAGCTGCTTTTGAAAACTGTACAGGACTAAAAGAAGTTAAACTCGGTAAAAAACTGTTTAGCATTGGAAACGAAGCTTTTGCCGGTTGTAATGGGTTTGATAGTTTAACAATTCCGAGCAGCGTTGAAAGAATAGGAGAAGACGCATTTAAGGGCTGCAATGTTAAGGAACTCAGTTTTGATAAGAATATTAAGGAGTTGACTTCAAAACTCATCATCTGTAAAGAAACCTTGCAAAAAATAAATATTTCCTCTGCGGTGACAAATATAGCCGACGGCGCTATGTCCGGATTTTCACAGTTGTCTGAAATAAATCTGGAAGAAGGCAACCAAAACTATTGTTTAATTGACGGTGTGCTCCATAATATTGAAAAGACCAAAATAATTTGTTGCCCTATAAACAAAACTGGCAAGGTTACAATACCCAATACAGTTAAAACTATAGCAAGCGGAACTTTTTCCAATTGTGAAAAAATAACCTCATTGGTAATACCCGATACCGTTACCGAAATAGCGTCAGACGCCTTTTCGGGGTGCAAAAAAATCAAAGAACTCGTAATAGCAGACGGCTCAAAAACCATTACCGAAAAAA
>CAVALG010000050.1:6323-14060 GCA_963589585.1 Roseburia sp. AF12-17LB
GGATACCGTCGAAAAGATAACTATACCCGATAGTGTTACAAGTATAGAAAATTCGGCGTTTGCAAATTGCGCCAAGTTGTCGGAAATTAATGTACATACAAATAATGCCGCTTATTGTTCAGAAGACGGGGTTCTTTACAGTAAATATATGAAAGGATTAATAAAATGCCCCGCATATATGGGAAAAACGGAAGAATCCGAAAAGCCGCAGGCACCTAATGAAAGTGCTAACCCCGAAAAAGTTGTTAAATTTGAAATTCCCAACAGCGTAACTTCTGTAAATGACTATGCTTTTGAGGGATGTACCGCAATTACAAATATAATAATACCGAGCGGTGTTAATAAGATAGGTAACAGTGCATTTGCGGGCTGCGAAAAATTATCCGAATTAGAAATACCGAATACTGTAACCGTAATTGGCAACAATACTTTCTCAGGCTGTAAAAAACTTAAAAACATAAAAATACCGGATGCCGTTACGGTTATAGGTGACGGCGCGTTTAAGGACTGCAGTTTGTTAGAGAATGTCACGATACCGTCAGGCATAACCGCCATAGGTGAAAATGCATTTGCCGGTTGCGCTGCGTTAACAGCGGTAACAGTACCCGACGCCGTAACAAAAATAGGCAAAGGCGCTTTTGACGGTTGTACTAAACTTGTAACTGTATCAATGCCCGGAAATATTGAAGATATGGGTGCGGACGCTTTTAAAAACTGTCCGGTCACCGAACTTACAATAACAGGAAACCCTGAAACCATAACAGCCGATATGGTTATTTGCAAGGGCACACTCGAAAAAGTAACATTGCCGTATGGCGTAAGAATAATTGGCAAGGAAGCGTTTAAGAAATGTTTTTCTCTTAAAACCGTGACTATTCCTAAAAGTGTTACAACTATCGGTGAATCTGCGTTTATGTCTTGCATTTCTTTAACCGATATAAACATTCCCAACGGTGTTACGAAAATATCGCCGTATGCATTTTATGGTTGCGCAAAATTCACCGATATAACCATACCGGCTACCGCAACCGAATTAGGGGATTACTCTTTCTACGGCTGCACGAACCTTGTAAGTGTTAAAATACCAAGTGGTGTTAAAAGTATAGGTGCTGCAACATTTGAAGGCTGCAACCCATCGCTGACTATAACGGCTACGGAAAACAGCACAGCGCATAAATATGCAATCGAAAATAATATTAATGTGATAATCACTAAGCCTGAATTTGTTTTGGGCGATGTCAATGATGACGGATTTATTAATATGAATGACGCTATAATCATATTGAGGTACGATTCAAAAGCCACAACATTTGACGGTTTACAGTTTGCAAGTGCAAATGTTGACGGTGATAATAAGGTCGATTCAAACGATGCAATACTGATTCTTAAATACGACGCTAAAATAATTGATAAATTCCCCGAAAAATAACATTTTACCCACTTTTGCCACCTGCCCGTACAGTCACACCCGACGAGGGTGGGTGGCGCTATCTAAACAATTAATTATGATGGAAAATATGTATTTAATTATAAAAATAAATTTTTAAATAACCAACGGGAGGAATTACTATGATTAAATCAGGTGCAAAGCGTTTTGCGGCAATATTGCTTTCGGTAATGTTGGTGCTTTCCGCATTTCCGCTTAATGTAATTGCGGCGGCAGATGACGATGGATATATTGAGGTTAGCACGATTGAGGACCTCTATAATATCCGTGATAATTTGTCGGCAAACTACAAATTGATGAACGATATAGATTTAACCGAAGCGACCGCCAAGGGCGGCGACTGGGACTTTATGGGCAACGGTTGGAACCCGATAGGCAGTAACGATATTTACGGCGACGGAGAATTCAGCGGTATATTTGACGGTAACGGTCATACCATAAAAGGAATGAGAATTGGTGTGCAATCTTCTCCCTCGGGAATGTCGAGTAATAGTTGCGTCGGACTTTTTGCCAATGTAACCGGCACGGTTAAAAATCTCAAAATGGATAATGTCAATATACCGAATTACCACTCTTGGGTTATGTATACCGGTGCGATTGCAGGCAAGGGGACAGGTGCTGATATCAGTTCCTGTACAGTTGGCGGCTTAATAAAGGGATACTATTATATCGGAGGTATAATAGGCTATTTAAGCGGCAGCGGGGAATTGCTTGTGAATAATGCAAGTGTAAAAGGCGGCGCATATGTCGGCGGCGTTTGCGGATATGCCGAAAAATCGACTTTTGACCGTGTATATAATAACGGTGATGTCCTTGCGGATTATTCTATTGCACATAAAACTTCAGGACAGTATGGACATACATATAGTAACTACGGAGCCGGTATTTGCGGATATGCAACCGGTACCCAAATAACCAACGCATACAACGCAAAAAGCATTTTGGTTTCATATGATGACTACGCGTACTCAAACGGTATTGCATACGGTGCAAACTGCAGTTTTTGTTATAATTACGGAACTGTCAAAAGGATTAAGGGCAGTACCGAAAGCAGCGGGCTTGGTATAGGCGGCAGCGATAATAAAAACTGTTACTACCTTTCGGGTACAGGCGAAACTTCAAGCGGTGCTACTTCTTTGACAGAAAGCCAAATGAAAACAAAATCTATGTATAAAGGTTTTGATTTTGATAATATATGGATGATAGATACCAATGCGGTATACCCCTATCCGCAGCTGCGTGACAATCCGCAAGACACAAGAAAATTTGTGTCTTTAACAATTGAATCAATGCCGCAAAAGACTGTTTATGAAATCGGCGATGAACTCGTACTTGACGGGCTTAAATTGAAGGCGCAGTTCGATGCCGAAGCTGTATTCATTGATGTAACACCGGATATGGTAACAGGTTTTGATAACAGCAAACTCGGCAGCCAGACCCTTACTGTTACATATATGGGCAAAACGGTCAGTTTTGATATAACGGTTAATGAAAAGGTTATTGTTTATAAAGAAATCAAAACTATCGAGGAACTTTATAACATAAGAACCGATTTATCCGGAAACTACAAATTGATGAACGATATTGATTTGACCGAAGCGACCGCCAAGGGCGGCGACTGGGACTTTATGGGCAACGGTTGGAACCCGATAGGCAGTAATGATATTTACGGTGACGGTGAGTTCAGCGGCATATTTGACGGTAACGGTCATACCATAAAGGGAATGAGAATTGTAACTGCCTCTATCCCTTCGGGAACAGGGGCTATATATGCCGGATTGTTTGCAAATGTTTCGGGTCAAGTTAAGAATTTAAATATAATAAGCGACATATCTATTCCTATTAAAAGTAATCGTGAAGGTTATATAGGCGCTGTTGCCGGAAAATTATCCGGAGAAATATCCGGCTGTTCCGCAAAAGTAAATATAAATTCTTTGCTTGGATATTCTGACTATAACGGCGGCATTGCGGGATATGCGACAGGCGGTTTGATATCACACTGTAATGTCAGAGGAGATATAACAGTAACACGCAGCTACGGTTCAGGTATATGCGGTTATATGGGTTCGGGCACAAAAATCGAATACTGTTTTAACAATGCAAATGTAAGTTCTTCCGGATTGTATGCTTGCGGTATAGGCTATAGTATTAGCACAAAAAATGCTATTAGTATGTGTTACAATTCCGGGGATATAAAAGGCAGTTCATACGGTAGCGGAATTACTTGTAGTGCTACAATAGAAAACTGCTACAATTCCGGTAAAACAAGCGGTGATGCCATTGCTTCTTCTACCGCTGTCAATTGTTATTATCTCTCAGGCACAGGCAGAACCTCAACCGGTGCCACTTCATTGACCGAGAGCCAAATGAAAACGCAATCTATGTTTGCGGGATTTGACTTTGATAAAACTTGGATTTTGGACCCTTATGCCAACTATCCCTACCCTCAATTAAGAGATAATATTCAAGACCTCAGCCAAACTGTCAAGGAATTAAGTATTTTAAGTTTCCCGACAAAATATGAATATTTAACCGGAGAAGAACTTGATCTCACCGGGCTTATAGTTGAAGCAACCTATGTTTCCGGTCTCACTGAAGTCATCAACATTACTCCGGATATGCTCAGCGGGTTTGATAATACCGTAATAGGCAAACAGACGGTTGTTATAACAAAAGACGGTGTAACAGAAAGTTTTGAAGTTAATGTGAGCAAAGCGCCTGAAATTATAGGTATAGAAATGCTCACAAATCCGAACAAAACCGTATTTGCCGTGGGCAGTTCGTTTGATTTCACGGGTGCTTCGGTCAAGGTGAATTACAGTGACGGAACGAGCGCTGTATTGCCGGTAACTCTGCAGATGACCGACGGTGGTAACATTAAAAAACTCGGCAAACAAACAATTACTGTAACAGTTGAAGGATTTACCGCAACATTTGATGTAACCGTTACCACATTGCAAGTGGTAGATTTGAAACTTGTGTCGGCTCCGAAAAAAACAGAGTATGTCGAGGGGCAGCAATTTGACGCAACAGGACTTAAACTAAAAGCAATATTCAACAGCGGTAAAGAACTTGAAATTACAGACGGTTTTGACATAACCGGATATGAATCTACCGTAGGCAAACACACCGTAACAGCATCATATAACGGTTTCAGCGTTACTTTTGATGTAACCGTAGTTCCCAAAACCGTACTCTCACTTGAACTTAAAAGTGCTCCGAATAAACTTAATTACTATGAGGGGCAGGAGTTTGATAAAACAGGTATAGTTCTTGTTGCGAATTATGATACGGGTGAAAGTTCGGTTGTGGAGGATTATACAGTTTCCGGGTTTAAGAGTACAGCCGGTATCCATACCGTAATATTAAGTTACGGCGGAAAACAAATTTCAATAACCGTAACAGTTGCCGTAAAGGTAATAACAGAGTTTATGATAATATCCGCTCCCACTAAACTCATTTATATAGAGGGTGAAGATATTAACACCGCAGGACTTAAGGTGGTTGAGAAGTATAATGACGGCACAACAAAAGAAATAACCGATTATCAGCTTGTCGGATTCTCTAAAACACCGGGCAAGCACATTGTTTCGGTTGTATATGAGGGTAATGTTGCAACATTTGAAGTTGAAGTGGCTGCCAAAAAATTGGCTGATATCAGCATAACATACCCGAAAAAACTTTCATATTTTATCGGCGAAGCATTTGATACAACAGGGCTTACGGTTACTGCTTATTATGATAACGGGCAAAACTATCAAGTAGAAGATTATACAGTTACGGGATTTGACGGGACGGTTGCAGGAACACAAACTATAAGTGTTTCATACGGCGGCATTACAAAAACATTTGCGGTCAGCGTGTCTAAGCGCGGCGCAATTTCCACGAACGGTGCATTTACAGTAGGAAATGAAATTGCTCGCTTGGGCGATACGGTTGCAGTTCCTGTAAGCGTTAAACAAAATCCCGGTGTTGCAGGGTTTAAACATATAATCAAATTTAATCCCGATAATCTTAAATATAAATCCGTTAAACTCGGTAATGCCTTTGCAAACGGCACATTGGTTGTAACAGACAATAACGCTGCAAAAGGTGAAATAGTAGTTTTATGGGTCAGCGCAAAAGATGTAACAGCAAGCGATATTGCTTACACTATTGAATTTACGGTTTCCGATAATGCTGCGGCAGGAAGCAGTGAGATTTCTATTTTATTTGGTACAGATGATTGCGGAAATGATGTAGGCGACAGCATTGCTTTTGGTTTGCTTAACGGAAGCGTTGAAATTCGTGACTATTGGCTCGGTGATTTGGACGGTGACAGAGTATATAAGATGAAAGATCTTCTTATGCTTGCTCAATATGTTTCGGATCCTGAAAATGCTCCGCTTACCGAAAAGCAAAAACTGGCTGCCGATGTAAACGAGGACGGAAAAATTGATATTAGGGATGTTATTCTCCTTCAACAATGGCTGGTAAATACACCGATATAAGAGGTGCTGCGGAATGAATGTTAAAAAAATCAGATATCGTCTGTTAATATTCCTGATAATCGCATCTTTAACGCTTGCATCTCTTGTGCTTGCGCCGGCAGTTTCGGCATCGGACAGAATAGCATTCACATTAAAAAATGTCTATGCAGAGCGTGGCGGCACCGTTTGCGTACCGATTACAATTTCCGGGAATACGGGAATTGCCGCTTACCGTTTTCAACTTTCTTACGATAGCTCTAATGTTACATTTATTTCAGCCGAAAACGGCGAGGAGTTTAAAAACGGCAACATAAATTCAAATTATATAAAAAGTTCCGATGTCTTAATGATAAATTGGTATTCGGTTAACGATATTACCGCTGACGGAACGGTTGCTGTTTTAAAATTCAAACTGTCAAGTAGTGCAAACGGTAAATACAAAATTTCTGTTAAATACTTGCCTGAAGATATTCTTAATGACGAGAGGCAGGTTGTCCCTTGCACAGTTACCGAAGGATATATATCAATCGGCAGCACGATTAGCGGTACGGTAACAAGTTTTGGCGGTTCCGAAGAACCTGTAACGATAAAACTAATTTATGACGACGCAGAATTTTCGCGCATTATATCAACGAACGGAAAGTTTTGTTTTGATTCGGTACCTCCGGGAATCTATAAAATAGAAGCGTCAAAACCGAGGCACATTACCTATATTTGTGAGGTTACGATTGGAAACGAGAATATTATAAAAGACCTCACAATTTACCGTAACGGAGATGTGAATTTTGACGGCATTATTGATTCAAACGATGCTGTTTTAGTACTGCAACATAATGCAAAAGTTTTAGATTTATCAGAATTGCAATTGCTGACAGCTGATGTTGACGGTAATAATACAGTTGATTCAAACGATGCGATTTTACTGCTTAAATACAACGCAAAAACAATAGACAAATTCCCGGTTGAAAAGTAAAACCGAATATTCTTAAGCAAGCCCCGAAAAATTAAGCCCACCGTATGAAGCGTTGGGTTTGCCGTGCGGCGCACACAACCATATATGTTGTCAGGCACCGGATTGTGCGCTGCGTTAAAGCCGCAATTCTTGGCAGTGGGTTTAATTTTCGGGGCTTAATACAAAAGAATATACTGCTTAAGTTTTTCTTTCACTATGTGTATTAAAAATGATAACCGAATCACCATCCCTTAATAAATATATTGTGTGTTTATTTTGTGCTCGTTAAGTTATGTAGAATTTTTTTGAAAAATAAGTTATATTTACCTTTAATAATAATCGGCGTGTATCACACAATAATACTGCAAACGCAAAAATCAAAAAAACAAGGGGTGAAAGAAATGTCAGTAGTTCCCGGTGCAAAGGACGCTCTCAATCGTTTCAAGATGGAGGCAGCCAGCGAAGTAGGCGTAAGCCTTAAAGACGGATACAACGGTGACCTTACCGCCCGTCAGGCAGGTTCAATCGGCGGCCAGATGGTTAATAACATCTGTCCTGTACGGCATATGAAATTTACCCGCAATTATCGCACTGTAAACGGTCACGAAAAACAGTTTACATATAACTTTAGGCTGGTAATATAGGTAACAAATAAAGGCACGAACTTTTCACGGTTCGTGCCTTTGGTGTTTAATACACAGATCAATCCTGCATTTCCTCTATTGTGGCGCCCCTTAAATTTGCTAATCGAATCTTGCGGCTTAAATCACCGAACAGTTTCATAAGTTCATCAAACTCTCTTTGATTTTTAGGAGAAATTTTCAAACATTCCATTCGGTCAAGTATGTATTTGGGGTCTCCGTCAGATA
>CAVALG010000051.1:0-2010 GCA_963589585.1 Roseburia sp. AF12-17LB
AAAATAAGGAATGCACTATGAGTAACATTACATTCGGACAATATGTTGAAACCGCCTCGGTTATACACAAAACCGATCCACGCACAAAATTTTTATCGCTTATAGCGTATATTGTCTTGATTTTCACAGCATCGGGATTTGCTTCTTTGGGCTTTTTAGCGCTGTTTTTACTTATTCTTGTATTTTTGTCAAAAGTTCCGTTTAAAATGTACCTTAAAAACATAAAAGCAATTCTCCCGGTAATTATACTAACCGCCGTTTTGAACGCATTTTACGCCGGTAACGGTAAAGTGCTGGTTAAATTTTGGGTATTTAAAATAACACAAAGCGGCCTTGAACGCGCAGGGTTTATGGCTTTAAGGGTGGTTTTGCTTATAATAGCAAGCGCTATGCTTACCTATACCACAACCCCTACATCTCTTGCAAATGCATTGGAAAAACTGCTTTCTCCGCTTAGATGGATAGGATTGTCCTCGGCTGTTCATATGGTTGTTATGACTATGACGATTGCACTTAGGTTTATACCTATATTAATTGATGAAACAAATAAAATAATGAACGCGCAAAAGGCGAGAGGAGCTGATTTTGAAAGTGGAGGACTGTTATCTCGTGTTAAGGCGCTTATACCCATACTTATTCCGCTTTTTATTTCCTCTATTCGCCGCGCATACGAACTTGCCGCTTCAATGGAGTGTAGATGCTACACCGGGGGCGCAGGTAGGACGCGCCTTGTGACTATGCGGTTTGCCGCACGGGATTTGGTTGCGCTGTTTGTTTTTTGCGCTCTTGTCGCCGTCGTCGTTCTGTTAAATATTATCTTTTAATTTATATGCCGGCAGGGTTATTGTTTTATTAATCTAAGGTGAGGTAATGAAAAAGTTTTTGCTTACTCTTAAATATGACGGCACAAATTACTGCGGTTGGCAGGTGCAGAAAAACGGCACCTCTGTCCAGGCGCAGGTTTATGACGCGCTTTTAAAATCACTCGGAAATGCAGGCGGGGTTACCGGTTGCAGCCGCACCGATTCGGGTGTTCACGCAAATATGTACTGTTGCCATTTTTTAAGCGAAACGGTGCTTGAACCACAGCGGATAGTTATGGCGCTTAATGCGCATTTGCCAATTGATATTGCTGCCCTAGATTGCAGAACTGTATCTGATGATTTTCACGCAAGGTATAGCTGCACGGGCAAAAACTATATTTACAGGATTCACAACTCACGAGTGCGCGACCCTTTTGATCATAAATATTCACTGCTTTACCCTCGACGACTTGATATTGACATTTTGAATAAGGCTGCTGCGGAATTTATAGGCGAATATGATTTTACCGCATTTTCGGCGGCAGGCGGCACTACAAAAACCACAGTCAGAAAAATAACCGAATCGCGTTTTTTCAAAGACGGTGACACTGTAACCTACAGTATCACAGGAAACGGATTTTTATATAATATGGTACGAATTATTGTCGGTACATTGTTAAGTGTTAATGAGGGGAAAATTTCTCCGAATGATATACATAAAATTATAGAGTCAAGAAACCGTTCGCTTGCAGGCGCTACCGCAAAACCGCACGCATTATTTTTAAATAAAGTTTTTTATGAAAACGGAGAATTTTAAAAATGGCAGAATACAAAAGAAAGAAATTTAAAAAGCCCAAGAAAATAAAATTTTCATCACATAAAACGGATAAAAGTTTTGACGATATTCACGATGATATCCCTATGAAACCTGCTGCAAACCTTAGAAATAAAGACAGAAATTTAGCCAAAAAATCGGTCCGTAAAACCCATAAATTAAATAAAATGCGTAGAACGGTAAACAAACCGAAACAGAAAGAAAACACCACAGAACAACATAAGCCTTTTAAAGTTATAAACGGTAGTAAAAAATTCCATTCGCTTAAAATGCGCATATCTTACGCCGTATGCGCGGCAATAATAATTATTGTAGCGGCTTTTCATTTTGCCCTGCCTACAGGCATAAGCGAAACTATACAAAACGCCTATT
>CAVALG010000052.1:0-16072 GCA_963589585.1 Roseburia sp. AF12-17LB
CTTTTATGTATTCCTACCTTGCCTACCTGTTTGATAGGTATTATAAATCAACACTCTCCGTTTGTCAACCCCTTTTTTAAAAATTTTTAAAACAGGCGCATAGCCCCTGCTTGACTTTGCGTAAATATGAATTATAATATCTAGTATAATTGATACAGAGTAGGAATATGATATGTTAAACCAATTTTCAAGAACCGAACTTATTTTCGGTAAAGAGGCAATGGATAAACTTGTCAACTCACGCGTAGCGGTTTTTGGAATAGGCGGCGTGGGCGGCTATGCGGCCGAAGCGTTAATACGCAGCGGACTTGGCACGATTGACCTGATTGATGACGACCGTGTGTGCCTTACTAACATTAACCGCCAGATATACGCAACACGCAAAACCGTTGGTAAATACAAGGTTGATGTTGCCGCCGAAAGAATAGCCGAAATAAACCCAGACGCTACCGTGAACACACACCGACTGTTTTATTCACCGCAGACGGCTAATGAAATCGACCTCTCGGTTTATGATTATGTAATTGACGCGATTGACACCGTAACAGGTAAAATTGCGCTTGCAGAAAACGCAACTAAGGCGAATACGCCTATCATATCTTCAATGGGCGCAGGCAATAAACTTGACCCCGCCGCGTTTGAAGTGGCTGATATCTATAAAACCTCGGTTTGCCCTCTTGCAAAGGTAATGCGCCGCGAACTGAAAAAACGCCGCATTAAACATCTTAAGGTTGTTTATTCTAAGGAACTGCCCGTTACACCGATTGACGATATGTCGATAAGCTGCAAAAAGCACTGCATATGCCCCCCGGGTACCGCGCGCAAATGCACGGCAAGGCGGCAGGTGCCGGGCAGCAACGCCTTTGTTCCGCCCGTTGTGGGGCTTATAATTGCAGGTGAAGTTATAAAGGATATAACAGGCGTGCGCGGCAACGGTATAGGCATTTAGGGATTAATTAAATATAAATACAACAATCGGCTGCAAAGCATTGGTTCCGCCCTATGCTATGCAGCCGATTTATTTATTCCTTATCTTCGCCGTTGTAATAATTGTAGATATTCTCAGCAACCCTATCGTTTATAAAGCTAAGATTTTTAAGATTATCAAGTTCCGCATTTTTTATAGCCTTAAGCGATTTAAAGTGAGCGAGCAGTTTTTGCGCGGTGACCTGTCCCACACCGTCAATCTTTAAAAGTTCAGTGGTAATACCGCCCGAACGGCGTTTGCGGTGAAAACCGATAACAAATCGGTGAACCTCCTCTTGAATCGAATATATAAGCGAATAGACGCGCCTGTTTGATTTTATTGCAATTTCTCCGCCGTTTGCGGATATCGCGCGAGTTTTATGCTTTGAGTCTTTTACCATACCGAATGTAGGCACGGATATTCCCATTCGGTCAAGCACTGCCTGCACAGCCGAAAGTTGCCCTGCTCCGCCGTCAAGCAAAATAAGGTCGGGCAATCTGCCAAAACCGCGGTCACGGTCCTCGGCTTTTAAGTATTCATTCATTCTGCGTTCTATGACCTCCGCCATTGAACGGTAATCGTCCTGACCCGAAAAGCCCTTGATTTTAAACAAGCGGTAACTGTTTTTATACGGTTCTCCGTCCTTAAATGTTACCATTGCGCCCACATTTTCGCTGCCTGCGGTATTTGAAATATCGTATGCCTCAATAAACTGCGGCGGTGCAGGCAAGCCGAGAAGCTGCGCCAATTCCGAAAGTGCTTCTGCACTTTTGCCATGCATTCCGTCACGGCTGACAAGTGTTTCAAAGGCGTTGCTGCGGCACATTTCGGCAAGCCGCAGTTGCTCGCCTTTTAAAGGAACTGCAATTGCAACCTTTTTGCCGATTTTATCCGAAAAAATCCGTTCGGTAAGCTCACGGTCGCCGAAATCACGGTCTACTGTTATGCGGGGCGGAATTTCGCGCGTATCGTAATACATTCGCAAGAATTCACCGTAAGCGGAATCAGCGTCGGTGGCGGTTTCAACAATAAATTCGTCGCGATCGCACAACATTGAATTTTTAAAAACAAACACCTCAAAACAAGACGCTTTTTCACCCTCTGCCAGGGCTATAACATCCTGCCGCTCGTAAGTGCCGAATATTACTTTTTGTTTTTCCTTAATTTTTTCAATCGCACGGATACGGTCGCGCAAGCGCGCCGCCTTTTCAAACTGCAATTGCTCGGCGGCGGCGTTCATTTTTATTTTCAATTCTTTTACCGATTCGGTAGCGCCGTTTTTAATGTATTTAACCGCTTGGCGGACGGTTTCGCGGTATTCTTCGGCAGATATTTTACCGCAGCAGGGCGCAGAGCAAAGCCCTATATGGTAATTTAAACACGGTCTGCCCTTTTTAGAGCCGAAATCGGTTTTTGAACATTGTGGTAATTTAAAGGCTTTCAGCACTTCGTCTACGGTTCGTCTGACAACCGATGCTGAATTATACGGACCTATAAACTCCGCGTCGCTCCCATCCATTTGCATTACCGCTTGAATTTTAGGGTAATTACCGCGCGAAATCTTAATGTAGTGGTACCCTTTATCGTCCTTTAAAAGAATATTATACTTGGGTTTGTGCTGTTTTATAAGCGAGTTTTCAAGTATCAGTGCCTCAAACTCACTGTCGCACAAAACATACTCAAAATAATCAACATTTTCAACCATCTGCCTAACCTTTTCGGTATGTTGATTACCTGCTCCGAAATACTGGCTTACGCGATTTTTAAGCACAACCGCCTTGCCTATATATATTATCTCGCCGTTTTTTGAGTGCATTATATAAACACCGGGGGTTTTGGGCAGAGCATTTGCTTTTTGCCTAAGCTGCGCTATTTTTTGTTCGTTCCGCATTGTTTACCACCCCTTTATAATAGGCTGGCGGGTTTCCTGCCAGTTTACTCTAAGTATAACAAAATCAGTCTGATTTATCAATACTACGCGTTGGCGAAATAGTTAAAAAACTATTAACTTAATGCTCATACGCTTGATTAACAAGCCCCGATTTGGTATAATTAAGACATTAAAATTCCAAAATATTAAACAGGAAGTGATAAAATTGATGTACGAAACCTTTATGAACTACGCTAAAAAAACAGCGCCGCTGTGCGTGGAAAACGATACTATAAATGACGAATTGTTTAACAAATACAATGTTAAACGAGGGCTTCGCGATAAAAACGGCCGCGGCGTGCTTACGGGGCTTACAAATATTTCGGAAATCATTTCTTTTAAAGAAATAAACGGCGAAAAAGTGCCGTGCGACGGCGAACTGTGGTACAGAGGTCACCGCATTGAAAATATTGTTAAAAACTTTACATCGGACGGATTTGGGTTTGAGAAAACCGCTTTCCTGCTCCTGTTCGGCAGAGAACCTAGCGACGATGAACTTAAAGAATTTTTTGGGATAATTTCATCTGCACGCCAGTTGCCAACCAACTTTACGCGCGATGTTATAATGAAAGCGCCAAGTAAGGATATTATGAACACAATAACGAGGAGTATTCTCACCCTCGCTTCGTATGACAGCAACTGCGCCTCTACCGAAATTGAAAACTGCGTGCGCCAGTGCATACAACTTATTGCCACTTTCCCGATGCTGGCAGTCTACGCATACCACGCGTACAACCATTATGAAAATGACGGAAGTATGTATATCCACCGTCCGCGCCCCGAATTATCAACCGCCGAAAATATTCTGCTTATGCTGCGCCCCGACCAAAAGTATACAAAAATCGAGGCAAGCGTGCTTGATGTTGCGCTTATGCTGCATATGGAACACGGCGGCGGTAATAACTCCACCTTTACAACAAGGGTTGTAACCTCATCGGGTTCCGACACATATTCGGCAATAGCGGCGGCAATGTCATCGCTTAAAGGTCCGAAACACGGAGGCGCAAACATCAAAGTTGTTGAGATGATGGACGATATAAAAGCCCATATCAGCGACTGCTCAGACGCCGAGGCGGTTGAAAACTATTTAGGCAAAATACTTGATAAAGAAGCCTTTGATAATAAAGGCCTTATCTACGGTATGGGTCATGCGGTTTATTCAATATCCGACCCGAGAGAACGAATATTCAAAGGCTTTGTTGAGAAACTGTCGGTTGAAAAGCACCGTGAGGACGATATGAAACTGTACAACGCCGTTGAGCAGGCAGCGCCGAAAGTTATTGCAGAAAAACGCAGGATTTTTAAAGGCGTAAGCCCAAATGTTGACTTTTACAGCGGATTTGTATATGAAATGCTTGGCATACCGCGCGAATTGTTTACACCTATGTTTGCAATTGCCCGCATAGTCGGATGGAGTTCGCACCGTATTGAGGAAATAACCGGCGCAGGCAAAATAATCCGCCCTGCATATATGAGCGTTATGAAAGAACTTGACGATTAATATTATACGAAAAAGGCTGATGCTTGATTTGGTCAAACATCAGCCGCTTTTATTTTTTATAAATATAATTTAGGATAATCCGAATCAAGCACAACGGTTACAAATTTAATGGCGAATATATCGCAAATCATTACGGTTTCAGGTTCAAGAACATTAAGCACAATATAACTTGCGCCGACTTCAAGAAGCTGACCGATGCGTTCTTCAAGCGAATTACCTATAAAGAAATCCACCCTTACCCAATTGCCGATAAACTTCCTGAGATAAGCTGGCCAAAACATTGTGTTTGTAACCGTTTCGGGAATGTTCATATTGGGGTTGTTTATACCGTTGTTTACGCTGTTGCTTAAATTGCCGTTGCTTATAGTTGCAGCATCAGCGGCACTTTTAATATTTTCTGCTCTTGTAGCGCTGTTTGATACCGTATTGCGGAACTCATCGCTTAAATAAGGGGTTGACATAGGCAAGTTGCTTGCATTTGCGCTGATATCGGGTGCGGCGGCAGGTGGACTCATCATATTAGGCATATTCGCCGTATTTGTCATATTAGGTATACTATGCATATCAGGCGCAGTTTGCATATTTTGCATATTGTGGGTGTTTGCCTGCATAGGCTGCATATTGCCGCCGCCCGAGGCGCAGTTAAGATTATCGGTATTAAAAGAACAATTCATAGGTTAGCTCCCCTTTAAGTATTTGAATATTGGTCTGTAGGTCGGTAAAAACAGTGGTTATTTATGCGCGTGTGGTATTTACCCGAGCCGTTGCGCGGAAAATACGGCTGGCAACTGCTTGTGAACGGATTGAAATACCAAAGGCAATCGCCCACAGCGTTCATCACGCCGCCCGACAGCGCCCAATCGGCAATTTCATAATGTATATCCTCGGGTACCATATTGTATATGTTTTGCGGATTATAAGCGTTGGCTATTTCAGTCCTTGCACAATCAAACTGATAGGGCTGAAAAATGATATTCTGCAAATTGCCCGCGCCGGTGCGTAGGTATTCCCCTTCCGACACCTGCACCCTGTTCATTACGACCGTTGCAACGGCCCTCATTCCGTCGGTGCCTTCTCCGCCGGCTTCACACTGAATTATACGGGCAAGCAATTCCCGGTCGCTAAACGGCAAATTCTCACTCCCCTTGCAATTTGATATTTCACTTACATTTTACGCTTGAGGAATTGCAGCGGTTACGGAAAATTAATAATTTATCCGCTTTATTATAGTAGAAATATGTGGTATACTATTTTTGCGTATAGGTTGAATAAGAAAGGTGTGCCGTATAATGGATAAATTCAAGCTTGTTTCAAACTATAAGCCCACGGGCGACCAGCCGCAGGCAATCCAAAAATTGGTTGACGGCATAAATTCAGGCTTAAAAGAGCAGGTGTTATTAGGTGTAACAGGTTCGGGTAAAACTTTTACTATGGCAAATGTTATTGAAAAGGTTAATAAGCCTACCCTCGTTTTGGCGCACAATAAAACCCTTGCCGCACAACTTTGCAGTGAGTTCAGAGAATTTTTCCCAGAAAATGCGGTGGAGTATTTTGTCTCCTACTACGACTACTACCAACCAGAAGCATATATTCCGGGAACCGACACATATATTGAAAAAGACTCGGCAATAAATGACGAGATTGACAAACTCCGTCACTCTGCGACCTGCGCCCTTTCAGAGCGCCGCGATGTTATAATTGTAGCCAGCGTTTCCTGCATATACAGTTTGGGAAGTCCTATTGATTACCGCAATATGGTTATTTCATTACGCCCCGGTATGCAAAAGGACCGCGACGAACTTATAAACAAACTTATACAGCTGCAATATGAACGCAATGACATAAACTTTACAAGAAACAAGTTCCGCGTTAAGGGCGATGTTGTTGAAATCTTTCCTGCGTATTCTTCTGGAAACGCAATCAGGGTTGAATTCTTTGGCGATGAAATTGACCGTATATCGGAAATCAACACCGTCACGGGTGAAATCAAGATGAGTTTGGGCCACGCGGCGATATACCCTGCCTCGCACTATATAGTACCCGAAGATAAAAAAGAGGACGCACTGAAAGAAATACTTGCGGAAATGGAAGAACGGGAAAAATATTTTCTTGATAATAAAAAATTTATTGAAGCGCAGCGCATACGCCAAAGAACCGAATATGATGTTGAAATGCTGCGTGAAATAGGCACCTGTAAGGGGGTTGAAAACTACTCGCGCGTGCTTTCGCGCCGCCCTGCAGGCAGCGTGCCCTTTACCCTGCTTGACTATTTCCCGGATGATTACCTGCTGTTTGTTGATGAATCGCATGTTACTTTACCGCAGGTAAGGGGTATGTTCGGGGGCGACAGGGCGCGCAAAGAAAATCTGGTTGAATACGGGTTTCGCCTGCCCTCGTCGTTTGATAACCGCCCCTTGAATTTCAGTGAATTTTATTCACACATAAATCAAGCGGTGTTTGTATCGGCAACGCCGGGTGAATTTGAAACGGGAAAAGCCGCGCAAATTGTTGAGCAGGTCATACGCCCCACGGGGCTTATAGACCCGAAAATAACCGTAAAACCGGTTGACGGACAGATTGACGACCTTATAGGCGAAATAAACGCCCGTTCCGCAAAGGACGAGCGCGTGCTTGTAACAACGCTTACCAAAAAAATGGCGGAAGACCTTACCGAATACCTTGAAAATGTGGGGATTCGGGTAAGATATATGCACTACGACATTGACACAATGGAACGAATGGAGATTATACGCGACCTGCGAAACGGCGAATTTGATGTGCTTATAGGAATAAACCTGCTGCGTGAAGGGCTTGATATACCCGAAGTTTCGCTTGTAGCGATACTTGATGCAGACAAAGAGGGCTTTCTGCGATCCGAAACCTCGTTTATACAAACGGTGGGACGCGCCGCCCGAAATGCCGACGGTACGGTAATAATGTACGCCGACAGCGTTACAAAATCTATGGAAAACGCTATACGCGAGACCGAGCGCCGCCGCGCGATACAAATAGAGTACAACAAACAGCACGGCATAACGCCCAAAACCGTTAAAAAAGAGGTTCGCGATATAATTGAAATATCGCCCAAAAAGAACAACGCGGCAAAAACGGGTAAACATATGTCAAAAGCCGAAAAAGAAATTGCAATTAAGCAGTTGACGGCTGAAATGAAACAGGCGGCAAAAATGCTTGAATTTGAACACGCGGCTTTTCTGCGTGACAGAATTGAGAAGATACGGAGGCAAAAATAATGGCAGCGGCAAGAATTTTATCTGTTATTTCAATTATTTCGGCGTCCGCCGGACTTTTGCTTATAATTTATTTAACGGTGGCTAAAAGGTACTACCGCAACCAGCTGCATAAAATGCGGCACGAAGAAAATGTTGCGCAACAGGTTAAAGAGAATCATATTCTTCCGCCGCACGAAGCATTTGACTGGAAATATGATGATTTTGAAAGCAAATTTGCGGTGCGGTTTATGCTGCCCACGGCGTTTACAATTGCATTTTGCATTATTTCTTTAATAACCGCGATTTTAGGGTTGGTTTTAAAATAATGCATACATTTTTATAAAATCAGGCTGCCGCAAGGGTTATCTCCTTGCGGCAGCCTTTTTTAATATTACAAAATAAGTTCTTCAGGTAAGCTATGCAGACTATCTAACGGTTCATCCGGTAACGGAATACTTACTGTTATAGCATCGTGAATTTCAAACTTTGTGATTTTAATTTGCGGTTCGGCAAACTCTTTTTTACAATTGCTCACCATCCCTTAACCTCCTTGTCGTATTCTATTGCGGAATTACCGTACTTCATTAAAGCAATAACCAAATCGGCAAGTTTTGTATCGGAACTGTTTTGCATTGTGTATGCATACGATTCCACACTGTATCTCAGCGTATTGCTTACCGGCTTGTTATCCTTTTTATTGTAAACGGTGACAAAAACTCCGTCGCTCAATTCTGTGGCGTAGATATCGTCAAGCTCAACATAATAACTGCCGTCTGCTTTTTTAATAAATTGATCCGCAGGAATAGTTACGGGATCGTTGGTCCTAATTTTGACATAAAGATCATTAATATTGCTGTCATCTTCAACCTCAAACCCAAAGCGCAAAGTAACTGCATTTTTAAGGGTTACACCGGCAGTTTTCCACTTCACGGTCGGGTTTTCAATTGTTTCAGAATTAGTACTGGTGATTTTTTTAAGTTCTGGCTTTTCGGCAGTTCCGAATGCCTTTTGCTCGTCTGTCAGCCTTGCATTTGCAAGATTATTAAGGTTACGCTCAGTGTATACCTGCGCCGCAGTACCGTAATTAAGCATATCAACCACAAGCGTTTTAAGTTTAGCGCTTTCTTCGGTGTCGAGAAGTTTATACAGATAATCCGCAATTGTTACGGTTTTAATATCGCCCGAAACCTGTTCGCCGTCGTGTTCGCCGAAAAGTTGCGCGGTAACCGTTTCGGTCATCTGGTTGGGGTCTATGCTGACAAGTGAAAATTCATATCCCGAACTTACAGTCGGCTTGCAGTTGTCAACCGTTATTGTATTTCCTGCGATTGTAAACACGGCGTAAACATTTGTGAAGTATCCGCTGTCGATAAGATCTGCGTCAAATCCGAAATTGAGCGTAAGATTATTTGCTACACTAAGCGAATACTGACTGAAATTAAGTTTAGGCGTGGGGACAACCGTGACATTTTCAATATAATTTCCGTAGATTATGTTCGGGTCATCTGTAATGGGTTTCACATCATCGTCTGTGGCAAATCTGTCACCGATTTTGTATAAATATCCTTCGGCGAGGAAATCCATCGGGCTTTTAAGTTCAACTTGTCTGGAAGCGTATGTGCTAATCTTTCTGAAACTTCCGCCCGAAAGAGTGAGATTGCCCCTGAGACCTACATTAAAGTTTTCAATGGCTGTGAAATCGCCGCCGGTCACCGTGAGAGAAGAGTCAATATGGATTCTTACCGCTGTATCCGTATCGGTTTTGCCTGTTGTGACCTTACCGCCGCCTTTTGAATCCGCAATTGTGAGGTGACAATCATCGGCAATCTTGAGTTGTGAAAGTGTTTCTGATGCAGAGTCTTTTTCAAGATTAAGTGTTTTGCCGTTGAGGTCAATAGTATAAGTTCCTTTTATAAGATTTATACTGTAATTATCGTAGCGCGGACTGAATCTGTTAAGGGTGATGTTTGTCATCAGTTTAATAACACTGCCGTCATTTTCTTCGGCGAAAGTTATTGCGCTTTCAAGTGTTTCAAAGATTTGCGTTTCGCCGCCCAGTTCAACGGTTGCCTTAACTATTTGACCGCAATCGGGGCAGTAACCGTTAGACTGTATGTCTTTGTGCTCACAAAGAACAACTTCCGCTTCCGCATTGTTAAGTCCTGTAACCTTTGCGTCTTCGTATTTAATGCCTTTATAGCAATATCCCGCCTTAAGCAGGTCGGCGCAGGTGAGTTCATCGTACTGAACCTGTATGCTGCCGTAACTTCCGCCGCAAAGCTCGGTTGTTCTTGCGGTTACGGGATCGTACTTATTCTCGGTAATTTCAAGTTCATCAATTGTGCCCGAAAGAACTTTCAGCGTTCCGCTGCTTTGCGTGAGTTTTGTTATTTTGCCGTCCGCATTGTCAACCGTCAGCGTTCCACCGCGCATTACATAGCAATCCGCGTCCAAAATTCCGCCGCCCACAATGGTCAAATCAATGGAATTGGAAAGGTAAAGCTCGCCGTTCTTTTCCGAATCACTCTGTTTAATGCTGAAGGTGTGACCGTTCAGGTTGAGAATGCGTTTCGCTCCGCCCCATTCAATCAATGAAAAGTCATCATTTTTGATATCGCCGAGCAGTTTAAGATCTATGCTTTCGGGATCTTTTCCCGACAAAGCATCTCTAGCGCTGTCATAACTGTCATAAAGTTTTGTTTCACCATCGACTGTCTGCTCCAGAAGGGCGTTCTGTCCGCAGTGGTTGCACCTTTTGGTTTCGAAGTCGAAATCGTGCTTCGAATTTATATAGAATGTTACGCTGGTGCTGTTGCCTGCCATATCGGTAGCTGTTACAACCTGCTCCCCGTTACTGCCCGATAATGTATATTTGCCATCGACCAAATCGGCCTTAATAGGTGTTAATGACCAGGATGGCGTATATGTAACTTCTTTAAGGTTTGCGTCATTGAATGTAAGGGTCAGATCTCCGCAAGCGTTGACCGTTTCGCCGTCCTTGTATCCGACAATTTCGGGTGCGGTTGTATCAATCGCAAAGCCGTCCGAGCCGATAATGGTGACATTTCCTGCATAGTCGGTCAATTTTGCATAAAGCGTTGACCGTTTCGCCGTCCTTGTATCCGACAATTTCGGGTGCGGTTGTATCAATCGCAAAGCCGTCCGAGCCGATAATGGTGACATTTCCTGCATAGTCGGTCAATTTTGCATAAACAACATAATTTTCTTCGCTTGACAGACCGAATTTTCCGTCATAAGCCTTAAATTCAGCCGCCTTAACGGTGTCTTCGTCCAAAATTTCATTGCTTACAAAATATTCAACTTTGACCGAGTTTGTGTCGGGGTCGAATCCGTCTTGTGTATAACTGTCGTCCTCGGCTGTAATTTTAACTTCTACATCATCTTTAAAGAAAAGACCGAAAGTGATATCACTGAGAACCTGCTTCCACCCGTCAATTTCGTTGATTGTGATTTTTCCTGTCGGTGCGGTGGTATCCGGGGCGTAATCGCCGTATTCCGTGCCGCAAATATCACAAATCGCTTTTTTGAAATAGGTTGCTTTACCGCCCGTGTGTTTACATTCATAACCGCAGCTGTTGCAAACGCCGTTTTCATATGTGTGGGTGTGCGGGGTTACCGTCGCTTCGCCCGAATATTCAAAGGCTACATACAAAGCCCCACTACTTTCGCCCGAATCCCAATAACTTTCGTTTGCAGTGTCAACATATTTGCCGTCCTTGTCAAGAAGCACATTGCCCTCCGCAAAGAAACTGTTGATAAGGTTGTAATCCAGTTCGTTGACGACTCCGTTAAAAGAAATTCCATTAAGTTTTGTTGAAGCAAGTTTTATGGAAATTGTGGATTCAGCAGATATTTTCCAAATCAAAAGTGCTCCGTTTAAAGTACAGCCTGACACGGTAAGATTTCCGTTATTTATATGTACGGGAGTAGGTTCTACATCCTCAAAAGCGTTGCCACCCTCACCGCCTGTGAGTTCAACATTTTCAAGCGTAACTGAACCGCCATTAATTTCAATTGCATTACCCATACCGTACCAGAATTGTCCGTTACCGTCATAATAGTACGAGTTAACTATTTTTCCGTTTTTGATTGTAATATCAGCTGTATCGCTTACAGAAATGATTTTATCGATCGATTCCGCTTGCAATGTGTGATCATTAAGGTCAAGTGTGAATTTGCCCGAAGATGTTGCAACTGTTATGTCATTGCTGCCAACCTCAAGATCGCAAAGCAAAAGAATGGTTGAACCCTCATCTGTGCAAGCTTTTTCCCAAGCCTGTTCAAAGGTTTTGCAAGTAAGTTCAATAGTGGTATTCGGCAAATGCACTATCGCAACATAAACCTGTGCTCCGCAATTGCGGCATTTGCAGTTTTCGTCTATGTCCTTGTGCTCACAGTAGAAACCGCACTCCGAGCAGTTGTTGCCGTCCATTGTGTGCGTGTGGGGTTTAACGGTGCATTTTTCTCCGTATTCAAATAGGGTCATTCCTTGATCCTCGAAAGTATCCCAGTAAAATTCACTTGCCACATCAATGTATTTACCGTATTCATCAAAAAGCATACTGCCTTCGGCAAAGAAAGATTTGACGGTGTCGGTGTCGCTTTCCCCTCCCGCAAACATATAGTCGATTCCGTTATTAAATGTTGCCGAGGTTATTTTAACTTTGGGGCATTCGCCTTTGTTGACTATGACAACAGCCCCGGTGAAAGTGCTGCCTTTGACCGAGAGTTCTCCTGCAGATACAATAACCGAATATGACCGATCCCCTTGATAACCGATCCCGGCTGTCAGGTTAACAGCTTCAAGCGCCACTTTTCCGCCCGAAATGTTTAGGACTTTTATATTGCTTGGCCAAATACCGGCGTAATCGTAATTTACGGTATTGACAAGATTTCCGTTTTTGATTGTGATGTCCGCTGTTCCTTCAACCGTAAATAGGGCATCCTTTGCGTATGTACTGAAGGTTTTGCCGTTTAGGTCAAGGGTGAATTTGCCCGAATCGGCAGAAAAAGCGTCTTCGGTATCAATGTCAACATCACAGATAAGCTGCAGGGTTGAACCTTCATTTTTGATTGCCGCAGCCCAACCGTCGGCAAAGGTGTATTTTTTGCTTTTGCCGTCTTTTGTGGTAAGTTCAACAACATAGTATTGCGTTCCGCAATTTCGGCACTTTCCGCTTTCATAATCTATATATGTATGCTTGCAGGTGTAACCGCAGGCACAAACACCTTTTGAGTCTGCGGCGTATTCGTGATAATGTGGAACAACCGCGACATTTGAAATAAAAAAGCTGCTGTAAGCGTTGGTTTCAAATTCTTCGGCTATTTCGCCTGTTTCATAGTTTGCTTTTTTGAAACCATAACCGTATTCCAAAGCCGGATATATTTTGTCGCTTCCAATCTCCGCGTAGCTGATTTTTCCGAAAATACCGCCTTTCAATTTTACGGAACATTCGCTGCTGATATTGAGAGATTTAATTTTGATATTGTTTTCTTCAACGGTGATTACGGGTCCGTAAGCATCATTTGCGCAAAAGAAGCTCAATTCACCGTCTATAATTCCGAAGTTGTCTGATGAGTTCTTAATCGTCACATCATTTGCGATTGCAATTTTGTCGCAAGTAATTGTGTGACCGTTCAGGTCAAGAACACTGATGTTTTGAAGTCGGTTTGTATGTGTATCGGCGTATGAAATAGTTGTGTCACGCAACAACTTGACTTTGGAATCTTGTTCTAGCAGAGTTTTGCCGTCAAGTTTTTCAATAAATTCCGTTGTTCCGTCCGAATATGTAATTTGAGCGTCGCAATGCCAACCACATTCGCAAGAGTCGTTTTCACCGATATCGTGGTTGTGCTCAACAACTGTCATTGATTCAAAGGTCTCGTTTGAGGTGTATACATCGGCGACATATTCATACGGATCGGGAGTAAGAATTCCTCCGTTGCCGTCATAGGTGCACTTGACAAAAGCTGTACCCATATCTTCATCTTTGAACAGATAATCGGCAAGAACTTTGCCTTCGGGTACTTTCAAGCCCGTAAGCAGGGTTGCTCCGGGAATAAGTTCAAGTTCTCCGCCGTTAACAGTGATTGAAGGGCGTACCACATCCCTATCCCATGTGCCGCCTTTAACTCTGACGCTGCTATGAAGCACCAAGGCGCCGCCGTTTACCACAATTCCCGACGCGGCAGAGGAACTTGCAGAGCCTTGAAAAAGATTACCGTTTTTCAAGGCGACAACGCCGCCGTTCACGGTTAGAGGAACACAGGAACTGCCGTTGAGCAATCCTGTTTTCCATTCTTTGCCGTTAAGGTCAATGGTGATATCGCCGCTGTCCACAACAACATCTTCAGCTACGAGATCTGCATACAGTGTAACCGTGGCGTTAACCGTGCTGTTATCACGCGCTGCGGCGTCAATCGCGCTTTGCAGCGTGGCATACTTTATTCCGTTGTATGTGGCTTTTATTTCTGCGTTGCAGTAATGACAGCTTTTAGAATCATAAGTGTGGTTAGAGGTTACCGTAAGCCCGCATACACATTTTCTCGTGTGGGTCAAGCCGTCATCATTAGGGGTATATGTATAATTGTGGCTTTCCTGCTTATACATTTTTCCGCAGGCGCAAACAAGGTAATGTATTTGACCTGTGCTGCCCTCATAATAACTTGCCGTTGTATGAGCAATGCCTGTTTCTGCCGTGTTGCAAAGCTCACAGGTTCGGTCGTGAGTGTCGTCGGTTTTGTTTGAATATACCCACTTATGCTCGTTACATTTGGTTATGGTGATTGATGTATTGTCGGTATTATCATATGCGTATGGTGTGTTAAGGTCGTCTGTCTTAACGCATTTCATATTTGCACCGAGTTTGACATTAACAACACTTCCGATTGCGGTGCTTTTGTCTACACCGATAGTCTGCGGCCCACTTGTACATGTTTTTGCGGTAACGGTTCCGCCGTAGAAGTTCACGGAGGCGGTATAGTTTTCATAGCCGTTCGATATACCTATGGCAGGGTAACCGCCGCTTTTCAGTTCAACAATTAATCTGCCGGTGCCTTCGCTTTGGCCGTAAATGTTAAGGGTTGCGTCATCAAACATATATAGGGTGTTCGGAAGGCTGAGCGATGCTCCGTCACAAAGTATCACATTGACTGTTGAGTTGCCGTTGATTCCGAGTTTCCAACCATCTATATTGTCTTTTACCACATGCCACCCTTCCGAAAGTATGTTTTTTCCGGTTACGGTATCTGCGGTTATTTCGCTATAATCCGTGCATTTTTGCTCGTTTCCATTAGCGTCAATATACTTAATGCTGTAATCGGACACGGATACATCGGCAGAGTCAGTTCCGCTTCCGTAGCCGTTACTGATAATTTTAATGTTGTTATTACCGTTTGAATCGGTATATCTATAGCCCTCAACCAAAAGGTCTTCAACATTGCCGACAGTGGTCCAAATGCTGTGCTTGTCATTTTCATCGGTGGTGTATCTTCCGCCCGAAAGGGTAACGGTGCTTTTGCCGTTTATCAAAAGAGCGTTTGAACTCTTGCCGTAGATTTTCGGGTTGCCCGTCACGGTTACAGTACCGCCGCCGACCTGAATACCTGCGCCGTAGCTTTCAATCGCGCCGCCCGAAACGGTCAGTGTGCCGCTGTCAACGCGAATGCCTGCGCTGCGGCTGTTTGTGATCTTACCGTCTTCAATAGTTAATGAAGCATTTTTGTCAACGATAAATGCAGGCTGCTGGATCGGCTGATTTATACTACCGCCGCCGACACTGTCTATAACGGTGAGTTTGGTATTACCCGTTACATAGAAAAAGGCATAGTTGTTGGATGCTCCGTACGAATTGTATTTTGTAATACTGTGACCGTTCAGATCCAGGATGACATTGCCGCCATTTGACAACTTGATACCTTCGTTGCTGCCGTCCTTTCCGTGCACTTCGTCCACATCTTTCAGCAGTTTTATCGTGATACCTTGGTTGTAATCCGCGTAATAGAATAAATACGCAAGATCAGAGTTATATGTTGTGTAGCCTTCCGGTGTGATGGCGACGGCAACATTGCTGTCATCCTCCGCAAATACCGACATCGGTACTACGGACAAAAGCATTATTGCCGACAGAATCACAGCCAGGATTTTCCTGATGTTTTTCCCGTGTTTCATTTACTTGTCTCCCTTACTTAATATTTTACTATATGCCCTTTCGGGCTTACACAAAATAATTTTATAATACCCAAAACAATTATTGGGCATTACTATCCGTATAAATATTATAGTAAACGGGCTAAAAAATCAACCCCTTTGGCACAAGCGGTCAAAAAACGGCACAAACGGTAGTTTTCCAGGATAAAATTACCTTGTTTTTACAAATTTATCAAGTAAAAATGAAATATTTAAGCAAATCGAACATCTGCCC
>CAVALG010000053.1:0-2686 GCA_963589585.1 Roseburia sp. AF12-17LB
GATACTTACTGTGCGGACCTATAGGCTTGTTACTCGGTACTGCCGGGAAAGGAAAACAGCAATATACCGATACATTTTGGGTGTGCAAAAAATGCGGCAACAAATTTAAAATGTAATGAAAATCTCTGTAATTTTTAAAAATGTTTTTAATTGTCATCAAATTCCCGAAAGAAGTTTTTTTATTGCAGGACGACAATTTCCGCTTTGTGCGAGATGCACAGGAATTTTAGCAGGGATAATTTTGTTTCCGATATTTATTATTATAGATGTACAACCGCCTTTTTATTTAATGCTGCCCTTGATTATTGATGGCAGTATTCAGTTGTTTTACTGTATAATGTCAAATAATTTAAGACGGTTTTTAACGGGCATTTTGTTTTCATTTGGCTTTTTGGGCACGGTTATTTCAATAGTCAAGTTTATTATAAAAATGTTAGGTTAGAGTAAGTCTATACTAAAATACCCGACAAGTTGAATTCAACAACTTGTCGGGTATTTTATATCTTAATTATATCATTGTTTTATATTACATCAGGCTTCTGTAAATCTCTGCGATTTCTTCAACCGAGGTATCTCTCGGGTTGCCGGGGCGGCAGGCATCCGCAAATGCGGATTCGGCAAGCGCAGGAATATCTTCCTCTTTAACAATCCCTTTAAGGGTTGACGGAATACCCACATCTTCCGAAAGACGGCGTACAGCGTCAACAGCGGCTTTTCGGTATTCTTCAACGGCCATATTGTCTACACCTTCAACGCCCATTGCCTTTGCAATATCCTTGTATTTTTCGCCCGTGTATTCAGCGTTGTATGCCATAACCGCAGGTAGCAGTATGGCGCAGGCTTTGCCGTGCGGCGTGTCATAGTATGCCGATAGG
The DNA here is from genome assembly GCA_963589585.1 of Roseburia sp. AF12-17LB. Classification (GTDB taxonomy): domain Bacteria; phylum Bacillota; class Clostridia; order Oscillospirales; family Acutalibacteraceae; genus CAVALG01. The sequence continues at coordinate 876 of CAVALG010000053.1, forward strand.
GTGTGCGCCATTGAATGGTCAACCCCAAGTCCGACATTTGAGAATCCCATACCTGCAATATACTGACCGAGAGCCATACCTTCGCGTCCGTTCTTTTCGTTCTTTACAGCGTCGCGCAGTGAACGCGAAATTATTTCAATCGCTTTAATGTGGAACATATCCGAAAGTTCCCAAGCGCCTTTTGTAATATACCCTTCAATTGCGTGGGTAAGTGCGTCCATACCCGTAGCGGCTGTAAGTGAAGCCGGCATAGTTGACATCATATCGGGGTCAACAACGGCGATAATCGGGATGTCATGCGCGTCAACACATACAAATTTACGCTTCCTTTCAACATCGGTTATAACATAGTTAATTGTAACTTCGGCTGCGGTTCCTGCCGTGGTGGGAACTGCAATTATCGGTACACATTTATTTTTGGTGGGTGCAACACCCTCAAGTGAGCGAACATCGGCAAATTCGGGGTTAGCAACTATAATCCCTATTGCTTTTGAAGTATCCATAGATGAGCCGCCGCCGATAGCGACAATGCAATCGGCGCCGCAAGCTTTAAATTCTTCAACGCCGTGCTGAACATTTTCAATAGTCGGGTTGGGTTTTATATCCGAATACAGTCTGTAATCAATTCCTGCTTTTTCAAGCAAATCGGTAACCTTTTTTGATACACCGAATTTAACAAGGTCGGGGTCGGATGCTACAAACACCTTTTTAAAACCGTGACCCTTAATTTCTTCGGGTATTACTTCTATGGCGCCCCAGCCGTGATATGAGGTTTCATTAAGCATAAATTTGTTCATAAAAAATCACCTTTCTTTTAATTGATAATCACGCAGAATATTAAAATTCCTTGTAACAATTATATTATAATATGTAAAATTCACATTTTCAATTAAAAAATCGTTAATAATTTGTTACAATTAAACAGAATTTATGCAAATATCACCTTAGTTATATTTTCAGTCATTTATTATTTTAATAATTTTTTTAATCAGCGCGGCACTCAAACAAGACCTGTTTGCAGTGTGCAGAGCATAATATATCTCTTTAGTGCTTTTAAGCACATATTCGCTTTTAACGGGGCTGTTGTTGTTAAGCAGCAGCGTGTAGCCCTTTACCCAAACTTTAGCGCCGTTTCCTTCTAAATGCCGCGCAAGTATATAAACCTGGCGTTTTACTTGTTTTATCGGGTTTTTTACAATCTTAGTATAGGTGTTGCCGGCTTCCGTGGTGTGGTATTTTGTCCATTCAAAATCTTCTTCGCGCCCTACGAGGTGACCGTTATAATTTTTAACTTCTATAATAAAAACGCCGTATTTGTTTACTATAACATTATCAAGTTCGGTTTCTTTACCGTCATAAAAAACCGTAATGTTTGTAAACAATCGGTCGTCTTCATTCAGACACTTCTTTATTATTTCGGTTGCGCGCAATTCGCCGTATCTGCCTGCTTCTTCGGCAGCCGATTTATTCTGTGCTTTTTTGCTTATGAGGGCGTGTATCGCTGCAGCGATAATAATTATAACCGATATAATTAAAGCTGTGGTTATAACCAGAATAACTGTTATTTCCATAATGCCTCCGACGGTTTTTAATTTGAGGTCAATTTTGTAACCGCTTCAAGTATTACTTCGGTAACATCATCAAGCGTGACTGAAAAACCGCCCCTGAAGTATTCCGCAACTACATCAACACAAGCGCTTACAAAAAAATATGTTTGTACCTGCTGCTTTTTAATATCGGAGAATAGCGGCAAGGGCAGTACCTCCTCATTAATTTTTTGAACAATTATTCTTTTTAATTTTTCAACAAAA
>CAVALG010000054.1:0-5969 GCA_963589585.1 Roseburia sp. AF12-17LB
GTAAGAATCTGCGCTGATGTCGGTTTTGAAAATAACTATAACGCCCGAATCATTTTTATAAAGAGTGGCTTTGCCAACTTCCAAAGCATTTACGGTGTCAAAAAGCTCATTTTCATAACTTGTCTTTTCCGAACCGATTACGGTTTCAAGCGGGTCTTTTGCACTGCTTGTGCTGCTTTCGCTTTTAACAGCATATTGTGAGTCAAAATCTTCGGCTGTCATACCGTTAGCTTCGCAATAAACTGTTTTAAAGTCTTCGCCTGCATTCAAACGGTCAACATATCCCTGGTATTTTGTGTTAAGTGCTTCTTTTTCTTCATCGCTCATTGAAGTTGAAGTGCCGTCAGAACCTGTAGCGGAATAAGCACCCTCTATGGTTTTAATAGTGTCGTGCTGGCTGTATATTGCTGCAAGTACCGTATTTTTATCAACAGCTTTGCTGCCGTCCTCGCCGTAAAGCGCGGTGAATAGTTGCTGCTTAAGAGAACTGCCTTGCAGATATTTTACATATGTCGATTTTGAAACGCCCATTTCGCCATACAAATCTTCAAGTGAGTAGTACTGCCAATATGAATCAGCCGATGATTTTATTTGTGAAATATTATCATCGGTAAGTTCAACTTTATTATCAGCGGCAAGAATTTTAACCGCAATATATTCTTTGCTTAATTCCAAAGCGCGTGATTTAACCCAATTATCAAATGTTTTACCGTCAATTTTTTCATCGGAATAGCCTTTATCGTGGTTATGTTCTCCGCTTTCGTTATGTTTTTCTTCAACCTTTTGAACCGCTTCCTGATACGCGTTAACCAGTATACAGGAATATTCGCTTGAGGTCATCTTTACATTGCCTGCTTCAATAGCGGTTTCGTCCTTTTTATGGCAGCCTGCAAAGCAGAGCAAGACAAGGGAAAGCACCATTATGACAGAAATAATTTTTTTAATTGATTTCATTTTGTAAAACTCCTTAAATCAGTCTTTTGCTAAAACAAATCAGCACCATTGTTTAACATTATACAACAAAACAACTCGAATGTCCAGCATAATTTGTTAATTATGCATATCCGCCTCGGACAGTTTTTTTATAACCTCAAACGCTGCCGAAAGTGCGGTTTGATTTTGCGTAGGTTTTACGCTGATCTTTGCTTCGGTATTGCTTACGGTAACCCGTTTGGGCAGCGCTTTGGCAAGCGCCAGTATTCGTTCGGGGTCAGGTTCTTTAAATATAAAATTCACTCTGCCGAAACTTTCCGAAACGGCTGTAATCCCCAAAGCACCTGCTTTATAACGCAGTAAAGCAATATCAATAAGTTTTATAACGGTTTGGGGCGGCTCGCCGAAGCGATCGATAAGCTCATCAACAACATCAAGTTTTGATGATTCGTCGGTCACTGCCGCAATCTTGCGGTAAATTGAGAGCCTTTGCGGCAGCGAGCGAATATATTTTTCGGGTATATGTGAATTGCATTGCAATTCAACCGTGCAATCGGTTTTCTCTCCGCTTTCGATGTTCCCGTCCTGCTCTTCTTTAAGTGCGTCATCAAGCATTTTCAGATACATATCATAACCGACGGCTTCCATATGTCCGTGTTGCTCTCCGCCCAAAATATTGCCTGCACCGCGTATTTCCAAATCTCTAAGTGCAATTTTAAAGCCCGAACCGAACTCGGTAAAGTCGCGTATCGCTTCAAGCCTTTTTCTTGATATTTCGCTTAAAGATTTGCCACGTCGATACATAAAATATGCTTGTGCTTTTCTGTGGCTGCGTCCCACACGGCCGCGAAGCTGATGTAACTGTGAAAGTCCCATACGATCGGCGTCCTCGATTATAAGCGTGTTCGCATTGGGGACATCTACTCCTGTTTCGATTATCGTTGTGCAGACTAAAACATCAATTTCTTGTTCAATCATTCTGCGCCAAACTTCGGATAATTCAGCCTCATCCATTTTGCCGTGCGCAATTCCAATTCTTGCATCGGGAACTAATCTTGCAATTTCCGCCGCCCTTGTAACAATGCTCTCAACGCGGTTGTGCAGGTAAAAAACCTGACCTGCACGGCGTAGTTCACGCTGGATAGCCTCTGCAACTATTCCCTCATTTTGCTCGGTAACATAGGTCTGAACCGGCAGACGGTCAAGCGGAGGTTCTTCAATGCTTGACATATCTCGCAATCCCGAAAGCGCCATATTAAGCGTTCGGGGTATTGGTGTTGCCGAAAGGGTAAGAACATCAACAGTCGGGTAACGCTCTTTAAGTTTTTCTTTTTGAGAAACGCCGAAGCGCTGTTCTTCGTCAACTATTAAAAGTCCTAAATCGTGAAAATCAATATCTCCGCCTATCATTCTGTGTGTACCGATTATAAGGTCTATGGCACCGTTTTTTAGTTTCTTTTTGATTTCGCTTTGCTGTTTTGCGGTTCTGAAACGGGAGAGCATCTCAATTTCCACAGGTAAACCAGAAAATCGCTCAACAGCAGTTTTATAATGCTGCCAGGCAAGTATGGTTGTAGGTACAAGAATGGCGCATTGCTTACCGTCGCAAATACATTTAAATGCCGCGCGCAAAGCAACCTCAGTTTTACCGAAGCCTACATCACCGCAAAGCAACCTGTCCATAGGTATTAAACTTTCCATATCCCTTTTTATTTCATCGCTGCACCTAAGCTGATCCTCGGTTTCGTCATACATAAACTTTTTTTCAAAATCAGCCTGCAGGTCACTGTCAGCAGAAAATGCATATCCCTTTTGCTGCATACGCTTTGCGTATAACAAAGTAAGCTGTTTTGCAATATCTTTAACCGATTTCCGCACACGCTGTTTTGTCTTTTCCCATTCATGAGTTCCCAGGCGGTTCAGTTTAATGTTTTCTTCGGCGGAGCCGATATATTTTGACACAAGGTCAAGTGATGTAACAGGCACATACAGCGCGTCGCTGCCCATATAACTGATTTTAATATAATCCTTGGTTACACCCTTTACAGTAAGTGATTGAACCCCTGCAAAACGACCTATGCCGTGTGTTGTATGGACAACATAATCGCCGATTTTCAAATCGTCAAGCGAACCGATATCAACACCTTTTTTAAAATAACGTTTGCGTTTTCTCGGCACTGCGTGCGCATATGAATAAACGCTGAAACCTGCACTTTGAGAAGAAAATCCGCCTGACAGTGAACCGGTAGTTACGGCTATGCCATTTGCCGATAACAGATGTTTTCTCTCTATAAACACGGCAGTGCTACCGAGTTCCGTAAGTTCACTTGCAAGATTTTGCGCGGCGCGTTCTTCGCCTGCAAGAATAACAATATTTTTATTTCGGTCATTTTCCAGTTCGTCGTTTAACTCTTTTACCGAGTTGAAAGGCGGAATAACTTTAAATGAAAAGGCTATATTTTCCCTGATATCTGTAAGATATTTTGATTTCGGAAAGTTTTCAAGATAAATTGGGTTCTTTTCAACCAGAATTTTTAAAAATTGTGCGCGTTTTAGGTAATATGGGTCTTTTTTTGAAAAGCAAACACCCTTTTCGGTAAACAGTTCCAAATCCTGCTTTTGGGTTTCATACAGATTTTTAAATCTTGAATTTATACCGTTGCATTCGCTTATAAATACCATACCGTCAACATAGTCAAAAATTGTATTGAACTCGGAGTGTATTTGTTCGGGATAGCGGTCATACGGGATGGTCAAACCTGCGGAAAGCGCGTCAATATCATCATAAACATTTTGTCTTGCAAGATCGGATATGCTTTTTGATTCTGCAAGTTTTTTTAGTTTTTCAATCATCTGTTCGCGGCTTTGCGGCAGCCCTTCGCAAATCGGTAAAACTGAAACTTGCGTGATTTTTTGCGTGCGGCGCTTGCTTTCGTTGTCAAATAGATAAATTGCATCTATTTCGTCTCCCCAAAAATCAACGCGAACGGGCTGTGTTTCGGATGGAGTAAAGATGTCCAATATACCGCCCCTGACCGAAAACTGACCTACACCGTCAACTTCGTCAAATTTTGTGTAACCTATAGATGATAGTTTTTCGGTAATTTCACTGAGGTTGTATTCTTCACCAACCTTAAGTGTAAATGAATTTTCACGCAATTCATTAGCGGATACAGTGCGTGAAATTGCTGCAACTGCCGAAACAACCGCAACATCAAAATCCCTATCCGATATTTTGGATAGGGCAGCAATTCTTTTTTGTTCAAATTCGTGGGAGCGCGAAAGTGAATTAAGCGGAGAATAGTCACGCTCCGGAAAAAGCACGGCGTTAATATCAAGTCTTGAGAGTTCTTCGGCAAGGGAAGTGGCTTCCCCTTCGGTTGGCGCTATTAACAACGCCTTTCGGCCGAGCTTTTTACAAAGGGCGGCAACCAACATAGCTTTATTGACAGCCGAAAGTCCCGAAATGCCTACAGCCGCTTTCTCGGCAGCCGCCTTTTCAACTTCTTTATATTCACCTATAGAGGTGAATTCTGAAATAAGAAAATCCATTTTTTCACCCATTGTATTTATTCATAGCACTGTCTATTCCTGCGGTAACAATTTCTTCAGCGGCTGCGGCTGCGCGGTCAAGAGTTTTATCAAAAACATCCGAAAGCGATAAGTCGATTTTACCGAGTACCCAATTTGCAAGGTCATAATCGGGGTGCGGCTTTTTGCCGACACCTACTTTGATACGCGGAAATTCCGTTGAACCCGAAAGTTCAATTATGTTTCTCATACCGTTATGGCCGCCGTGCGAACCGTTTCTGCGTATTCGCATTTTGCCTACATCAAACTCAACATCATCAAAAATAATAATTGTATTCTGTGGTGGAATTTTATAAAATTTTGCAATAGGAACAATTGCCTCACCCGAAAGATTCATAAATGTTTGCGGCTTAACAAGCAGGCAGCATTTATTGTCAATCTTGATTTCTGCAGTTAATGCATTTTTGAATTTTTTTGTTATTTCGCATTCGTGATTTTTTGCCAAACGGTCAACAGCTGCAAATCCTGCATTATGCCGAGTTCCCGAATATCTGAGCCCCGGATTTCCCAAACCGACGATAATATAATCGTATTTTCCGCCTTTATTATTAAATTTAATCATACTGCAGCCTTACTCCTGTTCATAAACCTGATTTTGATAGCCGCAATATCTGCGGAATATTTGAAAAGCGTAATTGCAAACAGCAGAGCTGCCGCCGCACAGAGAACCAAACAAAGCGATGCACCTGTTACAGCACCGTATTTAAACCGCTCAGCCGATATATTGTTTTTTATCATTACTTCGTCTATAATTACATAACTTTTAAAGAACTGAGATAACATAAAAATAATTGCAGTAATAAGAGTGCAGCCACTATACGGTTGATTGAATTTTACGGCACGGCTTATTCTGCCTATGCAAACATTGTAAATAACAATTGCAAAAACGGTAACAGCCGTTGATGCAACGACTGCAATACCATAATTATCAAGGGATTTTATGTCTTCAGTAACTGAAATTTTACCACGCCCGATTTTTAAAGTGAGCACCGAATAAAGCATATACCCGAAGCCGACTGCCGTTAGCGAAAGAAATAAGCGAACAGCAAAAAATCTTGCGGAACGCAGAGGCTTGAAATCATTAACCGACAGCGCAGCGGTTATTAGCAGGCTTATGTAGAATAGCAGTTCAGGTAAAAACACACCATATCCGTTTATGAATAATCGACTTATTGATTTTTCGAGATTTTGTGTGTTTATATTTACACGAAAAAAGGCAGGGAACAACGCAACGGAAAGTATACCCAGTATTGCCGATAAAAAAATCGGAACCGATGAAAAATTTTTACGCAAAGCGGCAATTACGGGTGGCTCTGCCGAAGTTATCGTAATTTCGTTATCAAACGCGGTCAATGTAATTCACTCCCACTGATTTATTATATAAACATAATAAGTATAATTCAAATTTTGCCGATAGTCAACCGAATGAATGCAGATTTAGCAGC
>CAVALG010000055.1:0-6030 GCA_963589585.1 Roseburia sp. AF12-17LB
GTTATTGCGTTACTGCGTTATGCACCGTCTGAAAACGAATGTTTTCGGCGGCGGACGGGGTTTTAGGGGCGGACGGGGGCAGCGCATTAAACCGCTGCCGCACAAACAGACTTTTAATCTTTACGCACAAAAAACCGAACCCCACCTTTTAGGTATCGAGTTCGGTGCCTTTACTCATTGCTTTAAGCATTTGAAGGGCGGCTGATTTTTGCGTTGGGGTCAAGCAGACCCAACAATTGAAAAGTTCTTTCATATCGGGTGTCATTTCAACCATATCTGACTCGGCAAAAAATTGCGACATAGTGATGTTAAAGCCCTTGCATATCGTTTCAAGCGTCGCAACGGACGGAACTGTATTTCTTCTGAAAATATTGCCGATAGTGGACTGAGCCAAACCGCACTCTTTTGAAAGTTTATATTCCGTCCACCCGCGTTCGCGCAGCAATTGATGCAGCCGAGCGTGCGTATCCATATCGCAACCCACCTTTCATATAACTATTTTACTTCCCGGTTGAGTGATATTATACATAAGAGTTGAAACCAAAATAGTTGTGTGATATGATGTAATAGCACTACAAAACAGTTATATGGAGGAATTAAAATTGAAGATTGCAAACGAGAGATCACGCACAATTTGTTTTACTGGTCACCGCCCGGAAAAACTGTTGCGAACCGAAACAGATATAAAAGATGATATGGAAAATAAAATCCGTCAAGCAATTGCAGACGGATTTAATATTTTTATTTCGGGAATGTCAAGAGGGGTTGATATGTGGGGAGCGCAAATTGTGTTAAAATTACGCAGCGAGGGCAAAAATGTTAAACTTATATGCGCGAGCCCATATAAAGGTTTTGAAAGTATTTGGGGTTTAGAATGGCAGCAACTGTACAATGAAATTATACAATCTGCCGATCACACGGAATACATTTGCGAAAAGTATTCTCTGCATTGCTTTCAAATTAGAAATGAATGGATGGTGGATCGCTCAGCTGCTGTAATTGCAGTGTACAATGGCGAAAAGGGCGGTACAAAAAACACTGTTAGATATGCCGAAAAAAGGGGTGTGCCCGTATTTTTTATAAATTCATAAACCAAAGGGATTATTTGCTCAGATTGGTGCATAAAAAACCGAACCCCGCCTTTTAAGTATCGGGTTCGGTTTTAATTATGTCTTTAAAAATCAAGAAAATCTATTTTTTACTTTTATTTGCGCCGAAAACGCCTATAATTATAACTGCGCAGCACAACAACTGCCACACGCTGACATCTTCTTTAAGTATCACAACACCGGCGAAAACCGAGCATACGCTTATAATGTTTGAAAAAGACGCCGACCTTACCGCACCGATATTTTCGGTGGCGTAGTTCATAAGTAAAAACGCCGCAACCGACGATGCCGCCGCCAGATACCCGATAACGGAAAGCGTAAATTTAAAATCGGTAAGCGCCTGCGCCGTAAGGGTGAAAAATCTACCCCCATACATACAAACCGACAGCGCGTTAAACCCTATTGCAGCTATAAAAAACATTATGTAGGTGCGCTCCGCCGCCGTAAACTCACCGCTTAACCGGTCGCTTAATACATTAAATAACGCTGCGGTTATAACTGCGGCAACAAGCAACACAACACCGACTGCGGAAAATTCCGCCTTTCCGCCCGACGAAATAATGCTTATTGCGATAACTCCGCACACCGATATAACCGAGCAAACGGTCTGCACGGCGGTCGGGCGCGAGCCGAAGAAAAGCGAATTTATAATTATAACCGCAACCGGAACAAGGGCTATTATTACCCCTGCGATTGAGGTTGAAACCTGCTTAACTCCGTATGTTTCGCAAATAAAGTACAAAAACGGCTGACACAGCCCCATTATTATAACGGGCAGCAGCCGTTTTCCCTTAATGTTTATTTTTATAACGCGCAAAATACGCAATACTATAAGTATCGCAAGCGCCGCCGTAAAGCGCACCGAAACTATCACCATAGGCGGCGCGCCCGTACCGAGCGCCACAGACAGGAACAGAAAGCTGAACCCGAATATTATGTTAGCGGTGAGGGCGGCAAGCGCGCCCCCAACCGAATTCCGTTTTATCATACCGGCAGAGCCGTTACGGCAGCGTCAACCGCGCCCGAAAGATGCTCGGTTATTATAACATTCTTTTCAAATTCTCCGCTGTCGGCAAGTTCGGCAAGTTTCGGGTCTATAGGCATTCTGCCAAGTGCAAGAACACCCAGTTGATTACAGGTTTCTTCAAGCCTGCTCTCGCCGAAAATGTTAATGTGCTTGCCGCAATCGGGGCATACGGCAAAACTCATATTTTCAATTACGCCGAGGGTTCTAATCCCCATCATAGAGGCAAGATTATACGCTTTTTTAACTATCATTCCCACAAGTTCCTGCGGTGAAGTAACCGTAATCGCCGCGTCAACCGGGATAGACTGAAATACCGTCAGCGGAACATCGCCCGTTCCGGGCGGCATATCTATAAGCAAGTAGTCCAGTTCGCCCCAAATGACTTCGCTCCAGAACTGCTTTATAACTCCGCCGATTACGGGACCGCGCCATGCAACGGGCATTTCGGGGTCTTCAAGCAGCAAATTTACCGACATTATTTTTATTCCGCCTGCCGTAATTTCGGGGAAAATTCCGTCGTCATTTCCCTTTGCGCGGCTGTTTATGCCGAACATTTTAGGGATTGACGGACCTGTTATATCGCCGTCCAATATGCCTACTTTGTATCCTTTTCGAGAAAGCAGCACGGCGAGCGATGCGGTTATCATTGACTTGCCGACTCCGCCTTTTCCGCTCATTACCGCTATTACTCGCTTAATGTTGCTGCCCTTTCCGAGCGGCTCTTTCTGCGGTGCGGCGTTTTCCGAATGTGCCGACGCACAATGTGAGCAATCGCCCGAACAGGCGGTGTTTTCGCATCCTCTTTCTTCTGACATTTTGCATTATCTCCATTCGATTAATATTATTTTTCTTTTGTTTTGCTGCATTGGATTTAGACTGTGATAGATTATAGACAGCGGCAAATGTAGGTAGATAACCGTCTGTAAATTGTTACTGCCGTCTGTGCTTGGGTGAGCCGCGCGGAAATGGACTGCGGCGGCAGTCGCAGACCGTGGAAGTGAGGCGTATTAGACTGTAGCAATGCGGAATTAAAATGTAACGGTAGTTTTGTTAATGGACGGTGAAAACCGCTTTACTTTAGTTTTTTATTAAACAGGTTGTCGTATGAGCTGTGTGCCGTCCGTTCTTAGGCTGCCGTTATGCACAAGCCCCTTGGCTCCCTCTGACGAGGGAGCTGGCAAAAATCTTTGATTTTTGACTGAGGGAGAGAAAAAAGTAAGGCAAACCATAATTTTTGTCTATCCGCAGGCTTCTGTTACCCACATCTAATGTCTAAAATCTAAAATCTAGCATCCCACATCTAACATCCAGCGTCTAATATCTGGAATGGAAGATTAACAACAGACGGAAAACAGCATTTGCCGTTGGCTTTTCTCTCCTTCCGTCACGGCTGCGCCGCGCCACCGTCTCGGCTGCCGCCTCGGTCGGTGCTTCTGCTCCGCAGAGGTGTCCACCGGACACCCGCACCCTCGTCAGAGGAAGGCAAGGGGTTGTGTATACCATAAAATTGCAGACAGACGGTAAAATGTTCTTACCGCGATTTTTCTCTCCCTCCGTCTTTGCCTGCGGCAAAGCCACCTCCCTCGTCAGAGGGAGGCAAGGGCTGTCGCTGCGCAGAGGTGTCCACCGGACACCCGCACCCCGTCAGGTGGAGGCAAGGGCTTTGTGCATACCGTAGAATTGCAAACAGACGGTAATCTGTACTTTCCGTCTATCCTTTATCTTACTTTAACCACATCTAATATCTAGTATCTAATGTCTAAAGTCTAGTATCCACATCTAATATCTAGTGTCTAACATCTAAAGTCTAATTCCTATGCACATTTTTGGCGGTATCTTTTTGAATTACATCGTGAGCGCCGCCCTCAACAATGCTGGTTGAAGAAACCAAAGTCAGTTTCGCTTTTTGCTGAAGTTCGGGTATTGTAAGCGCACCGCAGTTGCACATTGTTGATTTAACCTTGCTTAACGACAGGCGAACATTGTCCTTTAAATAACCTGCGTACGGAACATACGAGTCAACACCCTCTTCAAACGAAAGTTTGCTCGCTCCGCCGAGGTCATACCTCTGCCAGTTTCTTGCGCGGTTTGAACCCTCGCCCCAGTACTCTTTAACAAAATTCCCGTTTATGCTGAATTTAGCCGTGGGACTTTCTTCAAATCTTGCAAAATATCTGCCGAGCATAAGGAAGTCGGCGCCCATTGCAAGCGCCAGCGTCATATGATAATCGTGGACTATTCCGCCGTCCGAGCAGACGGGAACGTAGATTCCCGTTTCTTCAAAATATTTGTCCCTTTCGGCGCAAACCTCTATAAGTGCGGTCGCCTGTCCGCGCCCGATACCCTTTGTTTCACGGGTTATGCAGATCGAGCCGCCGCCGATACCGACCTTTACAAAATCGGCGCCGCTTTCGGCAAGGAAACGGAAACCGTCCGCGTCAACCACATTGCCTGCGCCTACCTTTACGCTGTCGCCGTAGTGCTCGCGTATCCAGTCAATTGTCATTTTCTGCCACTCCGAAAACCCCTCGGAGGAGTCAATGCACAGTACATCGGCGCCTGCCTCAACCAGCGCCGGTACACGCTCGGCATAGTCGCGCGTGTTTATGCCCGCGCCCACAACATAGCGCTTGTCTTTATCGAGCAGCTCATTGGGGTTTTCCTTGTGCTGTTCATAGTCTTTGCGGAAAACAAAGTAGCACAGCCTGCCGTTTTCGTCAATTATCGGTAAAGAGTTAAGTTTATTATCCCAAATAATGTCATTTGCCTCTTTAAGCGTCGTGCCGAGTTTTGCGCAAACAAGTTTGTCAAACGGCGTCATAAAATCGGCAACCTTTATATCGGGCGACATACGGCTTACGCGGTAATCTCTGCCCGTTACAATGCCCACAAGTTTACCTTCCGCCGTGCCGTCATCGGTTACGGCAACGGTAGAGTGCCCCGTTTCTTCCTTTAAAGTAAGGACATCGGCAAGGGTTGCTTCGGGGCTTATGTTGGAATCGCTTACGACAAATCCCGCTTTAAAATTCTTTGCGCGGGCAACCATGGCAGCCTCCTGCTCAACCGTCTGTGCGCCGTATATAAAAGAAATGCCGCCCTCTTTCGCAAGTGCAACGGCAAGGCGATCGCCCGAAACCGACTGCATTATTGCAGAAACAAGCGGAATGTTCATAGTAAGGGGCGGTTGTTCACCCTTTTTGAATTTTACCACCGGAGTTTTTAGGCTTACGTTGGCTGGTATACAATCCTTTGATGAATAGCCCGGAATGAGCAGATACTCATTAAAAGTGCGTGCCGGTTCGGTGATATATTTTGCCATTTTACAATTCCCCCAATATAAATATTTTTAAAATTATACATCATAAACCGCCGCCGGTCAACAATTATTTATAATTTTTCGGGCTAAAAACCGGACTTCGTACTGCAGGCACCGGATGCCGGGGATGACATAAGGCATACCGACTTTAGATGTTAGATTTTAGACGCTGGATATTAGATGTTAGATGTGGGTAACGGCAATTTTGATAACAGAGAGTAAATTGAGATTTCAGTTAGTTTTTTCTCTCCCTCTGGCAAAAATCTTTGATTTTTGCCAGCGTCTCGGCTGCCGCCTCGGCCGGTGCTTCTGCTGCGCAGAGGTGTCCACCGGACACCCGCACCCTCGTCAGATGGAGGCAAGGATATTGTGCATACCGTAGAATTGCGGATAGACGGTAAATTGAGATTAGCTTTAGTTTTTTGTACTTACAGTAAGAATTATCTGCCGTCCGTCCTTAGGCTGCCGTTACTATCAATCTTCTTGGCTCCTCCTGACGGGGGAGCTGGCAAAAATCTCCGATTTTAGCCGCATATACCGGAAAGGTATCAGTACCCTTGATCTCTTTGTTTGGAGAA
>CAVALG010000056.1:0-4252 GCA_963589585.1 Roseburia sp. AF12-17LB
GGATATTGGCATCAATAGTTATAATATTCACGATATTAAAGTCCTTGTTTATTAAAAAACATATTACATTATTTGATCAAAAGGTGGAATTGCTTTTTATTTGTACGGGGGTATTTTCACTATTGGTAAGTAACACCTTGTGGAAATCAATCACATTTTGGCTTTGGATTGGATATGAGTTCAACACACAAAAAGTGATTAACGGTGAAAAAAATGAAAATAGCTGAAATCAACTCTTGCAATTTCGGCAGTACCGGCAATATAATGCTTGAAATTGCACAAACTGCCCGTAATTGCAGCCACACGGTATGTGTCAGTTATCCGAAAAGCCGCGATAACGCAAAAAAACAATCGGATAAAGATATTGTTATCGGCAACCGTATCTCGCGCAATTTTCATCTCAAACTTGCCGAAATAACGGGGCTTAACGGCTGCTTTTCTTATTTTTCCACAGTGAGATTCCTTAAAAAACTTGATATGTTCAAGCCGGATATAATCCACCTGCATAATCTTCATAACTGCTATATAAATCTTTCCTTGCTGTTTAAATACATAAAAAAGCACAATGTTAAAACCGTTTGGACATTACACGATTGCTGGAGTTTTACGGGGCATTGTACATATTTTGATATGGCAGGATGCAATAGGTGGAAAACGGAATGCCGTAATTGCCCGCAATATAAAGAGTACCCCAAAAGTATGTTTGACAATTCAAAGCGTATGTACAAGCTTAAAAAGAAATGGTTTGCAGGCGTAGAAAATATGACAATAGTAACGCCGTCAAAATGGCTTGCGGAACTTGTTAAAGGCTCGTATTTAAAAGATTATCCCGTAAAAGTCATAAATAACGGTATTGACCTTAATATATTTAAACCGACCGAAAGCGATTTCAGAAAAAAATACGGTTTGGAAAACAAATATATCGTTTTGGGGGTTGCATTCGGCTGGGGTAAGCGTAAAGGACTTGATGTGTTTTGCGAATTATCAAAGCGGCTTGACAGCGAAAAGTATCAAATAGTTTTAGTAGGTACGGACGATGGTGTTGATAAGCTTTTGCCTGATAATATCATTTCTGTTCACCGAACACAGAACCAAACAGAACTTGCGGAAATATATACGGTGGCAGATGTTTTTGCCAACCCGACAAGAGAAGAAAATTATCCTACCGTTAATATGGAGTCGATAGCCTGCGGCACCCCGGTGGTAACATTTAATACAGGCGGCAGCCCCGAAATAATCAACGAAACCTGCGGCACGGCAGTGCCGAAAGACGATATTAACGCTATGTATAATGAAATAATCCGCGCCTGCGAAACGCAGCCATACAGTAAAGATGATTGTTTGAAAAGAGCGGAAAGTTTTGATAAAAACAAAAAATTCAGAGAATATGTAAGGCTTTATGAGGTGACTGATGAATAAGTTAAAAAATGTGTTGCTTTCAAACCGTATCACCAAAAAAGTTATATTGACACTAAGACATTACCAGTTAAGTCTTAATTTATATCTAAAAACCTCAAATGAGTTGCGAGAGCTTGAGAAAAGCAAAAAATCAGTTTTCTATCTCGGTATACCGGCACACAGCAATTTGGGAGATCTGGCACAAGGTGTATGCATAAGGCGGTGGCTTAAAAAGCACTACCCCGAACGCCAAGTGGTTGAAATAGAAACAAACGCACTTGTGAACACTCCGTTTTCATTGTTAAATAAGCTTGCTAAATTATATAAATCCGGCGATATAATAGTATTCCAAAGCGGTTATACAACCACCGACCTTGGCGGATTTGCCGATGAAATGCACCGTGCGGTTATGAAAGTATTGCCTAATGCGAAAATGCTTATGCTCCCCCAAACAATATTTTTTCAAAACAAAGCTAATGAAAAAAGGACGGCAGAGTGTTACAACAGTATGAAGCATATGCTTTTCCTGGCACGCGACCGAGTATCTTTCGGGATGGCAAAGCAAATGTTCCCCGATATTCCCGTTATGCAATTTCCCGACATTGTGACTACGCTTATCGGTAATTACAGTTTTGATTACAACCGTGACGGAATAATGTTTTGCTGCCGTGATGACGGTGAGAAATATTACAGTGATGAAGAGATTTTGTCATTGATGAATAAATGCGAAAAACTTTGCAAGGTTGCAAAGACGGATACAACAAAGTCCGGAAAAACTGCTGATATAGTCAGAAATGCGGAAAGCTATATAATGAATGAAATAGATACATATGCCCATTATAAGGCGGTTATAACCGATAGGTATCATGGCACCATATTGTCGTTGGTGGCAGGAACGCCTGTAATAATTATTAAAACAACCGATCACAAGGTTACAACAGGCGCAGAATGGTTTAAGGGCGTTTATGACGATTATGTATATGTGGCGAACTCACTTGATGAGGCTTATGAAATTGCAAAATCTGTTTTAAATAAAGAACTGACTAACAAGTTATCTCCGTATTTTGAAACGAATTACTATGACAAATTGCCGGAGATTTTCAGTAAAGAAATAAGGGAATGACATAATGGAGATATGTGATTTGCACCATTGCACCGGTTGTGGGATGTGTTCAAATTTATGCCCCAAAAATGCAATAGCAATGGAAAAGGGCGAACACGGATTTATATATCCGCATATAGACGAAGCTGAATGTATAAATTGCGGTTTGTGCAGAAAGAATTGTCCCGCCAATTCAGAAAAACAAACAGAGTGTACTATTAAAAATGCATATGCGGCTTGGAATATTGCAAAAACAACCCGGACGAAATCAACTTCCGGGGGAGTTTGTTCGCTTTTGGAAAATGAAGTTTTAAAAGACGGGGGCACAGTTGTCGGGGTCAAATGGGATGCGGATTTTCATGCTAAACACTCATTAGCTTTCAACGAGAAACAAGCCGAAATGTTTCGCGGTTCAAAATATGTTCAAAGCGACACAGGTAACATCTACATAAAGGTAAAGGAATTGTTGGAAAACGGTAAGAAAGTGCTGTTTACCGGAACGCCTTGCCAAGTTGCTGCTTTAAAATCGTTTCTCGGAAAGGATTACAGCGGACTTTTCACTGTCGATCTGGTTTGCCACGGAGTACCGTCATATGATTGCTTTAAAAGATTTTTAAATGAAATTTCAAGCGAATATAACAAAAAGATTACGAATGTCAGGCTTAGGTATAAATCTCCCTATTGGGACTATTGCAGCGTTCGTGTTGATTTTGAGGACGGAACCAATTACCGAAAATATACGGTAGACGACCCGTATTATACACTCTTTAACATTGGCTATTCCTTAAGGGAGAGTTGCCATACCTGCAAGTATACAAGCAGTCACCGTGAGGGTGACATAACACTTGCGGATTTTTGGGGTTATCAGCCTTCGGGATTTAAAATGCGAAACTACAATAAGGGAATTTCGGTTGTTGCCGTTAATTCGGACAAAGGTGTTGCTTTATTTAATAAAATCAAAAAAGTTTAAATTTTGAGGCTGTATTATTGGAAAGTGCACTTAAAACCAATAAATATTTTAGGGAGCCTTTTACAATTGCAGAGGAGAAACTTAACGATTTTTGGAATGATTACGATAACGGCATTTCAATCGATAAGCTTTGCGGTAAATATGTAACAAAGCCTTTCAGACTTCCGAATTTACTATTTCTCAGAAGGTTGAAAAAACGATATAATTGGGTGATAAAACGCAAATGAGTAAATCAAGAAGTAAAAACGCATTACTTAATATTGTATTTGGATATGCTGCACAAATAGGAATTCTGATATTATCCTTTGTAGGCAGAAGGATTTTTTTAAATTTTCTTTCGGTTGACTATTTGGGTATCAACGGACTGTATTCAAATATTTTAACAGTCCTTTCTCTTGCAGAATTAGGGCTTGATACCGCTGTGTTATATTCGCTTTATAAACCGGTTGCGGATAATAACATACCGCTTATAAATTCATTGCTCAGATATTTCAAAAAAATTTATACCGTACTTGCGCTCGGCATATTTGCGGTGGGGCTTGCCGTTATACCATTTTTGAAATTTATAGTTAAAAGCAACCTTAACAGTACCGACCTGATAATTTTTTATTTGCTTTTCCTTGTAAATACCGTTGCGTCATATTTTGTGGCTCACAAGGTGGCGTTTCTTTCTGCTTGCCAGGAGCAAAGAATACAAAAACTTGTAATGCTTTCCTCCAACCTGATTTTGCAAATATTGCATATTATAGTTCTTTTAATATGGAAGAATTATTATGTATATG
>CAVALG010000057.1:0-9682 GCA_963589585.1 Roseburia sp. AF12-17LB
GCGCGTTGTTATGCGTAGTTATATAAGTAGGGTCTTCGGACAGTATATATCCGACGATTTGATTTATTGGGTTATAGCCCTTTTCTTTTAATGCATTATAAACTTCCTGCATTATCTGCCTTATTTCTCTTTCCTTATCATCACAAATGGAAAAAGTCATTGTTCTGTCGCTTGCCACGCTACTAACACCTCTCTTGCGGGACACTGATCCCATATTGACTAATATATTTTACAACAAAGGGCTGCTTTTTGCAAGATGTTTTTTGTAAAAGTTTACGAAAATGCGAATTGCGGCGTATACAAGAAGGATATAATGTGGTAAAATGAAATATCGTACTTTAGGAGTGACAGTTTTGGCTGATAAAAAAATTAAGATAATACGGTATTTAGGGTTTGCGCTTACGATTATAACGATGATTACAATTTTTATGTTTTCTTCGGGCAACGCGCAGGTCTCAAGTTCGCAAAGCGGCAAAATAACCAAGACGGTAATAAAGGTAACGCGCCGTGATTTTGACGCCCTTGCAAAAGAGAAGCAGACGAAAATTTATAATGATACCGAGCATATTATACGCAAACTGGCGCATTTTTCGATATTTGCCTTATTGGGATTTTCTGCAATGGTTGCGGCGGGAACCTATAAGATAGGCAGCCGCAAAGCGACCGCGGTTCGGTTTGCGTTATGTGCGGCTTTTTGCCTTGCATACGCAATTTCGGATGAATTTC
The DNA here is from genome assembly GCA_963589585.1 of Roseburia sp. AF12-17LB. Lineage (GTDB taxonomy): Bacteria > Bacillota > Clostridia > Oscillospirales > Acutalibacteraceae > CAVALG01. The sequence continues at coordinate 727 of CAVALG010000057.1, forward strand.
ACCAGACATTTGTATCCGGCAGAAACGGCAACCCCACCGATGTTTTGATAGATTTTTCGGGCGCTTGCCTTGGAATCTTGCTATCATATTTAATAATTTACAGGTTAATAACTCAGCGATGTGCCGCCGGCAGGAAAAAGCGGTAACTATAATTTTTTTGAGCATGTCGCATTTTAAGCACAAAAAACCGACCGAACGGAAATCCCCATTCGGTCGGTTCTTTAATTACATACAGACTTAAATTACTTAAGTTCAACCTTTGCGCCGACTTCTTCAAGTTTAGCTTTGATAGCTTCAGCGTCTTCTTTAGAAGCTGCTTCTTTAAGAGTTTTGGGAGCGCCGTCAACAATTGCTTTTGCTTCAGCAAGGCCGAGACCGGTAATCTCACGAACTGTTTTGATAACCTTGATTTTCTCAGCGCCGACATCGGCAAGAACAACATCAAACTCGGTTTTTTCTTCAGCTGCTGCGCCGCCTGCTGCCGGTGCTGCAACTGCTACAGCTGCTGCTGCGGATACGCCGAACTCATCCTCTACTGCTTTAACGAGTTCTGAAAGTTCCAATACTGTAAGTGCTTTTATTTCTTCAATAAGAGCTGCAATCTTTTCTGATGCCATTATAATTTACCTCCGATATAATAAAATTTAAAATTATTCTGCGGCTGCTTCGCCGTTCTTGTCTACTACTGCCTGCAAGGCACGTGCAAATGCTGCGATAGGAGCATTGAACGCATTGCAAACTGTTGCGAGAAGGATCTCTCTTGACGGGAGTTTGGAAAGACTTGTGATAGTATCAAGGTCAATAACTTTCCCATCGAGGAAACCGGATTTAATAGTGAAGTTTTCGTGTGAGTCGGCAAATTTGCCTAAAATTCTTGCAGCGGCAACGTGATCCTCAGCGCTGACAGCGATTGCGGTTGTGCCCTCAAGAACTTCGCCGAGACCTTCAAGTTCCGTTCCTGCTATGGCAAGGCGGAGAAGGGTGTTTTTAACTACGGCATAATGAACGCCGGCTTCGCGCAATTCTTTACGCAGCGCCGTATCATCGGCAACCGTTATACCTTTGTAATCAACAACAACGCCTGCGACGGCACCGTCAATTTTTTCTTTCAAAGCGGCAACCTGTTGTTTCTTCGCCTCTAATACTTTTGCACTTGGCATTAAATTTCACCTCCGGAAAACATAAATAAAGCCTGTTCCCGAAAACAAAGGGAACAGGCATTAATAACAAACATACGGCAAGAGCCGTTTAAGCCATATTCCTCGGCAGGCGTAAATTAAGTCTTACGACACCTACTGTCTTCGGTCAACTTAGATATGATAACACGCAAAAGCGCATTTGTCAACACCTAAATATAAAATTATGCGCCGAACTTTGCTACATTGAGCTTTATTCCGGGACCCATTGTGGTTGCAACAACGCAGGACTTAATGTACTGGCCTTTTGCAGCGGCAGGTTTTGCCTTAACGATTGCGGTCATAAGGGTATCAAGGTTTTCTTTAAGTTTATCGGCACCGAAAGAAACCTTGCCTATCGGGCAATGGATGATGTTTGTTTTGTCAAGACGGTATTCGATCTTACCTGCTTTTGCTTCGGTAACAGCCTTAGCAACATCGGGAGTAACGGTACCCGCCTTGGGGTTAGGCATAAGTCCGCGAGGACCGAGAACCTTACCGAGACGACCGACAAGGCCCATCATATCGGGTGTTGCGATTACAACGTCAAAATCCATCCAGTTTTCGTTCTGGATCTTGGCAACCAAGTCTTCAGCGCCGACATAATCTGCGCCTGCGGCTTCGGCAGCGGCGACCTTATCATCTTTGCAGAAAACAAGGGTGCGAATCTTTTTACCGGTACCGTTCGGGAGAACTACGGCGCCCCTGACCTGCTGGTCGGCGTGGCGTGAGTCAACACCCAAGCGAACGTGAATTTCAACCGTTTCATCGAATTTTGCGGTTTTTGTTTTAACCGCCAGTTCCATTGCTTCCGCAATGTCATACTGTTTGTTTTTTTCAAGCAGCTTTACGCTGTCATTATACTTTTTACCATGTTTCATACTACAATTCCTCCGTTAGAGTGGTTAAATCGGATTTTTCCTCCCACCCTGAGCATCAATCTACGACTTCGATACCCATACTTCTTGCGGTGCCGGCTATCATAGACATAGCGGTTTCAACCGTAGCGGCATTAAGGTCGGGCATTTTTGTCTCTGCGATTTTTCTTACCTGCTCACTGGTGATCTTTGCAACTTTTGTTTTGTTCGGAACGCCCGAACCGCTTTCAATACCGCAAGCCTTTTTGATAAGAACGGCGGCAGGCGGAGTCTTGGTTATAAAACTGAAAGAACGGTCGGCATATACCGTAATAACAACCGGGATTATAAGACCGGCGTCATTTTTGGTACGCTCGTTAAATTCTTTAGTGAAAGCCATAATGTTTACGCCGTGCTGACCGAGAGCCGGTCCTACAGGCGGTGCCGGAGTTGCTTTGCCGGCGGGAATTTGCAGTTTGATATAGCCAGTAATTTTCTGAGCCATTTATTTGCACCTCCAAAATTATGTGGTAGCGGCGCGCTTTGCGGCGCCTGACGGAATGATAGGTTACGGTTATTTCATTCCTCCCACTGATACTGTAAATGCAGTATCACAGCCGCATAACGCGGCCGGTTTGATTTAAAATCAGTCTTCGACAGGTTCAACCTGGTCAAGCTCAAGTTCAACCGGTGTTTCTCTGCCGAACATCGAGATGGTAACGCGGACGTTGTTTTCTTCCACATTCATCTCATTAACAATACCCGTGAAGCCTTCAAGCGGACCGTCGATAATCGTGATATTATCGCCCACTTTGTAACTCACCTCGACGGTGCGCTTTTCGACGCCGAGAGCTGCGACCTCTTTGTCTGTCAAAGGGGTGGGGTTGGAGGCAGGGCCTACAAATCCCGTGCAACCGTGGATATTTCTTACGGCATACCAAGAGTCATCCGTCACTATCATCTTTATAAGCACATAGCCCGGAAAGATTTTGCGTTCGACTTCTTTTTTCTTGTCGCCGTTGATTTCCGTGACCGTTTCGGTAGGGACGCGGATATCAAAAATCAGATTTTGCATACCGCGGTTTTCCACAACCTTTTCAAGGTCGGTCATAACCTTGTTTTCATAGCCGGAATAGGTATGAACAACATACCATTTTGCGTCACTGTATTCTGCCATTTAAGGACCCCCTAAATCAGGCAAGAGTTGTTACCCAGTCGATAAATGCGGACAGGCCGTAGTCCAAAAGCCAAACGAACGCACCGACGATAAGGCATATAGCGAAAACGATAAGTGTGTTTTTAACCACGGAACGCGGTCCCGGCCAAACGATTTTTTTAATTTCGCCTTTATAGTCTTTTAAGAACTTGGCAACCTTTTTGGGTATAGTCAAACGACCGTCACCCGACTCTGCTGCTTCAACATAATCTGCGGCAAGTATAAATGCTATGCCGGAGATAAGCGCGGCAAAGAGGATGATCGAAGCTATCAGTACAAAGGACGAATAACTGACCCCGGTTACGCTCTGAAGCGGGCGTGTGTCAACAAATTTATTCGGCTTGCTGAGCGCGATCACCAACATATAAACGGCGGCAACAGCCGAAGAAAGAATGTTGAACCAACGTGCCGAGCGCGACTTTGTGAAAGCAAGCCCTGCCATTACCGTTGAAAATGCGGCAAGAATCATACAGAAAAGAAGATCTGCCGATTTCGCCATTTCATAGGTAAGTTCGGTCTTTCCGCCGAAAGCCAACTGCGAACCGGTAAGTGAAACCGAGCCGTTAGCGGTTGTAATGGTGGCGAAGGTAAAGAAAAAGGCGACAAGCGCTGCAAGTGACAGAACCACGGTTAAAATACGCGTAGAATCTCTTAACAGTTTCATATCTTCCCCCTCCTTACTTCGTTTCCTTGTGAAGCGTATGCTTCTTACAGAATCTGCAGTACTTGTTCATCTCAAGTCTGTCGGGATCGTTTTTCTTGTTTTTCATTGTGTTGTAGTTGCGTTGCTTGCATTCCGAGCAAGCCAATGTAATTTTTACTCTCATAACGGCACCTCCCGTTTTACGGAAATAGATTTGTTCGCTTAGGGCGAACCTCAGCCTCCCTCGATACCGGACACCTTGCAGGCATTCGAGCCACTATATGTAGCGCCCGAAATAAAGCGCAAGCCCACATATGGTAATGAACATCCGGAAAAGGCCTTAAACGCCCGTTCAAGACCTCGCAGAGGTAAAATTATTATACCACAGTGAAGCCGTCGGGTCAAGTGTTTTTTCAAGAATTGCGCTCTTGCTGCATAGGCAGGACTTTAAGAAGCGGTACATTTTGAAAAATCGAACTTTGTGTTATCGTACAGCACAATCGCCGAAAGCGCAGTGCCGCTGAAAATGAATTTCATACCGCAATCGCCGTACGGGTAGGTCAATGTCATAACATCATCGCCCGAAACTATGCCGTCGGGCAGGTAGACAAGGCTGTCGGCTGACGGTTTTTCTTCATATCCATTTCCCAAAAAATAGCGTACATCGCTGACCGTATTTGTACCGAAGCGGAAATTATATGTATCTTTTTTAAAGGAAACGGCCGCAAGGAGGGTATCGTCGTCGGCAGAGAAATAATAAACCGCCTCGTCCGTGGTTATTGTCGGGTATTCGCCCGTTTTACCTTCTTTATAATTTTTTTCCGACTTGCCGTTTTCTTTTTTGGTGTAGTGCGCTTTAACGCTTGCGGCGTCATCGCCTATAGTAAAGGGCAGGCCGGTTATTTCGCCCTCTTCTGCGCTTGATTCAAGCGTTTCAGGGTCGATATCGCCCTGTTTATTATCCGTCTTTTTATTATCTCCGCAGGCGGCGAAAAGGCTTGACAGCGCAAGAATTACACAAAGCGCAAAGACCGTGATTTTTTTCATAGCGGTACCTCTTCAGTCTGAATATTTATTAAGCAATTCGTGCTGTTTATCCCACAGCCTTTGCGAAAGGTCAACATAGTAAGTATGCGGTTTTTCAAACCTTTTAACCTCGTCCCAAAGGGTATCTATCTGCTGTTTACAATAGTTTTTCACATCGGTTGTTGAGGGATTTTCGTAAACACATTTTCCGCCCTTGAATATCTGCTCGTGCAAGCGGCGCGCAGTAAAGTTTGTTACCGTTTTGCGTTTCCATGTATGTTCGGGGTCAAAAATTTCGTAGGGTTTTGAATCGTCAATAACCTCGTCCGCCATAGTGATAACATCGGCAATGGCGTTGCCGCTTTCATTATCGTAAAGGCGCCAGCAGGTTTTAAAGCAGGGAATGGTGATCTTCTCAACATTCTCACTGATTTTTATTCGGGGGATTATCTTGCCGTTTTCGTCCTCAACGGCGACTATTTTATAAACGCCGCCGAACACCGCTTCGCTTGACGCGGTAATAAGCCGTTCGCCCACGCCGAAAGAATCCACTTTTGCGCCTTGAACCAGCATATCGCGGATATTGTATTCGTCAAGCGAGTTGGAAACGCATATCTTACAATCGGGGTAGCCTGCATTATCAAGCATCTTTCTTACCTTTTTGGTAAGGTAGGTGATATCGCCGCTGTCTATACGGATACCGAGGGGTCTGTAACCCTTGGGTTTAAGCACTTCGTTAAACACCTTTATGGCGTTGGGGATGCCCGATTTAAGGACATTATAGGTATCAACAAGCAAAAGGCAACTGTCGGGGTAATGTTCGGCATAGGTTTTAAAAGCTTCATACTCACTGTCGAACAACTGCACCCAGGAGTGCGCCATTGTGCCCGAAACGGGTATGCCGAAATCCATACCTGCCTTAACGCAGGAAGTACCTACGCAGCCTGCGATATAGGAAGCGCGGGCGCCGTAGACGCTTGCGTCATATCCGTGGGCGCGGCGAGCACCGAATTCCATAACGCCCCTGCCGTCAGCCGCACGGACGATACGGTTTGATTTTGTAGCGATAAGCGACTGGTGGTTTATACAAAGCAGGAGCATTGTTTCAATAAGCATAGCCTGCGAAACCGGTCCGCGAACCGTGATAATCGGCTCTTTGGGAAATATAGGCGTACCCTCGGGTATTGCCCAAACATCGCAGGAGAATTTAAAGTTTGCGAGCATATCCAGAAACTCATCGCAAAACAGGTTAAGCGAACGGAAATACTCGACATCTTCGGCGGAAAATGTAAGATTATCAAGGTACTCAATCAACTGGTGAAGCCCTGCCATAATGGCGAAGCCGCCGTCATCGGGTATTCTTCTGAAAAACATATCAAAATAACTTATTGTGTCGCCCTTGCCGGATTGAATAAGGCCGCTTGACATAGTAGCCTCGTACAAATCCATAAGCATAGGCAAATCTCTTTTCATCATTGTTGCATCTCTCCGTTCGTTTGTGCGTTAAAATGTAATTCCGTCAATCGTTCCGTCTGCCGAAAAGCATTATCAGCCTTAAAAGTTGAGCAAGCGATAAAAGCAGGGCGGCGACATAGGTCATAGCAGCCGCCGAAAGCACGCGGCGAGCGCCCTTTGCCTGCGAATCGCTTAAAATTCCGACAGAGCGTATTGCCGACATTGCGCGACGCGACGCGTCAAATTCCACAGGCAGGGTTATAAGTTGGAACAGCACTACAAGCGAAAAGAGTGCGATTCCTGCCCAAATCAGCGCTTCAAAGTTGAAAATTAAGCCAAGTATCAGCACTATCCAGGAAAAGTTTGAGCCGAACTGACACGCAGGGATAACCGCGGCACGGATTTTTATAGGCGTATAGCCGACGGCGTACTGCACTGCGTGGCCTGCCTCGTGGCACGCAACGCCGACCGCCGAAACGCTGTTTGAATCAAACACGCTGTCCGACAGGCGGATAACATTACCGCGCGGATCGTAATGGTCGGTCAGATTTCCGGAAACGCGTTCTATTCTGACCCCGTTCACGCCTGCGGCTGCAAGTACTCGTTCCGCAGCCTGCCTGCCGGTAAGCGGAGCGCCGACCGACGAATATTTTGAAAATGTGGATTTAACCTTTACCTGTGCAATAAGCGAAATTAAAAACGCAGGCAGCACAAGCAAGAGATAATAATAGTCAAAACCGTAATATCCCATAATCACACCTCATTAAAATTTTTGGGCGCCGTAAGACGGCGAATAATGCTTACTATAATTACACAATGCTAATGTAATCTATGTTTACCGTCTATCTGCAATTTGACGGTATTCATAACACTCTTGCCTCCGCCTGACGGGGTGCGGGTGTCCGGTGGGCACCTCTGCGAAGCTGAAGCACCGACCGAGACGGCAGCCGGGACGGTGGCTTTGCCGTAGGCAAAGACGGAGGGAGAGAAAAAACCGGCCATAAGAACTGTTTCCCGTCTGTTTTCAATCTTAAATATAGTTACGGTAATTTTAATAATGGACGGTAATTACATCTCTTTTTTACTTTAATTCTTCTCTCCCTCAGTCAAAAATCGAAGATTTTTGACAGCTCCCTCGTCAGAGGGAGCCAAGGAGTTTGTGGATAACAGCAGCCTACCGTCTATTTTCAGTCTACCGTTACCACGGTCTAAAGTCTAATGTCTAATGTCTAACATCTAGATTGTGGGAGCCAAGGAGTTTGTGGATAACAGCAGCCTACCGTCTATTTTCAGTCTACCGTTGCCAATGTCTAAAGTCTAGTGTCTAACATCTAATGTCTAATATGCGTCAAGGCGCGCAGAAGTGGCATACGGCGGCAGTCGCAGGGCGCGGAAGTGCGCCGAACGGAATATTAAGCCACACCGCCGTAAGACGGCAATTTTTAATTATGAATTATGCATTGCGCAAAGTGTTAGTTTTATTCTTCACCGTAGCCGTTCGGGTTGTTTTTCTGCCAACGCCAACTGTCGGCACACATATCCTCAATACTGCGTTTTGCCTTCCAACCGAGCAGTTTTTCGGCTTTATCCGCTTTTGCGTAGTTTTCGGCGATATCGCCGGGGCGGCGCGCGGTTATTTCATAATTAACCTTAACGCCCGAAGCCTTTTCAAAAGCGTGAACAAGTTCAAGCACGCTTGTGCCGTTGCCCGTGCCGAGATTTATCGCCTCGCAGGTTTTGTGGTGCAGCGCATAATCAACCGCTTTAACATGGCCTTCTGCCAAATCGACAACATGGATATAATCCCTTATGCAGGTGCCGTCGCGGGTCGGGTAATCATTACCGAAAACGCTTAATTTTTCGCGCTTTCCTACGGCAACCTGTGATATAAACGGCATAAGGTTGTTGGGTATGCCGCGCGGATCTTCACCTATAGTTCCGCTTTCGTGCGCGCCGATGGGATTGAAGTAACGCAGCAGAACTACCGACCAGTCTTTATCGGCATTGTAAACATCGGTTAAAATCTGTTCTATAAACAGTTTGGTTCTGCCGTAGGGGCTGCTGGTTGAGCCGATAGGCATAGTTTCGTCAAACGGAACCTCGTTTTTATCGCCGTATACGGTTGCGGAGGAGGAGAAAACCAGAGTCTTGCAGCCGTGTGAGCGCATACTTTCACACAAAGTGAAAGTTGAGCCCAAGTTGTTTTCGTAGTATTCAAGCGGTATTTTTGATGATTCGCCGACCGCTTTAAGTCCTGCAAAGTGTATTGCCGCGTCAATTTTATTTTCATCAAAAATTTTATCCATTGCGGCACGGTCACAGACATCAACCTTATAAAATTTAAGGGTTTTGCCGGTTATTTTTTCAACGCGGCGCAGCGATTCTTCACTGCTGTTTGCAAGATTATCCGCAACTACTACATCGTACCCGTTGTTTAAAAGTTCAACACAGGTGTGGCTGCCGATATACCCTGCACCGCCGGTTACTAAAATTGTCATAACTTTTTCACTCCTTAATTAAAGCGTTTTATAAAATTCAAGCACGGTGAGATAGGTCATATACACATCGAACTTTGCAACTATTT
>CAVALG010000058.1:0-5383 GCA_963589585.1 Roseburia sp. AF12-17LB
ATATATAAATAGGCGCGTCGGTACCAAAATAGCATACCGACGCGCAGTTTTTATAACATATTTTTAATTATTTCATCGTGGGTGATAGGCATTAAATCCGCAGGAGCTATGTCAAATACCGTGCGGCAGCCAATACAGCCGCGCGAGTGCATCTTAACCGCTGCGCGCGCAAAGGCAACAAGTACGCTTGCGGTGAACTCGGGGTTTGAATCGAGTTTTAAAGCATATTCGATTATATGGCGGTGTTCTTCGGACTCTCCCGTAGTACCCGTGCGAATAACAAAACCGCCGTGCGGCATACCTTTGTGGTCACGGTTCAATTCCTCTTGGCTTATAAAATTAACGGTTGTGTCATAGTCGGCAAAGTATTTAGGCATATTCTTAATTTCCTCTTCGATGCGCTGCCTGTCTGCACCGTCAGCAGCAACAACATAACAAAGCCTTGTGTGCTTTTCACGCGTTGTCAGTTCGGGAGCTTCACCGCTGCGAACAGCCTTGATTGCATCGTTGTTGGGGCAGGTGTATTGCCTTGCGTCAATTACTCCGTCAATGCGCCTTATAGCGTCAGAATGCCCCTGACTTATACCCTTTCCCCAAAATGTGTAATCCTTGCCTTGCGGCAGTATTGCGTTGCCGTATAAACGGGCAAGCGAGAACATACCGGGATCCCAACCTACCGAAATCACCGCTGTCTTTTCACCGCGTTTTGCCGATTTGTCAACATTCGCATAATGCCGTGGTATGTCTGCGTGGGTGTCAAAACTGTCAATCACATTAAAATGTTCTGCTAAAGCAGGGGTCATCACGGGCAGGTCGGTTGCGCTGCCGCCGCATATTATCATTACATCAATTTGGTCCTTGTATTTTAATACATCATTTGCGGAGTAGACTGCAGTTGTGCTGTATACCGTCTTTACAGCAGAGGGGTCGCGCCGAGTAAAAACGCCGAATATTTCCGCGTCAGGAGAGCTTTTTACGGCTATCTCAACGCCTTTTCCTAAATTCCCGTAACCGTATATACCTACTTTCATAACATCACCTTTTAAATTAATTTTTTCTGAAATAATGATAGTATCATCTTCGGGGTTTGTCAATTAAAATTTTTGTCTATTAAAGAAAACTCTTTAATAATTCTAAAAAATGTGGTATGATATTTGTGCTTGTTTTTCACCACTTATGCCTATTTTTCGTAAGATAGGCTAAAGGGGATGAAATTATGCAAAAAACAATACTCAAAAGATGGATATCGCTCCTGCTTGCGGTCATAATTGTTTCGGTTGCAGCATTTGTATACATTGATGTATCTTTAAGGCCGCTAATCCGTAAATACGCTCGTTCACAAGTTGAAATTCTTTTGAATAACGCCGTAAGCAAATCAATGTCAAATGTACTTAAAAAAGAAAAATTTACATACAGCGACCTTTCGGTAATCGAACGGGATTCCGACGGTAATGTAAAGTCAATTGAAATTGATACTTTAAATATGAATCGCATTGTTTCCGAAATCGTTGATGATGTTCAGCACAATATGACAAATGATGAAAATTTTTCAATATCCGTACCTCTCGGAACACTTACGGGAAGCCAATATCTTGTAGGCCGCGGACCTGATATTAAGGTTAAAACCAAAATCAGTACACCTATGTTTACTGATACCGAAAGTAGATTTTTGGAAGCGGGCATAAATCAAACGCTGCACCAAATCACACTTACAATAAGGTCGGATATCTACATACTTATGCCGCTTTACAGGGCGGAGGAATTGGTCAGTGGAACATATATAATTGCCGAAACGGTAGTTGTAGGTGATATACCGGAAGCCTATACAAATGTTATAGATGTTTCGGAAGAAAGCGATGTTCCTGATGATATAAACAACTACAGCGCCGAAAAAATAGATTAAAATTGCAAATACTATTTAGGCGTGACGGCTTCCGTCAGCCTGATAAAGCAGTTTAAAAGGGGATTGTTTAATTATGGACGAAAAAACCGCCAAACAAAGAATTGAAGAATTGCGTAAGTCAATTGAATACCATAATAATAAATATTACAATCAGGACGATCCCGAAATATCCGATTATGAATATGATATGCTGCAAAGGGAATTAAAAGGGTTGGAAACGGATTTTCCGCAATTTGCGGACGCTTCATCTCCCACTAAACATATCGGTGGAACGAGAAATATTCAGTTTTCGCCCGTAACACATGATGTGCGTATGGAAAGTTTGCAGGATGTGTTCGATTTTAACGAAGTTCGCGCGTTTGATGCCCGTGTGCGCGAGGTGATAGGTAATGCCGTAGAATATTCAGTTGAGCCTAAAATTGACGGCTTATCTGTTTCGCTTGAGTATTCGGACGGTGTGCTTGTTCGCGGCTCAACACGCGGCGACGGTGATATTGGAGAAAATGTAACCGATAATCTTATGACTGTTAATACAATTCCTAAAAAATTAAACGGTTATACGAACGATATTGAGGTTCGCGGCGAGGTTTATATGTCGCATAACAGTTTTAACGAACTTATCAAATGGCAGGAAATTAATGAAGAAAAACTTTCAAAGAATCCGCGCAACGCTGCGGCAGGTTCGCTCCGCCAAAAAGATTCTGCAGTTACTGCAAAACGAAAACTTGATATATTCGTGTTTAATGTGCAAAAAATAGGCGCACATAATTATGCGAGCCATACAGAATCGCTTGATTTCTTAAAATCGATAGGTTTTACTGTCTTACCGTTTTACAAAAAGTGCGCCGATATCGAGTCGGCGATTGAGGAAATTAAAAGAATAGGCGAAGAACGCGGCGAACTCGGATTTGATATAGATGGCGCCGTTATAAAGGTGAATGACCTGGCTTCAAGAGAGATTTTGGGCAGTACTGCCAAATTCCCCAAATGGGCGGTTGCATATAAGTATCCACCCGAAGAAAAAGCAACCGTCTTGCGTGATATTGAAATCAATGTGGGCAGAACGGGTGCTCTTACTCCCACAGCCGTGTTTGACACTATAGAACTTTCGGGTACTTCGGTAAGCCGTGCCGTATTGCATAATGAAGATTTTATAAAGCAAAAAAATATTGCAATAGGCGATACCATAATTGTCAGAAAAGCAGGGGAGATAATACCGGAGGTTGTGGGTGTAAAAGAAAAATCGCCCGATAGCTTGCCGTTTGAAATGCCGAAGTTTTGTCCATCGTGCGGTTCGCCCGTTACAAGGTGCGAAAATGAGGCGGTAATCCGCTGCAATTCTCCCGAATGTCCTGCACAATTGCTTAGAAATTTGTTTCATTTTGTTTCAAGGGACGCAATGGATATTGAAGGTTTGGGTCCGGCAATTATCGAACAGTTGGTAAACGCAAATCTAATACGCAATCCTGCGGACATATATAAGTTAAAAGCAGAGGATATAAGCCTGCTTGAACGGTCCGGCGAAAAATCCGCCGATAACATTTTAAAAGCGGTTGAAAAATCAAAATCCAACGATTTAAGCAGGCTGGTTTACGGTTTGGGTATACGCAATGTGGGTCAAAAAGCCGCTAAACTTTTATCCGAAAAGTTCGGCGATATCGAGTCGATTTTCTATGCTTCCGCAGAGGATATAGAGAATATAGACGGCTTAGGCAAAATTATCGCCGCTTCGGTGGTCAACTTCTTCTCGCTGCCGCAAACGCGTTGCCTGATTGACGAGTTATCAAGCGTAGGCGTTAATATGAAAAGCCTTTTAAAGCCTGTCGGTAATTCGTTAAACGGACTGAAATTTGTCCTTACGGGAACACTGCCCACGCTTAAACGCAGCGATGCGGCAAAATTAATTGAGGATAACGGCGGCAAAGTATCGTCAAGCGTTTCTAAAAATACGGATTATGTATTGGCAGGGGAGGATGCCGGCAGCAAACTTGATAAAGCGGCGCAACTCGGAATATCCGTAATAAGTGAATCTGATTTTTTAAAAATGATATGATTTACGCCTTTTCGATTTTGACCCTGTAATATTCCATATCATCTCCTATCAGGCGGATAATATGGCCGTTTATATATAAATCTATTTCTAATGGCAGATCTTTTAACTCTGCTGCCGCATCCGCCTTTTTATTGTTAAAATCATTACAGCTGAAGCACCACATATCAGTTCCCGGAACGCATATATCGGTTACGGCTTGGTTTGAAATTTTTGCGGTTATATCGTGGTCTTCAATGTTTAAATATGAATAGTATCTATCATCATCTTGAGGCGGATAATCGTTGCATTGAGTAATTTTATAGGATTTTAGCGGAGCGATATTATAGTTAAACTGTCCCTCTGCGTGAAGTCCCAGCTCTAATACTGTATCATCAAAAATGATGTTGCAGTCGCCGCCTTCAAACGATAAATCAATATAGTCGGTGGAATGATGGTCGTAATTTTCAAGATAACCTTCAAAATCGATATATATACCTTTTACGGTTTTACCGACAAAAAGCGCCTTTAGTTTTTTCTCTAATTCTTTTGCCGAATAGCACCATTCCCAGTTATAATATTCACCCTCGTTCGGCGATTTAATAATGCTGTATTTGTATTTCCTGTTTTTTATATATCCTACCAGGTAGATTTTATGGTTTTCTGTAGACAAACTGAACCCTAAAGACAGGTCATCTGCATTTGCGGCGGCGAGTGCTTTTTCACCGTCGTAGCCGCTGCGTTCAAAGCAGCACCACATACTTGCTCCCAAAACGCATACTTCTGTTACAGTTTGATTTAAAATGTTTTCGGTGATATCATAGTCCTCAATATTTAAATATGAATCGTATAATTCATCACCTTGCGGCGGATAATCGTTGTACTCCGTTATTTTATAGCAGTTAAGCGGTGCGATATTGTATTCAAACTGTCCCTCGGTGTGGCGTCTTAACTCCAATACGGTATCACCAAAAATGATTTTACTGCCGCCGCCATTAGGAGAAATATCCATAAACGGTGTAGGAAATTTTTCATAATTTTCAAGATAACTTCCTAAGTCAATATACAAGCCCTTTACGGTTTTTCCGGCAAAAAGCACCTTAAACTTTTTCTCTAATTCTTTTGCCGAATAGCACCATTCCCAGTTATCATATTCTTTTGTTTGCGGTAATTCAAAGGTAATGTACTTATATTTTCTGCTTTTAAAATCTTCAACCATATATATCACCGTTTCTTTAGTAATTTTTATAATTGTAACAAATTATTTACAGTAATGCAATGGGCAAGCGGCGAACTGTCCAAATGCCGCGGCGGCTAATAAAATATAGAAATAAAATTTACAAAAATACTTGACTAACGGCGGTAATTGTGGTATTATGATTATCGTCGTAGCGACGCAGGTGTAGTTCAATGGTAGAATTCCAGCCTTCCAAGCTGGTTACGTGGGTTCG
>CAVALG010000059.1:0-10659 GCA_963589585.1 Roseburia sp. AF12-17LB
AATCAATAGTTAAAATATCCGAATCGCTGCTGCTCCATTTAAGCCCTTTATCGTTCGTTTTTGCGGTAACCGTGAATTTATCGCCTACGGACAGGTGTTTTATTTCCGGCAAATCGATAAATGCTTTTGAGGAAAATCCCGTAAGCGTTTGATCGGCATACTTTATTTGTATTTTAAGCCATATCGGATTTTCGGTATCCTCAATATTAGCGGTATCAATTACGGTAACGGCGGACCCTCTTATTTGTTTTACAAAACTATTGGGATCATCGGCATTAAGCAGTATCCGATCGTATGCTACCGACGCACCGTCCCTGAAATTAAGCCAAGAACCCTCGTCAACATTTACGGTACCTGTTTTATTGGTACTGCAATTTGAAATTGACAGATATTTTTCATTGTTTGAATCAAAATAATCGGAATTGTCGGTTATCATTTTCGAATAACCTGTCAGTTCATACCGGTCAACACATACTTCGACGCCGTTTAAATAACCGTTAAACTCCGTAAAAAATTTACTTTTTTCTTCTGTCGGCGGTTCGTCATAATATACGGTAACGGTTTTACCGTTTAACCTTTGCAAATTATAGCCGTCATCAAAACGCTTGATTGAATAAGTATATGAGTTAGCGTTTCTTGAACCGTCTCTGAACACGCTTTGATTATAGCATAACAGCGAATTTTCACCGTTTTCAGTAGTTATGTAAACCGCTCCGTCGCGTCCCGTATCCTGCTGGTATACATTAATTACTCTGCCGTTTGCAACAGTGTAAATTTTTGTGGTCCAATCGAGACCGTCGCATATGCACACAAGGTCTTTTCCCGAAGAATCGGAAAGAGAAACATATTTTGATATTACATCTTTATAATAATTTCTTTTAAGGAACGAGGTGAACATTTTGCTGATTTTTTCGTACGAATTATCGGATAGTTTACCATAGTTTGACATATCGGCATTCATACAGAAAAAATCATTGCTCACATTGTTTACAAATGCATTTAACTCCCCGTCCGACCAAGATACATCAATATAAGTGTCGGCATAACCGTTCGTTTCTTCCGAATCGTCTATCGCAAAGGTGTGAAATACTATTCCGTTTTTGTCAGAATCGGCATAAATAAACACAGTGCCTGTATTTTCGATGCCGCTTATGTAATCCTCCATAATATAACCGTCTGTTCCGGCTGTTTTAAGATTATCGCACCACGCGCCTGCAAAGTTTTTAATTACATACGCATATTCGTTATCGCCGTCACCGTCGAAATCCTCGGTTTTAAACAAACAACCCTCTTTGAATTTCTCGGATAAATATTGATTATATTTTTCAGCCAAAGTAATACCGTTGTTTGTAGAATAATATTTAGACAGCAGTTCCCCGTAAAATTCCGTATGCTCATTTACGCCGAGTTTATCAAATTCCGAATCAAATTCTTCCTGCGTATCGAAATCTACACCGTTTAAATTTGCTGCTTCAACAACAAGCTCATCATCACCGTCTAAATGGCCTATGAATTTCCCTATGTTATCCCAACCGTTATTGCTCCATTTCTCAATAGAATTTTGTGTGATTCCCATCGTATAATAGCCGTATTCCAAAATGACCGAATTATCCGATGATAATTTAATGCTTGCATCGCCTGCCTTGCCATTGTGTGTTACGGAAGACATAATGGGGTTTTCTATTGTGTCAAAAGCTAAGACAGTGGTCTTATCGGGATACTGTTCGCTTTCAATCTCTAAGAACAGTTCTTTGCGGCCATCTTTATCGGCATCGATTACATAGCCGTTTTTTATTGCTTTAAACCTGTATTCCGTTGTTGCGGTCAATGCGGAATAATTTATATCGTCAAAAATTTCTGCCAACTCGGCATCGGAAAAATTGTCCTTTGGTTTAAGAGGCTGAAAAATTTCTAATACAATAATCACACACGCTGCAACCACTGACAGCAATATGGCAACCGCTAAAATCCTTGTCTTTTTTCTGTTTGGTTTTATATGTTTATCGTCCGACATTTTGCCGTCCGAGTGCTCGCTTACCGCCTCACCGCAAAACGGACACACATCAAACTGCGCATCGAAATCCTTTCCGCACTTGGCACACATATTGGCTTTTGGGGAGTTTCCGTTCATTTTTACCCTCCGTTACTGAAGTTTTCCGTCCTTTTTATACCCGCATCTACAAACATCAACATCCGCGCTGTTTACCCTTGCACACTCGGGGCAAAACCAGCCGTTGTTTTTGTTCTCATTAAGTCTGTTTCCGCTGTTGATGATATCCTCATTTGTAAAGCCGCGTGTTATCAATTCAGAATAGCATAAATGCCTGTAGTCTGCACTCCATTCTTTAAAATCAAAAAACCGCTTAACAATTTCGTCGGTATGTAATCTTTTAACCCCATCTTGAAACGGCAGTGTTTCTGCTGTATCAGGATTATAATACTTCTTTAGGCTGCTGTTACATATCGGGCAGTTACAGTCATATGGACCTTCGCACCCACAATTACCGCAATAATATGAATCAACAGCTTTTTTACCGTTGTTATTCGTATTACAGTAAGGGCAAATATCGGTCTTTATTGTGTTGCCGCAACCTTTGCATATATATGTGTGTTTGGTTTCGGCTTCACTCATTTTATTATCATAAACACAATAGCACGCAAATGCCGCAACCGCCAAAATAATTACTGCGACCGAAACGCCTGTAGACGAAAAAGTGAATTCTTCTGCCATATCATATTTTTCAAGTGCCGAATTTATATCTGACCTGTAAATTTCAATAAGCAGCGACGAAATGATCATACCGAATGACGCTAAAATTCCATGTGGAGTTTTATGCCCCTTATTTGACATAAGCATAACTAAATAAACTACTGCGGTTATTGCAGCGGCAATCATTAAAAGTATTGCGAATATGTATATTCCCGTGCTTACCTCATTGCTTGAAAGCAAACTGTTAAGCATTCTGCCTGGATTTTCAAGATAATTTAAGTAGTGTATTTTAGGGTTTTCAAAAATACCGATAATGCTGTCCTCGGTACTGAGTTTTGTCCATGGGGCAAGCCAGGCAAGCAGCTGCGCAGCCGCATAGCAAATAATCCCCCACCACAAATATTTTTTGTTTTGTTCCGACGCTGTATCGGAATTGTTTAAAGCATTATTGCCGCCAATCTCATTATCGACGGTATGCCTTTGGCTTACCGAAACACGGGACAGCGGTTTTGCCGTTCCTATGACAGTCGGCGCTGTAGCGGTATTTGCTGCCGTATTTGCAAATTCAACCGAATCCCGAGTTTCTTCATCGTTTACAACTGTTCCGCAAAACGGGCATACATTAAAGCAATCGGCAAAATATTTTTTACAGTTTTTGCACCGTATTGCCGTTACAGTTTTTGCGGTTACGGTTGAGTTGTTGCCATTCCCGTTCAACACTATCCCCCTATTTACACTGTGATTTTTCGGATAGACAAAACAGTTACTTTGCCTTTGTAATGCTGTCAATCAGTTCTGCGTTTTCTTGAGATGTCGGACTGAGCGCGCAAACCGAAATCATATAGTTTTCGAGCTTTTTAACGCATATTGTATCGACCATATCCGTATATCCGTTATTTATTTTAAATTCCGCCTTTGTGTAAGAGGTTTCCGCAACCTTGGCTTTAGAATATGCATCCGGTGTCGAATATGTGACTCCGGATATATCATCTATCACCTTTATTGCCGCATCAAGATATTCCTTTTCATTATATTCCGGGTATGATGGCAATTTCTCATAACAAATGTATATTAATCCGGTTTTATCATCGGATATAAAATATATGCCGCAATCGGTAGTTGAATTTTCAACGGTGGAATACTCTGAAGAATCTGCTTCCGAAAAGCCTTCGGGAATTTCAAATTTGATATTTGCCCACTCATTCACATAAACCGAACCGTCAAATTCACCCTTTGTGTAGTTTTCGGAACTGTTATCCGCCAAATTACCTGCCGTTCCGATACCTGAATCGTAATATCCGTAGCCTTTACTTTTAAGGATATTTTCGGCAACTGCACCTATTGCCGCAAGCACAACCAGTACCGCCGCAACGATACCTATAATCAATCCGGTTTTCCTTTTCTTAGGTTTGCTTTGCGGAATTGACGACCGGCACATTTGCCCTACAGGCGGTTGTTGGTTATACTGATTTTGGCTGTACCCGGATTGAACCGAAATTGTTTTATTGCTATTCATCATCTGTTCCTGTTCGGAGTCGGCAGCAATAAAATCCGAACCTCCGCACACTTGACAAAATTTCGCATTATCTGCTACAGCTGCATTGCAATTTTTACACTTTTTATTCATTTTTATTCTCTTTCTTGATTTTATTTTTGATATTTTATTTACTTATTTGCCAGTATTAAGCCAAGTATGACCATACTAAAAAACAATGATGTGTTCAAGTTGTTTTATTTTGGACTTTCTGCCAGAAACCGACGGCATTGTTTTATCTGTTTTGCTGAATGCCGCAACCGCAGCGATATATGCCGTAGGTTGCAAATATCCTGCGGCTTCGCCTATGTAATAACATCATTTATATATTGTGACACATTGAAACTTTTCCTTATTTTAGACTTTATTTTTCTTTGTATCTGACATACTTAACTGTATTGCTGACATCCTTTTGACCTGTTGGGTCAGATTTTGATTCCTTTTGTGACTCCTTAAAATAGTAATATGTATACACGGGATCCTGGTAATACCAACGGGTTCCATGACTTACATCATCATATGAGCGGTCAAAAAACCAAGAACATGTCTGACCGTCGGAAGAACAGGAAGGACCCCTGTATGAAGTAAGCCCGATACCACCGAAATTGGTTGTGTAAACATTAAGCGGAGAAGTAACATCGATTGTATGTCTTGTACCTCCCGGAAATGTTGAATCCGTGCCGTATATATTGCCGTATTTACCCGTAGCTGTATTGTATCCCCACCCATAACGATGGTAATAAACATAATGCGTTGTTCTTCCTGTTTCGTATTGCTCGCTCCAAACATTTCGCGAACCGTTATTGGGATTGGAATATACCGGTCCTTGTGTTGCACCCCATGCTGTCCTTTTTGTATCATATTTTGTCCAACCCGAAAGGGACGAAGCTGAACTTTCTGTATATTCTTTTAAAGTATAAGTCCACTTTGTATCCACGATCTTTGCATTAGCAGGCATTTCCGAGGCTTTAACCCAACTGCTTACCAGTTTTTCAGACCAATGTGCATAGAGCGTGTGATTGTTTGAAGTTATAATTCCCGTATCTGATGTAATTTCACTTCCGCCCGAAGCAGCTGTATACCACCCGACAAATGTATAATAATCCCTTCTAGGTGTAGGTAGACTTCCGTATGTCTGACTGATATAAACTGTAGCAGTGCTTTTTTCTACATATCCGCCGTTTGCATTAAAAGTAACACTTACAGGTTGCTTTCCTTTGCTTACAACAATAGTCACACCGCTTCCCTTAATCTGGCTTGTTCCTGCCGCCGGAGTTTGGGAGATAACATTTCCTTTGGGAACATCGGAATTATAATTTTCAAGCACTTTAACCGCAAAGCCGACCGATTCAAGCGCCGACCTCGCCTGAGCTTCTGTTTTGCCTACCACCCCGGGAACCTTGACAAGTGATTTTCCGCTTGAAACCGTTAAAATTACCTTATCGCCTTTTTTCACCTTCACGCCTGCTTTAACGCTTTGCCTAAGCGTCTTGCCCTCGGTAACACTGTCACTTTTCTCATATGTGATTGAAACCGATAATCCGCGCGATGCAAGAGCCTTTTCTGCCGTTTCTTTTGTTTGACCGACCACATTAGGCATATCAAAGGCAGCAGGACCGGTTGAAACAACAATCTTAATTTGTGATCCCTCAGGCAACTTCTCGCCTGCCTCTTTGCTCTGGCTTATGACCTTTCCTGCAGCAACATTATCGTCACTTTTAGTTTCAATGATGGGTACCGCCAGACCTGCCTGCTGCAATTTTAAAATTGCATCTTCCTGTGTATCCCAAATAACATAAGGAACTGTGGAGATACCGTTTTGTGCCTCAACAACGCCTTTACCGCTGCTCACAGTCAACACTACTGTTTCATTTTCTTCTAAATATGAACCGCCTGTCGGGGTTTGAAGAACAATTTTGCCCGCCTCGATATATTCCGAAACAACATTTCCCTCGGGTGATGGAAATAGCTTTTGTTTTTGGAGCGCCGCAAATGCAGCATCCTTATCCATTCCCTCAACATCGGGAACAACCGCTATTCCCTCCGGAATAACTATTTTATCCGAGAACAGCGACGAGAAACCGATAACCCCCGTTGCAAGCAAAACACCTACCGTAATTAATGCAGTCAACAATGCAGGAACGGTTATTTTCAGCCACAAGGGCCATGAATAAAGGTCAATCTTTTTAATTTTTCCGTATCTCCTTTTGACGGGCGGATCGGCGTTTAATTCATCCATAAAAGACCGAATATCAGGAGTGCGATCTTCAATTTGTACATTCATTGCATTAAGAATTGCGTTTTCCCTGTTTAACGAAATGTTTTTAACAAATTTCGCGGGGTCTTCCAATATATCCTTTTTCTGGCTCTCGATTTTTGCGCGGCGCTCCATTGCATCGGGCGGTGTTTTACCCGTAATCATTTTGTAAAGTGTGGCAGCCAAAGCATAAACATCGGTATGCGGCCCCTGATCGCCGCGGCTGCGATATTGCTCCTCGGGAGAATATCCGGGCTTTATTATTACCGTTAAACTTCTGCTGTGTGAAGTAGTAGCATACCGAGAAGCGCCGAAATCAATTAATTTCACATCTCCGCTTTTGGTTATAAAAATATTATCGGGTGCAATATCGCGATGAATAAGCCCCTCAGTATGAACAATTTCAAGGGATTGCATAATAGGCCAAAGCATATTTACAGCATCATTTTCGGGTATGGTCTTTTCGCGTTTCAATCTTGCCGTAAGGGTTTCGCCGTCCAAAAATTCCATAATAATGTATGCCGTTTCATTTTCGGTGAAAGCATCAAATATCTTAACTATTCCCTGCTCGTTTTGAAACTTTGCCAAATGCTTTGCCTCTTCAACAAACTTGTTCATTCCATCTTTAAACTGTTCGCTTTTTTCGCCGTTAAAAACCGTAACAGATGATTGCCCGGGCATTCTTGTTGAAAACTCACTTGGGAGATATTCTTTTATGGCTACCTTTTGCTCAAGTTTGCCGTCCCATCCGATATAAGTAACACCGAAGCCGCCGAATCCCAAAACCCTGCCAACTATATACCTGTCATACAGCAGCGCCCCCGGTTCCATATGTATCGCTTCTTCGGGCTTTGTACCCTCAACATATCCGCAATGGGGGCATATTTCAAATTCATCGCCGTACAACTCCATACAGCCCATGCATCTTTTACTCATTTTTGCCCCTCCTTAACTGTTCTTTCAAAAATGAAATTGTTGTAAATCTTTTTCATCGGAACTAATGCCGATTGTGATGTTTTTTCCTCAAAAGCTGTTTTATTAATCGGTATTTGTCCGTCATTTGATTTAGATATCATCAATGTATTTTGATAAACATTGCCGAGCATCCACGAAAGCAGTTTTTCGGCGGCTTTAATTTCCGCTTGGCTGCCGTTTCCGACGCTCCACTCATATGTAAATTTACAATGTATCTCCCTATTATCGGGATAAACGAATTTCTTTTGATAATTTGTAAGAGTTTCTTTAACTTTATTTATCGACATAGTTGATGACAGCATAACCGAAGCTGTATTTTCTTCGTTATTCATAAAACTCTCATACGACAAAAAGTCTTCTTGGTTATAATCCTGTTTCAGAAGGTCTTTATGCGTGTCATCATAGGCAATTTTCGACGCCTTTCCGAAATCGCTGACGGAACTGAAATAATCACTTGTGTAATCAATGGATTCCGCACCGTTTGTAACTACAAATGCCATAGGAACTTCAAACGCCAGCGGAACTTTTTTGTGTGCCGAATAATAATTGTTATACTGTTCGATAAACAAGCATCCTTTTGCCGGTTGTGACTGCAATACATTATCGGCGTCGGTTGCGTTTTTAAGCAGTTCATCGGAAACATCGGTGCTTTCAAACAAGGTTGGTAATCTGTTTTGCTTAGACGCGGCGGTAATTTTTGCAGCATAATCATCTGCCGGTATAGCTTTGAGTTCTATATTGACATTCGGAAACTTTTTTGTAAAATCCGCCTTTATGCTTTCCATTGCCGCTTTTTCCGATGAATTATCTTCTACCGAAAACCAGACCGAAACCGTTGCACTTTTTAAAGTTTCCTCTGCTTTTTTAGATGTGTAGGAATTAAAAACAAATGCACCAACAAATGCTAAGGCGATAACAGCGGCAAAAATACCGGTGAATCTTCTTCGCTTGCGCAGTTTTTTCTCTTTAGCAAGGGTTAAAACCTTTTTTTCACCGTTTATTGCCTTAAGAAAATCGGCTGCTGTTTTAAATCGCATATGTTTTTCAACCGCGATGGCTTTCATAACAGCATTGCTTAAATTTTCCGGGATAGATTTATCAATTTCGTGAGGTGACAACACAGTATCTTCTATTTTTCGATTTGTTGATTCTTCGGGTTTTACACCCGTTAGCATAACATACAATGTAGCCCCGATAGCGTAAACATCCGTCCACGGTCCGATACCTTTTGTATTGTCATACTGTTCTACCGGAGAATATCCCGGTTTAAGGATAATGTCAATAACATCGTCGGTACTGTCGGCGAGTTTGGCGGCTCCGAGATCAAGCAACTTTATTTTTATATCCTTACCCGAACATATATATATATTATCCGGAGCCACATCTCTGTGGATAATCCCCTGATCATGCAGTGAAATCAGCGCATTACCTACCTCGTTAGCTACATACAAGGCAAACTCCGGATCCGTTTTTCCTCCGTTTTTGCGAAGATATTCATTAAGCGGCATACCGTTAAGCAATTCCATAACTATATATGCCGTGCCGTTTTCTTCAAAAAATTCAAAAACATTCGGTATACTGCGATGATTACCGAACTTAGCCATATTTCTTGCCTCAGCCAGAAATCGCTTTTTTCTGTATTCAAATTCCGACGCAGTCTTTTTGTTTACAATAATGTTCTTTTCTCCAGCGGCACGAGTCATAAGCCTGCTTGCAAAGAATTCTTTTACCGCAACAACCGTCTCCAGTTTGGCATCCCACGCTTTATAAATTATTCCGAATCCACCCGAACCGACAGCTCTGCCTAAAATGTAGCGCCCGCCCAATACAGTCCCGGGATACAGATGAATCGGCTCTACGGGCGTGCTGTTCTTGATCTCTCCGCAAAACGGACACAGATCATATTGATCGTCATACTCTTTAAAACAAGAAAAGCATCTGTTCATTTATATTTCCTCCGCTAATTTCCCATATAATCTTCCCAAGAAAAGTCTTGACCGCACAACGGAATGAAAATGAATATTCCGTCCCCGAATTCAATTTTATCTTTTGAATTCAGCCGATGCGATTCCATAATATTTTCATCATTCAAATAAGCAAGGCCGGTGCCTTCCCCGGGCTGGATAAAAAATTCTCTTTTCTTCGGTTCATATGTAATCCACGCATGCTTTTCTCTGGAAATTGTGTTTTCCATTGTTATAGCAATCCTGTTGTTTTCAGATCTGCCTACTGAATTTCTTCCGGCATAGATATTAAAACCTTCACCGAAGTGCGCTCCCTTTATACACACAAGCCAACCTACAACAGGATCGTTTACAGCAGGTTTGGCAATTTCTTTGTCTGTTGCTGTAATGTGAAAAAATCCGACTGTTTTATCTTGACTGTCAAATGAAACCTTGCGTATTTCATCCGCCAGATTACTGCTTTTATTTGCCGTTTCTACGGTCGGAAACTGCTGATCAAAGCGTTTATCGGTTTTGTTGTCTGTTTCCGGACATTCTGCATTATGGTTTCTACTTATACTGTCTTTATCCGCATTTGAAAAGTTTGCGTCATCCTCTTTATCTGTGTGGATATCATCCGTAAAAGACAAATTATTATTACCGTTTTGAATTACAGGAATAGATACACCGCCGTTTTCATTTCCGTCTGCAGCGTGTTCATCACCAAATATTCCGAAAGTTTTACCTATGGTTCTGTCGGGCACCTGCGCAATTTCTATATTTCCAGCCGCATTTTTGCCCCAAAACCTGTGCGATTTCTTTGCGGGTTTAGCATTTTCCGCCTCGGTGACAAAACTTAACGGTTTGGCCCCGCAATGGGGGCATACTGGGTACTTATCCGCATCATAAAAATGACCGTTTTCACATTTTGTAACATTCATAATTAACTCACCTTTCCTAAAAAATACCGATACTATTAACAGACAGTTAAACCCTAACACATAATGTTCAAACTGCAATTCAAAGTGTTCTTGCCGCAGAAAGCAAAAATCACTTTATGCGAACTACCGCCACTGTCATATTATCTCTTTTAATATTTTCACTCTTTGACACTTTTTTTGCTTTAAGTTCCAATGCTTGCAGCGCCTCTTTTATGTTGCTGAAATTATCTATTATTCTGCGTATCACATCATTGTCAAGCAATTTATACAGACCGTCGCTCATCAGCACTATTCTGTCA
>CAVALG010000059.1:10669-13685 GCA_963589585.1 Roseburia sp. AF12-17LB
TAATTCAAACGGTGTCTCATTAATATCAATTTTAGGGAACCCATTAAGACCCAAAAAACTTATCAACGCTTCACCGAGAATTATTTTTCGATTATATTCTTCCTGTGAAATTGTATTTGATTCTAATTGAGAGTCAAGCATTGATTTATATGTATGGTCAGATGTTATTTGTACAAATTCGCCGTTTCTGAAAACATATATGCGACTGTCTCCCACCGAAAACCAATGCAAAAATCTGTTTTTTATATATACACTGACAATCGTAGAGCCTGCATTTAGACGATTGCCATTTTCATCGGATAACAACGCTATTTTAGAATCGGCATTTTTTATTGCTTCTAAAACAACGCTTGTCATATTATCATTAGGGTAACAGTCATTATATGCCCTTGAAATTATTTCAGTGGCTAATGTGCTTGCAAGTTTTCCGCCGTTATGACCACCCATGCCGTCACACACGGTTACTAACCCCTCATCGCTTTTAATATCCGCGCACGCACTGTCCTGCTGTTCCTCGCGGTCGCCCAATGCAGAAGCAACCGTTACTTCAAAATAGGCATTTTCATCAGAAAACGAATAATTATCTTTATAACTTTGCATACGCACCGCTGCTTTCTATTCATTCCAGACGGCAATAGCCGAATAGTTATCCATATTGCGCCCTTTGCCCTTTTGTTTAACGATATCTGCCATTGAAATCAACCATTCGTTCGGTGCAACCGATTTTTTTAACAGCCTGCACATTTCATCTTCATCTACCAGTTCCCAAAATCCGTCTGAACACAGAAGGAATGCCTGACATTTTTTAAGCGATATAGGCCGCATAAGTTCATACATCGGTTCTTCCCATTCAATGCCCATTACCCTTAAAACAATGTTTCTTTCAGGATGATTCCTTATTTCGCGTTCTTTGATTTCTTTTGAGAGAACCAACATTTGAGGAATGCTGTGATCCAATGTTCTTAACTTTACTTTATTATTTTTAAAAACATAAAGCCTTGAATCACCGATATGCCCGATATATGCGTTTTTTTCATCGGTTACCAATGCGACTGCCGTTGTTTTCATTTTTTGAGTGGCACGGCGTTCTGCCTGTTCTGCCATAAGAATTTGTTGCGCAGCACTGAATGTTTGTCCTAAAAAATTAACCATATCATCACTTTTAAGGAATTGGTCACAAAAAACATCTTTGACCAGACTCGACGCAGCATCGCCCATACCGTGACCGCCTAAGCCGTCGCACAAAATAAAGCACGCATTATTTCCGTTTTCATAACACCCAACTGCATCCTCGTTTATTTCACGGTCACCTTTATTTGTAAAAGCAGCGTATTTCATTCTTTTCCTCACATACCTGTATTGATATAATGATTATACGGACCGTAACCCCACTGGTTATCACCGTCGCTGTCCGCACACATATATACAATTAAAATGATAAAACCGGCAATCGGAATTAAGCCCATAAGCATCCAAGGCCACGCCTTGCCCGTATCATGCAATCTTCTGACAAACAGTGAAAGACTCGGAATCATAAATCCTATACTTATAATCGCACCTACAGGCGGTATATAAGCAGAAACAAAACGATTTAATAAAACCACAATAAAATTAAAGAGCACCACCCACCAATATTCGCTTTTGGATGCCCTGCCGGTAAAATTCACATAATTTACAAAAAACAGTTTAACGGCTTCGCCGAATGAAACACCCATATGCGCAGCGCTTTCCCGCATATTTTTATTGTTATAGCCCTGATTTTGAGGCGGATAATTATACGGCGTGTAATTTTGCCCGTTATCAACAGGGGGCGGAGCAGATACGCCGTTTTGAAAATTCGGATTATTCTCAAAATTAAAAATGCCGATTGTTTTATCCGCAGTTTGTGACTGTTGCGGATGTTCCTGTTTGGCTCCGCAGTTTGTGCAAAATACCGCACCGTCCTTTAATTCATTTCCGCATTGATTACAATACACTGTAAATTCCTCCGTTTTTAACCGAAACATACTGTTTGGTTTAATTAAAATATATTATTTTAGTTTTCTGCCGCACTTAAAGCAAAAATTACTTTCCAGAGCGGCAAGCGATCCGCAAGATGGGCAAGGGATCTTTTTTTGAATGGTATTAATCGACTCCAGATTATTGCCGCATTTCAAACAATACCTATCCCCAAAATCATTAATTGCTCCGCACTTTGGGCAAACGATCCTGTCATCTTCACTGCCGCACCCACCGTGTACATCCGCCCGCTTTTGCAATTCTTCGGGTTTAATAAATTTTTGCCCGCATTTAAGGCAAAATTCATCGTTTGCATCGGCAGCAACTCCGCAATTGGGGCAAATAAACCGAGGTGTGTTGCCGTATTCGGAATTTTTGCCATTCGCCACACTTACGGTTTCTTTTGCAATTCCGAATTCAGCAATAGCGTTAAGAAGTTCATCGGTGTCTTTTGCACTCGGCTGTTCCTCGGCAAAGCCGCTTTTCACCTCCCCCGTTCCGTCATCAAGCAGCAAAACATCAATTGAAGATAAATCGGCTTTCATCTGTTCGGCTCTCCCGTAACGCTCGGAACTGTTGTAAGAACAGGCTTTTAAAATTATTTCATTTAATTCGTAATTAACGCCGGGGATCGGCAAAATCGTTTCGCCGGTCATTCTTCTTACCAAAGCCTCACTCTTATCGTTAAACTTAATAGGCTGCGGATATCGCGGAAGAAAAGGCTCCCGGTTATTATTAAGAAGACGATACATAACAATACCCAAAGAATACAAGTCGACATCAAAACCGTATTTTTCACTTTTGTAAACCTCGGGAGCCATATATGTGTATGTACCTTTTTTAGAAAGTCCCGATGACGCTTTTTCTATTGTTCGTGCAACACCGAAATCGCCAAGTTTAAAATTTCCGAATTGATCTATAAAAATGTTATCCGGTTTTATATCACGATGGATGATTTTTTGTTTGTGGCAAACTTCCAAAGCGGAGCAAAGATCAACCGCAAGTTTGAGTACATCTC
>CAVALG010000059.1:13695-14294 GCA_963589585.1 Roseburia sp. AF12-17LB
TTTGCGTTAAACCGTTGTGCCTTATAAAGGATGGAAGGTCGGTCAAAAGTTCCATTCTTATCAGAATATCCCAACCGAAAGAATCTTGATGTTTCACAACCGCGTAGTCTTCATAACCGACAGCGTTTACATTGCCTTTCAACTTTGACATAACGGCAATTTCCCGAACAAATTCTTCAACCAATCCTTTAAAATATTCAGTTGCCCCGTCCCTGTCCATACCGTCATTTTTCGCACTTTGCAGTTCGGCTTTGGACGATGGAATAGAAATAACTTTCAAAGCACAGTGCTCTTCAATACCAAAGTTGTTTCTGACTATTTCGTATACTTTTCCAAAACTGCCTTCGCCTATCAACCTGACAATATTCCAGTCAGGCCAGATGTTTTGAATGTAGTTATACATATTTAGCCTCAATTATCTTGCACATAATTATGATTCCATTTCCTTCTGAAGTTCGGATAAAAATGTGTTTCCATTTTCTTTGTATCCCTCAAACAGAACATCGGTAATATCCTTGTGATTAAATAAAAACAGTTTGCTTGACTCGGTTAAACCACTGGGAAATACCGTTCCTGCATACTGATAGCAAGTATTGCTT
>CAVALG010000060.1:0-2929 GCA_963589585.1 Roseburia sp. AF12-17LB
TCGGTACTTTTGAAGTTCGCGAGCGTCCGGAAAGAACCGGCAGAAACCCCCAGACAAAAGAAACTATAACCATCCCTGCAACAAAAGTTCCTGCCTTCAAAGCAGGCGCAGCTCTTAAAAACGCTGTTAAATAATTAAACGGCAAAATATTTTGAGCAAACCCGACTCCGACGAACCCTTTTGGGTACGCCGGAGTTTGCTTTTAAAAACCATACCAATTAAAAACGGCGGCGCAGCCGCAGAAAAGAGCATTTTATGAGATTAGATAAGTATTTAAAAATATCGCGCATAATCAAAAGGCGTACCGTTGCCAATGAAGCGTGCGATGCAGGGCGCGTAAAGGTCAACGGTAAGACGGCGCGTGCGTCTTACGATGTTAAGTGCGGTGATGTTATAACTATTTCGTTCGGCGCGCGTACCGTAAGCGCAGAGGTTTTAAGCGTAAATGAATATGCAAAAAAGGACGACGCCGCACTGATGTACAAACTGGTTGAACAAACTGATAGCAACTGATAATACTTAAGTATCGGTTGACGAATATTAACTATGCGTTTTTTGGGATTGGCAGCGGAGTGTTTTTAACTGTTATAAGTCATAAATCTGCCCATTCTGTCATATTTATTAGCATAAAAACATAACGGCTGTGAACCGTGAAGCGTGTATTATGTTTAAGCGCGGCGCACTTCCGCGTTCGCGACTGCCGCCGCGAACATTACCGCGCGCCCGATTGACGATACCCTCCCTAAAGCCGTTTTACAGGAGTGCCGAGGTATGACAGATAACAACCGCGAAACCAACCGCCAGCAAACTATTAACAATACAATCGTCCTTAAAAACCGCGAACTGCTTGAAATAAGCGGAGTGAACGAGGTTATCGGTTTTGACGATAATACCGTTACTATGAAGTGCGACCTCGGTGATCTTACCGTCCGCGGTTCAAAACTTCATATAAATAATTACGATTTAAAAACCGCCGAACTCTCGCTTTCGGGCAGGGTAACAGCCGTTTATTACAGCGAAACCGTAAAGCGTGACGCCTCTTTCTTAAAAAGGATATTTAAATGAACTATGCGGTTTTGTCGGTTCAGGCGGTTGCTTTTGCAGTTTCACTGTTGTATGGTGCCGCATTGTGCGTGATTTATGATATTATGCGGCTTTTGCACCGCAGGGGCGTGCGTTCGCCCGTTGCGGTGTTTTTGCTGGATATACTTTTCTGGGCAACAGTGGCGGCAGCCACATTCTGTCTTGCCCTGCTTTATGCCGGCAGCCATATGAGGTTTTACCTTATTGCAGGTGAATTTATCGGCTTTGTAATTTTCAGATTGCTGCTTTCGGATATTTTCTTAAAAGTTACGGAATGGATTTTAAACGCCGCCGTGTTTATGACAGACATTATTTTAAAGCCGATAAAAATGCTTGCAAAGGCGGTTTTATCGGCATTTCGCAGTGCCGCTGCCGCTTTTAGCCGACTGTTTTTGTCGGTTATGAAAAAAATTAAAAAAAGTCGTATGTTTAGCGCAAAAAATGCTTGAAACCGCAGTATGTTCTGTTGTATAATACTTTAAAGCGTATAAAAATGGGGTGTAAACCGTGAAAAATACCGCTAAAAGAAAAAAAAGCATATTGCTGCGCGTTGTCCTTTTGGCTTTCTCGGTCTATATTATGATTACTGCAGGAAGTTTACAGGTTGAACTTATTAAAAGCCGCAAGGAACTTGAGGAACGCACCAAGGCAAAGGACGAACTTCGCATAAGCGTTGCTGAGTTGACCGATTTGCTTGAAAGCGGAACGGAGAAAGATTTTATCGAACGCGCCGCGCGAGAAAAACTCAATTACGCTTTTCCCGATGAAACCGTGTTTGAAGACCGTTCGGGGAAATGATAAACCACAGGAGGAAAATATTCTTTTATGCAATTAACAGTCGGCCAGATTTTAGAGGGAAAAGTAACAGGCATAACCAAGTTCGGCGCATTTGTTGATGTCGGCGAGGGTAAAAACGGTATGGTGCATATATCAGAAGTTGCCCAGACCTATGTAAGTGATATTAACGACCATTTGAAGGTGGGCGATACCGTAAAGGTTAAAGTCCTTACAATAGGTGAGGACGGTAAGGTTAGTTTAAGCATTAAAAAGGCTATGGAACCGCCCAAAAAGCCTGCTTTTCAGCGTAAACCGCGCGAAGGCGGAAAACCCGAAAGCAGCGGCAGCCGCCAACCCAAAAAGACCGAACCGATTGACCCGTTTGAGGCAATGATGGCCAAATTTAAACAAACCAGCGACGAAAAATTTTCCGACCTTAAAAGAAAAAATCCCGAAATCCGCCGTACAAAACGCGGTTCGGGAATGAGATAATTATAGACAAAGCAAGAATAAATTCACGCTCAGTGCATACGCACCGGGCGTGTTTTTTATTTAATAAATCTCGGAAGGTTGGCAGTAAAATGAAAAAGCGGCAAACCCCTAACGAGATTTGCCGAATCTTGGTGAAGACAAGTGGACTTGAACCACCGACCCCCTGCATGTCAAGCAGGTACTCTAACCAACTGAGCTATGCCTTCATATTTAAAAAACATACGGCAGTCAACCCGACTGCCAAAATATAATACCACATCCGTGCCGATATTTCAACTGTTTTTTTCAGCAGACGGCTATTTTTTCATTTTTGCGTTGACAAATGCCGCAAATTTTAATATAATAGATCGGTAATGTAAAGGGGAGTAGTTGGCGGCTTTGCCGTTTTGCTTTTTCGTCAATCACGACATTTATGTCCGGAAAACAATAAACCGCGTGCGGTTTAAACGAGACTTTTACTGTACGGCTGATTTTTGCTGTGCGGTAAAGGTTTATTTTTTACCTTACCGACAAAAATAAGAATAAAGGAACGTGATAGAATGCAGGCTTTATTTTCAAACTTTGCCAATCTTGACTG
>CAVALG010000061.1:0-2654 GCA_963589585.1 Roseburia sp. AF12-17LB
ATGTTTGCGGCAAAAACCTTTTTCATTAGTTTGTATGCGTATTTGCGGCTGCATTTTTGAATCGCCCAATGTAAATTGAACCGCACGGTTTTCAACAATTTTTTGTAATTCGCATATTGGGCAGCCGCATTTTTTATTAAAAACTTCGCTGATGGGTATAGAGCAGATATCCTCTTTCACTTTTTCACTTCCGTAAACAAATTTTAAAATATAGTACAGACTTTTTCGACAAAATATGATATAATTCACTTGGTGATAAAATTGAATGAAAATAACACATTATCGATTACAAAATTGCGGGACTGCACCGAAATATCGGGGCTTAAAAATTTCTCGTTAAAAGATACTCTTGATTGCGGTCAGGCTTTCCGCTGGAAAGAAGAAAACGGCTTGTGGCACTGCATAGCCGACGGCAAATATGTCTACGCAAAACAATTAAACAGTGACAGTTTCCGATTATACGGTACTACAGAAGATGAATTTTACTCGTTTTGGTTCCCATATTTCGATTTAAGCAGAGATTACGGCAAAATTTCCGCAGAACTTTCACGCGACCCCGTAATTGGAAAGGCGATTGAACTTTACGGTGGAATACGCGTTCTTCGTCAGCCCAAATGGGAAACGCTATGCTCCTTTATAATATCACAAAACAACAACATACCGCGTATAAAGGGTATAATTGAGCGGTTGTGTGAAAATTTTGGCAAAAAAACCGAACACGGGTATACATTTCCGCAACCCGAAAAATTGGCCGTTCTGTCCCCGGAAGATCTTGCCTGCATTCGCAGCGGTTTCAGGGCGAAATATATAATTGACGCCGCAAAAAAGACGGTTGACGGCACGGTGAACTTTGATTTAATTGACAGCCTGCCCACCGATGCTGCCGAGCGTGAACTGATGAAAATAACGGGCGTAGGTCCTAAGGTGGCCGATTGTACACTGCTGTTCGCCTTTGGAAAAATTGACGCTTTCCCGAAAGATGTATGGATAAAGCGCGCTATGGAAAAACTTTTCGGCGGTGAACTGCCCGAATGTGCCAAACCGTATGCCGGAATAGCCCAACAATTTATATTTCAATATGCAAGGCAAACTAAACTTGAAATATAAAACCGATGTTTAAAGTTAAAGGACCGCATCATATGACACGGTCCTTTGTTTTGCGCAAAATAATCTTATGCTTTTACAGCATACTCGAAAATTTCGGCAGGAAGTTCAGACTCATCACAGGAAATTGTGAAAGTAAATTCTGTATCGCTTTCTTTCGCAAGAGCAACAACCTTTTTAATGAACTCAGCAAGAGCAGCGTAGTCCCTTGTGCCGATTCTGAGTGTAGCATCAACAAATACATCTGTAACATCAAAGTTACTTGCGCAAATACCTGCTAACAGTCCGTAGAACATATCATAGCCTGCAATGCTATAAACTTCGGTGTTGATAAGACGAACACTGTTATGAATATCATAGGTAAGCGCAGGGCCTTTTTCAACGCAGACTACATTGCCGTTTGATTTTGACTGAGCAGCAGCTACTGCGTCAATCAATTTTTTTGTTTTGCCCGAGCCTTTTTTTCCGATAATGAGTTTTACCATAATAATCGCTCCTTTATATTTAGCAACCATAGGCTGCATATTTCATAAATTATTTTATACGCGCTTCAAGTTCGGCTTTCTGTGATTCATAGCCGGGTTTGCCAAGCATAGCGAACATATTCTTTTTATAACTTTCAACACCCGGCTGATTAAACGGATTAACTCCAAGCAGGTATCCAGACACTGCGCAAGCCTTTTCAAAGAAATAAATCAATCTTCCGAGATCTTCTTCGTCAGCCTTGTCAAGCCCGATTACGAGGTTAGGAACACCGCCGTCGGTATGAGCAAGAACGGTTGCTTCAAACGCTTTTCTGTTTACATATGACATTGTTTTCCCTGCAATAAAGTTAAGCCCGTCACCGTTTATGGGGTCTTCCTTAATAACAATATCGTCGCCGCAGTCGCCAATGGTAACTACAGTTTCAAACAGGTGGCGTCTGCCGTCCTGGATATACTGACCCATTGAATGAAGGTCGGTTGTGAATGTAACGGCTGCCGGAAAAATACCTTTGTTGTCTTTCCCTTCACTTTCGCCATACAACTGTTTAAACCATTCAGCCATCATTGTAAATCTGGGCTCATAACTTACAAGCAGTTCAATTGCCTTCCCTTTATTGTAGAAAATATTTCTAAGCGCTGCGTATTGATAGCACGGGTTTTTCATAAGATCGGGTTCGGAATATTCTTCCCTTGCTTTGGCAGCGCCTGCCATAAGAGCGTCAATATTCGCACCGCTGACTGCAATGGGAAGAAGACCTACGGCTGTAAGAACCGAATATCTTCCACCGACATCGTCCGGCACCACAAAGGTTTCGTATCCCTCTTTATCGGCAAGTTCCTTAAGTGTGCCGCGTGCCTTATCGGTTGTGCAATAAATTCTGTGTTTTGCTTCTTCTTTACCGACCTTGTTTTCAAGGTATTCGCGCAAAATTCTGAAAGCAACGGCAGGCTCGGTAGTGGTACCTGACTTTGAAATAACATTAAGCGATATGCGCTTACCTTCGCAAATTTTGAGGAGGTCGCTCATTGCGCTGCCACTTATGCTGTTACCGATAAAATAGATAT
>CAVALG010000062.1:0-12520 GCA_963589585.1 Roseburia sp. AF12-17LB
CAATTATGCTATCCATAATATTCACCCCAAAATTTACAAAGCATTCAGCACTTTATTACATACATTAACAATGTTTTCAGCTTTTACATAAAGTTTTTCATTATTTATATAAATCGAAAAAGGATTATGCGACAATATGTATGTACCTGAGAAATCGGTCCTGTATTCACTGCCGGACTTACAAAAGAGCTTTATTGTTAAATACGGCTGTGCAGAATCAAATGCTTTTGCCAATGAATTTGCAACATCTGCACTGCAATATTTATTAAGTGTTTCCGTCATTACAACATTTGAAAAATCCACAGAAGATTTTTTTGCCTGTCTAATTTCATCCAACGGGATTTCAAATGCAAATTTACAAGGGCACGAATTATTGCAACCCTTGCCGATATAGGGAACTTCAGCCGACACATCCGCCATCCTGACATTCAAAGTATAAGTCTCACTTAGTCTTGCTTTCCTCAAGGTTACAAAATGCCCGTCACTTTTAAAAACATATATGGTCTGCCGCTTGCCGTTTTCGGCATTGCTGCATATGCTGATTATGTTATCGGAATTACCGACAGCGGATATACCTACTTTTAAAAGTTTCCTAACATACAGAGTTCCGTCAAACCCATAGCTGATAAATCCTTTTTTCTCAAGCGCGGATTTTACTGTGCCTACTGTTTTTTCGGGCTGATTTTTTCTGTCGGCAAACGGTCTTTCGGACACACCGCACACGGTGTTATAACCGAGCATCGCTGCCAAAACAAACAATTCCGCTGCCGTGAGTTTCACTGAAAAAATCGGTTCATTATTGGTTTTTGCCATCACTCATCACCTGTATTTGTTTTACCGGGTATTCTTTTTCTATGGTTTTTAATACTGCAGCGATATTTGCCATTTGAAGTTCCTCAGCGCTTCCACATATCATTTTTTGAATTTCATCTTGATTTATTGACTGTTCCAAGCCCGTCACAGACGGACAATCGAGTGACAATGCTGCTGTTGCGGTATCATTTAACAGACTTAGGTATGCGGTCATTCTTGAAACTGTATTTTTGCAAGTTCTTTCATTATCCGAATATCCGCTTAATGCCGAAAACACAACGCTCTTAAGTTCTGAAATCCTTTCATTTACATTAAACAGAGCTGATACAGCATCGCCAACTTTTTCAATGCACGGCTGCGCGTGAATATACTGCGCAAATTCAAGATCCGCCGACATTTCCGCAAATGTTATCTTCGCTTTGTTAAGCGTGTCATCGATCTCACTTGAGGTTACTGACAAAATATCAGCAATGTGTTCTAATTCCGATATATCGGCAACTATCATTTTAACAACCCCGTTTCGGTAATTTAATTTTTGAGCATTTTCCGCCGATGAACATATAAGCGTTTCCCTCTTCCAACTCAATATCGCGTTCGTTATATTTTAGATTATTTTGAAAGAACCCGTACTGAGCAGGTGAACCGTCAAGCGCCAACCCGTTTTGGTTTGCGACAACAACACGGGTCAGACTCTCAATTTCGTTATATTTCGTAATATCAGCCAATCTGCCGGCACACATAATAATTACACCAAGATGTTTGGCAAGCCTGCAAATTCTCTCCATTGAAAGTTTATTTGCATCCGACACCGAATCCACAAAATCTTTCAAATCATCAATAACAATGCACAACAACTCGTAGTTTAAAATAAATGATTTCTCATCTATATCGGAGCCATTTATCTTTTTTTCAAGATTTATCGCTTTTTGTCGCTCGTTCAAATACTCTACAAGTTCTTTCAATGCGCTTGTAACATAGCCGTCATCTTTAACGCTTCCGTATCTGTAAACATTTTCGGTGTCGGGCAACGGTGTTTTATGACTGTCAAACACAAAAATCTTTGCATCGGCAAACTTTTCTGATATTTCACCAGTGAGCAACCGTAAAATTTCACTTTTACCCGATTGTATTGAACCCGAAATCAGCAAAGAATAGTTTTGGGACAAATCAAAGTATGCGGTGTTTATGTTACCGTAATCGATTCCGACAGGCAGGATTGTCCTGTCAAAATACTGTTCGGACAACATTTTCACAGTCACTTTATCCGGCATAACGGGAATGGGCTTAGGTCTGTTTCCGCTCCATACGGAATTCATTTTTGAAATTACACCTTGTAGGTTAATACTCATATCCCTGTCAGACAGTCCTCTTGCACAAAGTGCCGACTGAAACTCAACAGGCGGATTGCCCTTACAGAATGCCCTACCCGTTATCTTAGGCAGCGCCATACCGTCCAATCGTCCGACTACGGCGGCATAGTCACCCTTATCAGTGAGTTCAAAGGCTACTGCGCCTTTGATATTCTGCGTTACCTTATACCTTACACCTGAGGTGCTGTTTGCTGTGTAAACCATATAAATTCCATATGTTGCACCGTCCCTTGCCAACATAACAAAAAAGTTCTCAAGATCCGGGTACAATTCAAAAACAGGTACAATATTGTCAATTGCTATAATTATTGCAGGCATATCTTCACTAACCGATTCACGGTATGCCGAAAGAGAATTTACCGCATTTTTAAAAAAAACGCGTTTTCGATTTTCAATTTCTTCCGTTATCAATTTTTCAAGTTTAAAAAACTTTTCGCT
This sequence comes from Roseburia sp. AF12-17LB, assembly GCA_963589585.1. Taxonomy (GTDB): domain Bacteria; phylum Bacillota; class Clostridia; order Oscillospirales; family Acutalibacteraceae; genus CAVALG01. The sequence continues at coordinate 2,622 of CAVALG010000062.1, forward strand.
CTCACAATCCAGAGCCACCCCGCCGACATGCGGCATATTTGAAAACATGCTCATTCCCCAACCGCCGCAATCAAGAATATAAATGTTAATATCGTCGGGGGAATAATTTGCGCACAACGAAAACACCAGCGTTTTTAAAAGAGAAGTTTTACCGGTACCGGGAGCTCCGTAAATTCCGTAATGCCCTTCTAAAGCAAAATCCATACACTGTATTCCCTGTGACTGCGTTTTGGGAGAATCATACATACCGATAGGGACTTTTAACCATTGCGGATGCGAAACCCAATTTTCACCGTCAAATCCCACGCCGTCGGAAGCAATATCGTCAAAGGTTAGTTTCTCGGGCAATTCGGGCAGCCACGGACCGTTTAATTTCCCGATATTATTTTCTCTTGCCACTGTGCGGATATGTTTTACAACAGCGGTAAGCTCATCAACCTCCGACTTAGAATGTGTTTTTTCACCGGACACAGTCTGAATTCTTCTACCACTGTCATCTATTATTCTTACTTGATTTCCTATACCGTCCTGTCGAAGCACAGAACCCATATAAGGTGCACCGCTCCAGTATGACTGGAACAAATCAAAGTATTCATCTTCACCTACACGGATATATGTGCGACCGCACTGCGTGATTTTGGCAGCATCGGGTCTTTTGATCATTTCACGACTGTCATTAACATCCTGAACTTTCATACACAGCCTAAACCTTGAGTTGCTTTGAATTTGGTCATCTACAACGCCACCGGGTTTTTGGGTAGCAAGAACGAGATGAACGCCTATACTTCTTCCGACGCGAGCGGCGCTGATAAGTCCCGACATAAATTCAGGTTCTTCTTTTTTTAATTCGGCAAATTCGTCCGATACAATTATCAAGTGCGGCAAAGGCTCCCTTGCCTTGCCTTCTTTAAATAATTTTTGATATTTATCTATATGATTGACACCGTATTCGTCGAAAACGGCAAGCCTGCGTTTGATTTCACTTTGCAGCGATATCAGCGATCTGCCGATATTTGCCCCGATATTTGTAATTTTACCTACTACATGCGGCAGCGGTTCCAACAAGTTAGCCATTCCTCCGCCCTTATAGTCGATAATTACAAATGACACATCGTAAGGATGGTAGCAAATACACATAGACAATATCCAAGTTTGCAACAACTCACTTTTTCCGGAGCCGGTTGTCCCTGCGACCAACCCGTGCGGGCCGTGCGCCTTTTCATGAATGTCCAGCCCGAATGTTTTTCCGCCTGCCATAACACCGATAGGGGCTGATAAACTATTATAAGGAACCGCCTTTTGCCACCTGTCGAAAACATCTAATTCTTCAACCGTTTTTACGCCGTACCCCTGCAAAAATGTTACCGAATTGGGTATACCGGTTTCCCTTGCAAACCCGTCCAATTGAATTGCCGACATTCTTCTTGCGAAAGCATCCATTGTTTCCGCTGAAATCGGTGGGTCAGGAGTAAAAATAAACTTTTTATTTGCCTCTTTGCAATCAAAGGCATACGGACCGCGATCCATATCTACGATAAATTTGCAATCATGCGGTAAAGAATACATATCGTTAAACAGGAACAACGATGTAACGCCGAGCGAAGCGTCATTATCATACAATTCCTGCATCAACAGCTCTTTTTCAACCGACCGCTTATCTCCGAATATAACTATATAATACGGCTTGGGCACAGCAATGGTGTTTAAAGAAGTCCCTCTCTTCTCTTTTCTCCTGTCCTGTATTAACTCGTGTAAAATCTCGCACAAATTATGAGTGTCATCCTTATTAAACGCCAGATATCTGAATTGTCTGTTCTCATCCCAAATATGCGGCAGCCACTTAAGTTGTTCCCACTCTTTTTTCTCATTCTCATCAAACAATCCGACAATACGCACATCTTCAAAACAATGTTCCGTTGTCAGAGTAATTATCATATTCCGAATTAAATTTATTGTTTTTATACGGTTCCCCACAACCCCGACAGTATTATTTTTTAACAGCGATATCCTTGCAGGAACATTATCAACTATTCTGGTTTCTTCAATTATTTGCTCACTTAATTCCCTGACATCGTCATCTTCCATTTGAAACCCGTTTGAGTCAGCCCTATTCTTTACATTTACGCAAAGATCCTCATAACCCATTCCGACGCGGACATCCAAAAAATCTCTGTCGGATTGTGTTCTTTCCCATAGGTTTCGCCTTAACTCAAAAAGGCTGTCGATGCAATCATGCGGTGGGATATTTTCTTTTGTTATTATATCCCTTTGCACCTTAGCAACCGATTCTATTCTCGCTTTCTGATCATTGATATACGCGCCGTATTTCTCGCGGCGCATCGCTTCGTACTGTTCCAAAGTTTGTTTACGCTTTTTGTTATTCCCGCCCGATGATGCCACACTGATAACAGGAGACACAAGGCTTGCCGCTCGGGCCGCAACCAATGCAGGCGAAGCAACACTTGTAAGCATACTCGCACCAAACATTGCTCCGGTACCTGCAAGTGATGAAAACAGCCCTCTGGATTTTTCAAACTTCTGTCCCTTGTTGGGCGGATTTGCCAATAATATATCTTCATATGGGAGCTTTTCCTGCATTCGTGGGGAACGCCTGTATGTAAGGTGCTTTTCCGAGCGGTTTAAAACTGTATCATAACTGTTTTCATCCTTGTTGAAATCAGTTTTTACCGTCAGCTTATCTGCCACATTACAGAAATGCAATTCTCTGTTGGAAAGTAATATTCTTACACTTAATACCGTAAGAATATCGCCCGATTTCATTTTTGCAACACTGATTCTTTTTCCGTTAAGAAACAGTCCGTTAGTACTTCCTAAATCCTCAACACGAATAATGCCGTCTTCGCTTTTAAGTGAAAAATGCCTTGCTGAAATAAAAGGTATTTTCAACACTATATCATTTTCATCAGAACGCCCTATTTTAATTGAACAATTATACGGCAACTTTACGGTTTGCGCCGATGAACCCGTAAGCGTACTTAAGTACAGGATTACCCTTTTTTCTTTACTTAAAATAATAATTGAATCAATCGGTGCAGTGTTACTTTCATATCCGCACGCTTTTTTTGCATCCACGGAAACTCCGTTCGCTTTCCATTTAATCTTAATCTGTTGAGGCTCAAAGTCTTGTATAAAAACTGTATCTTTTTTATGCGAGCCGAAAGTAATTTCACGGTTTGGCTCTAAACTGCTTTGAATCAAACTGTTGTTATATAAAAGCACAGCCGTTATCTGCATTTCAAGTTCATCCCCTTATCGATGCGCAGATTATTGTAATATCGTCCGTTCCGCCGTTGTCTACAGCCGCATTCATCAAATCGGAAACTATAGTGTCGGCATTTTTACTGTTACTTACTGTTTTTTTGATTGTTTCTAAATCAAGCATATTTGTTAACCCGTCAGTACATATAATCAATCTGTCCCCCGTTTTTATTTGCACCGTATCAGTGTGCGGCTCTAAAATCATCTCTTCTTTATCTATACCGAGATACTGTGTCAGCCCTCTTTTTATACTTTTCGTATTCGCTGAGCCTTTCACTCGGTCGACATTTTTCTGCTCAATATGATCTGACGAAATCTGCGTGATTTCGTTATCGCGAATTAAAAAAGCCGGACTGTCTCCGATATTACAAAAATACGCACTGTCATTATTTATTAACATCAACTCCGCGGTGGTTCCGAATTTTAAATTGATGCCATGCATAATATTACATAATATTTTATTGATTAAGTTCAAAATTCCCGATAATTCGTTGCTATTTGCAGGCGCTGAAGTTTTTATTGCATTTTTAAGCGTTGCAGCAGCAACCCGTGACGCTATCTCACCGTGCGGCATACCTCCTATGCCGTCAAAAACCGCAACAGTAGCGGCTTTGTCGGTTATTGTTGTAAATTTCTTATTGCGGTCATCTTCTGATATATTGCCGAAAAAGTAATAATTATCCTCGTATAATTTTCCGGTTTTGCCTTTGCAACACGCCAAACTGTATTCCGTTATCATAACTATTCTTTTTTATTGTCGATATTTGCATAGATGTTTTCAAGTTCCTTTGGATATGCGCCGAAAATCCGTAACAGCTGCGCCGTTTCCTTATACTGTGAAAACACAAACATCAGCGACAAATAATTACCGTATGTTAAAGGGCGCGTACCGTTTTCAATACATGCAATAGTCTGGCGCCCCACCCCTATCAGTTCTGCCAAATCTGCCTGCGTCAGATGAAGCATAGTTCTGAAAGCGGAAAGATTCCTTATCATATTTTCAATTGCTTCTGCTTTTATTTTTTCAGGAATTTTTTCTGTCATATTTTTTAAATACCTCTGCAAAAATTAATTTATAATGCTTGTTTGCTTCCGATTTTGATCTGATTCGTCTGCACATTACCGATAAACGGCAATGCATTTATAAAACACTGATGATTTTGGGTAAATATAGTTTTTGATTTAAACACGAAATTATCAACTGTTGCGTAGAACTAAATGTTCATAATTAGAATTGTTTATAATGCGATTCTTACAGACAATTTATTTGATTGCTGACCATATTTTTGACCACTAATAATTTAATCATAAAATATTAAAGCCTTTCGAGTTGCCCCCGTATTATGTCCATTGATGGGTGAACATAGGTGTTGAGGGTAATGGATACATTAGCATGTCCTAATATTTTACTAAGCGATTTTATATCCATACCGACTTCAATACATCTTGTCGCAAAAGTATGCCTGAAAGTGTGAAAATTAACTACAGGCATTCCTAATCTACGCAAGTTGATATCACATATTCTGATGTTGAGGATTTTTTCATGTGCATAAGTATGTGCAATAAAGATTTGGAAATAGGTATTTCTCTGATTGATGTTCTTGTCTTTGGTGTATCTATAATCAAAATACTGCTTTTGCTGTTATCAGAATTACTCTGTTCTACTCTTGAAACGGTGTGTCTAACATGAATAATCTGCGAATTGAAATCTATGTCATCCCAGGAAAGGGCACATATTTCACCGATTCTAAGCCCTGCATATAAAGCAATGTATATTCCCGTAACAGTTTCATCAATATCATCTATGACCGAATGCTCAAAATGTTTTTGCATGGATATGCTTAATATTTGTATTTCTTTTTTTATTGTCAAGGGCTTTGTTATTTGATTTTTTAACGGTCTGCAAAAACCTTCAGCTGCCGCAAATTTAATTGCAGACTCAATAATAATCGCCATTGTCTTTACATATGAAGATGCCAATCCGCCTTTTCCGTCTAAGCGTCCGTGGTTCTTTTTTTCTAACAGAAAATCATTTATAATCGGTGCGGTTACGGTAGATATCCACCTGCCCCCAAGCTGCGGCTTGATATGCTTTTCTATCATATACTTGTATTTATTCTCTGTTGAACCTTTTAATTTTATTTTGTTGGACTTAAGCCAAAGTATAAGAACATCAGAAAATCTTTTTTCAATATATGGACTACAGTTAAAACAAGCAAGACCTCTTTTAATTTCAGTCAGTTTATTTTTTACTTCTGTATAACTTTTCCCATAAACAGATGTGTATTTGCTTTTACCATCGGGTTTGATACCGCTTTTATACCGCCCTTCCCATCTACCGTCCTTTCTTTTTCTTATGTTCTCACCTTTCCTTGCCATAAATAAAACCTCCTCTTAATTCAGACCATATTTTTGACCACAAATGGTGATAAATTCTTGCTTAAAATGGCAGTTTGAAACTAAAAATTGTAACAATAAAAAACATTTTGTAACAAAATGTCGCATTTTGATTGACAGATCAACCATTTTGTGGTATATTAATTATAGATGTGGAAGCAATGTTAGAAGTAGAGAACATTTAGTTCTACGCAAATAAAAATGTATTTTAATATTATGATTCAATGAAATTTACAGCGAGTGATGAACAAGTTTATCATTCGCATTTTTTACTTTTATATAAAATAAAAGCCGGGCATCAATGCGGTTACTTGCGTTGACGCTCGGCTTTTGGGGTTTTGTTATATGTAATTTTGGGTATATTTTCTCTGTACCGTATGGGCGGCAATTATGATATTTTCAGGCGCAGGCGCAGTTTATCGGCTATCATTGCTATAAACTCGCTGTTAGTAGGCTTGCCCTTATCGTTTTGGATAGTATAACCGAAATATGAATTTAAGATATCAACATCGCCCCTATCCCAAGCAACCTCAATTGCGTGGCGGATGGCGCGTTCTACCCTTGAAGCCGTAGTATCGTGTTTCTTGGCAACCGTCGGGTACAAAACCTTGGTTACAGAATTGATAGCCTCGCTGTTGCGGACCGACATAAGTATCGCCTCGCGCAGATAGTGGTAGCCTTTTATGTGCGCAGGTACGCCGATTTGGTGGATAATTTCGGTTATCATAAGTTCCAAGTCGGAATCGCTGATCCTGTCGGAATGTTGAGAGGGAATTTTAGATTTATCCCACGCAGCAACCTGCTCTATCCGTTCGGCAAGCAGTTTTAAGTCAAACGGTTTTATAAAGTAATACGCCGCACCCGCCGTAAGCGTTTCATTTTCAAGACGGGGATTATCAAAACTTGACATTGCCAAAACCATCGGCCTTTTGTTTGGCTCGATATTTTTAATTTCCCCAAGTACGCCCATAAGGTCCTTGCCCGGCATAAACACATCCGCCATTACGACATCGGGCTGATAACTTTTAATTTTTGAAAGCAGCTCGATTCCGTCCTTAGCGCAAAGCATTGTTTCCATTCCGTTTTCGCCAAGCGATTTTGCGCATACCTGTCCGAATTGTGCTGCATCGTCTGCGATTAATACCTTGATTTTCTTGTACATATGTATTCCTCCTAAATTTGGTAAATATAGTATACCATATAATTCCAAATAATGCAAGAAAAAATTGGTATTTTCTTTAATTATTTTCCATTTAATGTATTTTGCATATAAATTCACGAAAAAGCACCCCTGCAAAACCGACTCTTTAAGAGTAATTTTGCAGAGGTGTTGCGTTTAAATATTAAAATGATTTATAGGCTATGTTAAAATCTACATATCCGTTGATTCCGTCAACCTTTCCCTTGCTTGTGCATTGCCACATAACATACGGTCCAGAATAATTGGTTTTGGTGGTATAGTGGGCAAGCCAGTAATCATATTTTCTGACCTTTGAATAGAGCCAATACCGCCTAACGGCAGAGGCACTTGCATAGAGCATAGGGTTGTAGCCCGCGGATTTTATGCGTTCCAAAAATGCAACGGTATTCGCGGTGCGCTGTTTTTGGGAAAGTCCTGCGGCGCGGCTGCCGTCACTGTTGTAAAACTCCTCAAAATCATACGCCACGGGATAGGTTATATTATAATCTTTTATGACGGATACAACCCAATCCGCCTCTTCCTCAGCCTCTTTTTCGGTTACGGCGGTTGAGTAAAAATACACACCTACATTAATGCCGGCACCCAATGCACCTGCAATGTTTCGGTCAAAACGCGGGTCTTTTTCTATAACGCCTGAACCCGAATATCCCCTGAAGCCGCAGCGTATCATCGCAAAGTCTATGCCTGCAGCTTTTACCTTGTCCCAATCAATTGTGCCCTGCCAAACGGATACATCAATACCGAACGCCTTTGCATTGCGTGATATGCCCGACAAATCTGAAGCGTTTAATGAATAAGCCTGTCCGCCGTAGTCGCCCGACAGATGACACTGTGAATCGATTTCTATATCTATTTCTTCACTTTCGGATATGATTTTATCGGCAACTTCGTAAACGGCAGTTCCCGTAAGGGCGGTTTGTGTGAGCAGCACTGCAATTAGAATTACTGCAACGGCAACGATTACCAGAGAGCCTGCGGTTACGGACAAAGCCAGCCAATGTTTTTTAAAAAAACTTTTTATTTTCATTTATAATCAGTCCAAACGGTTGGCTTCGCGCCATTCTTTTTTGCCGTTTTCCCACGGTAAAAATTTATTTTCCATTATATCGCCCCATTTTTCCCACGGTGTTTCGCGTGTGGAAAGCAGCGGCTGCGGTGGGTTAGGATCTATTTCGCGATCCTCAAGCCCCTCTGTATAATAGGCAAGCAGGCTGCCGAAAACAAAAATGGCGTCATACTTTTCTTTGGGGTGCGGCCAGTTTTCCTCTTGCATACGGTAATGCTCAAAAATATATGAAGCAAGCTTATCGTTATCAACACGGTTGACACGCAAGACCGATGGGTGGCTTTCTTTCCGATGCCAATGTTCGGCAGAGAGCGGCTTTGACGCAAGAAAAATGGGAGACATCAAAAACCATTTTCCGCCGTTTGGAAAAGATTTTAAACCGTCACCTAGCGCGGTTTCGGGATTAAAGGCATCATTTTCAGTTTCAACATACATAAATGTCATATTGCCGAATGTAAAAAGTTTTATAAAGTCATTTTTGTTATTAGGAGCGGTTGCAGGTTTGCCGTAGGCTATGTACATTTTTCTTATTATCACAAGGTATCACACCGTTTCATATTAACTATAAAATTATTTTATAACATAAAAACAAAAAGTCAATCAAAGATTGACAAAATTAACAATTACAATTAAAATTAAATTATTAACAACCCAAGGAGGAACAAAGGTGGACGATAAACAGATACAGCGGATAAACGAATTAACCGCAATTTCAAGGAAACGGGCGTTGACCGAAGAAGAACAAAAAGAGCGGCAAAAATTACGCCGCGAGTATATTGACAGTATGAAAGCCTCGCTTATTGGGCAACTTAACAATACATATATAATTCGCCCCGATGGACGAAAAGAAAAGTTGACTGAAAAAAATAATTAAAAATTATTTTTCTTGAATTATATACTTGTTAAAGAATTTACGCCGTGCATAAAGCGCGGCGCTTTTTTGCAAAAAATAACCGATGCCGCAAAGCGGCATCGGTTATTAAAATTGTTTATATTAATGGGTTACCGATTATTCAGCAACTTTGTTTCTGTAAACGATAACTGCAAGAGCAGCAAGCGAGATAACAGCAACAACGCTGAAGAGAACTACCTGAGTAGAATCGCCAGTCTTCGGTGAAGTAGCATTGTTTTCGGTATTGCTGCCGTTGTCTGCAGGTGCAAGTTTAGCAATGGTTTCAACCTTTGTTTCGCCGCACTTTGTGCAGGTGAAGGTCTTTTCGCCTTCTGCGTCAACAGTAGCTTCTTTTGTTACCTTGCCTTCGTCCCAAACATGTGAATCTTCCCATTTGAGTTCGGTTTCTCTTGTTTCTTGGCAGCGTGTGCAACGCTCTACAAGTTTACCGTTTGTTTTTTCTTTGCAATCGGGATCAATTGACTGTTCTTCATCTTTTACCCAATCATGACCGAGGGCATCAACATCTTCAGTCTTTGTTTCATTGCAGCGTGTGCAAGTAAAGGTTTTAACGCCTTTATCTACACAAGTCGGCTCTGTTGTTACAACGCCGTTGTCCCAGTCGTGACCGAGAGCAGCAATCGCTTCTTCTTTTGTTTCGTCACAAGCGGAGCATTTCCAAACAATCTTGCCTGCGTCTGTGCAGGTTGCGGGAGTTTCGCTTACTTTAACGCTGAAATCGTGCGAGCCCATAGGAAGAGTCTTTTCGCTCATAACTTCGCCGCAAGCAGCACAGGAAACTGTTTCCTTACCGTCAGCCTGGCAGGTAGCCGGAACTGTGGTGGTTACCTTGTCAGCGTGGTCGCATTTGAAGTCAACCGGAGCAGCGTTTCCTGTTTCATCAACCAATGACTGCAAGCTGCCGTCTTCTGCAACAGTAGTCATCATTATATGAGCAGGTGTGAAAGGTGTTGTACCGCAGGTTTTACCTTCGATAATTTCGAATTCTGCTACATAAAGGATACCGTCTTCTTCAATGTTTTCAGCATTTGCGAGGTTTGCAA